>CALUXL010000001.1 GCA_944324735.1 uncultured Elusimicrobiales bacterium
GGGGGATGCGGTGCTTACGCAGGAAGAAAAAGAACTGGGCGCGATGGTGATTGATTTGGGCGGGGAGACCATGTCCGTTGGTATTTATATTGACGGAATTTTAAAATTCTCGCGCGATATCCCTTACGGGTGCGATTTGATTACGCGGGACCTTTCCTGCGGGCTTCGCACCAGCCGCCAAAACGCGCAGGACATTAAAGAAAAATATGGCGTGTCCTTCCCTACCTCTTTGGACGAAGACGGCGAGATTCCGGTTCCTTCCCTGGATGGGCGCAGCGTGCATAATATTAAGAAAAGTTTTATTTTGGATATTATCCAGCCCCGCACGGAGGAACTGTTTGAATATATCCGCCGCTGTGTGGAACAATCCGGCTATAAAAATTACCCCATGCTGGGCGTAATTACGGGCGGCGGCAGCTTGCTGCCGGGCGTGACGGACCACTGCATTAACATCCTGGGTATGAAAGAAGTGCGCCTGGGCGGGGTTCAGCGCGATTTGTTAACCTCCGACGAAGAATTTTTTGAACCTAAATACTCCACGGCTATGGCGCTTGCTTTGTACGCTTGCCAGGGCGCCGGTATGGAGGATTATTCCCGGGAAGGATTTGAGAAAGACTCTTCTTTCTTTGGTAAAATTGGCAAAGCGCTTAAAAACTTCAACCTGTTTGGCGGTTGAGGAGGCTTGTTATGAAAGATTTATTTATGCCGGCCGATTTGTTTGAAAGCAAAAAAGCCAAAATAAAAGTAATCGGCGTAGGCGGCGGTGGCGGCAATGCCATTAACCACATGGTGGAAAGCGGCTTAAAAGACGTAGATTTTATTGCCGTTAATACCGACGCGCAGGACCTTCGCCGCAATAAAGCCCCTTATTTGGTACAAGTGGGCGAAAAGATTACCAAAGGTTTGGGCGTGGGGGGAGACCCGGAACGCGGCAAACTGGCGGCGCAGGAATCGGAAGAAAAATTAAAACTGATTATCGGCCAGTGTGATTTACTGTTTATTACGGCCGGTATGGGCGGCGGTACGGGTACCGGTGTGGCGCCGTATTTGGCTAAACTGGCCAAAGAATTATATGGCAATGATTTACTGGTAATAGGCGTAGTAACGCGGCCGTTTAATTTTGAAGGCTATGTGCGCGAAAAGCAGGCAGACGAAGGCATTAAGGAAATGCAGAAGTATGTGGATTCCATGATTATCGTGCCGAACGAAAAACTGTTTGCCAATATTGACCCGGAAACCTCTTCTCGCGATGCGTTTAAAATGGTGGATGAAGTGCTTTTGCAAGCGGTGCAGGGCATATCGGAAGTAATCACCAAACCGGGCGAAGTAAATATTGATTTTAACGATATACGCAAAGTGATGTGCAATTCGCAAAAGTCGCTTATCGGCATTGGGGAGGCCAGCGGGCCGGGCCGCCATTTACAGGCGGTAAAAAAGGCCATTTCTTCCCCGCTTTTGGAAAATGCCGACATCCACGGAGCGAAAGGTTTTATTGTGCATTTTTTGGCGGAGGAAGACTTAACCTTGCTGGAGCAGGGGGAAGTAATGAACCTAATCCGCCAGTATGCCAGCAACGATTCTATCGTTATGTTTGGCCACTCGTATGATTCCACGTTAAACGGGCTTTTTAAAGTAACGGTAATAGCCACCGGGTTTAGCGCGGAAAAAGCCAATTTGTATAGTGTGCGCCGTCCGTTACCGGAAATGGCTGCAGGCGGTCAACGGCCGATTCGGCAGGAAACCGTCCTGGCAGGGTTTGACGAGCCCAAACCCGCCGCGCCGGAAGACGATATGCTTATCCCGGCGTTTTTAAGAAGAAAAAAGGGCCGGAAATTATAACCGGAGGGATTATTCTATGGCAGTAGGACTGCAAAGTTTGCTTAGAACGGTAGTGGATAACCGCGCCAGCGGTTTGCATATTCGCGGTAATTCCAACGCGTTTGTGCGTTTAAACGGCCAAATTAAACCCATTGACGACAGCTTCATCCCCAACGATGAAGCCAAAAAAATGGCTTATGCGTGTATGGGTGACCGTGAACGTAAAATTTTTGAGCAGTACAGCTCGGTGGACTTTTCTTTGGACGCCAAATCCTATGGGCGTTTCCGTTTCAACGTGTTTCGCCAGATGGGTAAAATTTGTATGGCTATTCGCCATATTCCGCTTAAAATTCCCACCTTTGAAGATTTCCACCTCCCCGGGGACGTGCTTAAAAAAATGGCGGAAAACCGCCGCGGTTTAATTTTGGTAACGGGTATGACGGGTTCCGGTAAAACTTCCACCCTGGCTGCCATGGTGGACCATATTAACCAAACCCGCACCGGCCATATTTTAACGATTGAAGACCCCGTGGAATTTATCCATACCGAAAACCGCTGTATCATCAGCCAGTTGGAACTGGGGGTGGATACTCCTTCTTACACCAGCGCTTTGCGCGCGGCCATGCGTCAGGACCCGGACGTGGTGTTAATCGGCGAATTGCGCGACGGCGAAGTAATGAAAGCCGCCATCAGCGCCGCGGAAACGGGGCAGTTGGTGCTGGGTACCATGCACACGGTAAACGTTACGCAGACGTTGTCTCGCTTGACGGACGCTTTCCCGGTGGAACAGCATGCGCAGGTGCGGTTGCAACTGTCGGAACTGATCCGCGGTATTGTCTGCCAGCGCTTATTGCCTACCATTAAACCCGGTATGCGCCCCGCGCTGGAAATTATGATTTCCACGCCGCAAATCCGCAAACTGATTATGGAAAACAAACCCAGCGATATTCAAAAGCAGATGCAAAACGGTGCGTTTTACGGCATGCAAACCTTTGACCAAGCCTTGGCCAAACTGTATCAAGAAGGCGCCATTGACATGGAAACCGCCACTGCGGCGGCCACCTCTCCGGACGCTATCATGCTGGCCATCCGCGGTGTAACGGACAGCTTATCCGTGGCGGGTGCCAATTAGTATGCGCACCAACGGTTTACTGATTGCGATAGACGGCACGGCCGGCACGGGTAAATCCTCTGTCGGCCTGGCCGTTGCGGCCAAGTTGGGTTATGGTTTTTTAAGCACGGGGGAAATGTACCGTGCCTTGGCTTATAAAGTGTTTGAAAAAGGCATTGACCCTTCTTCTCACGATGAAGTGCTGGCCCTGGCGCAAAATTTAAAATTCACGTTTGAACGCCAGCCCTCCAGCGCGCTTAAAATGTTTGTGGACGGGGAATTTTTAGGTCCCAAGCTGCATTTGGAAGAAGTGGGCAACGTGGCCAGCAAAGTATCCACCAATAAAGAAGCCCGCGCCGTTTTAACCCAGCGCCAGCGCGAAGTGGGGCAAAACGGCGGCGTGGTAATGGAAGGGCGCGATATTGGCACGGTGGTATTCCCGGATGCGGACATTAAGTTTTATTTGGACGCTTCCGCCGAAGAACGCGCCAAACGCCGCGTGAAACAACTGCAAGAGGCCGGAAAAGAGGCCGATTACGATGCCATTTTGGCTCTTATTAAAGAGCGGGACTGGCGCGACAGCCACCGGGCGGTGGCCCCGCTTAAACCGGCGCAGGACGCGGTGGTGGTGGATACCTCCCGCCTGAATATGCAGCAAGTAATAGACTTTGTGACGGAGAAGATTTCCCAGTATGCTTCTTAATTTGGTAAAATTAATAGCAAGGATCTTTTTTAAAACCTGTTATGACTTTAAGGTGGAGGGGTTGGAAAATATCCCCAAAACCGGGGCCCTCATTATAGCGGGCAATCACCTTTCCAATGCAGATCCGCCGGCCATCGGCGCTTTTGCGGGGTTGGTGAGAGATTCCCGCTTTGTTGCCAAGAAAGAATTGTTTTCCGTTCCGGGGCTGGGGTGGTTCTTCCGCCGCAGCGGTTATATCCCGGTGGACCGCACCCGTACCATTGGCGATTTTGGAGCCTTAAAAGAAGTGGTGCGCGCCTTGGAGCACGGGCAAAGTATTGTGATGTTCCCGGAGGGAACCCGCTCCAAAGACGGTAAACCCCGCAAACCCAAAAGCGGTATTGGTTATTTGGTATACCATACGCAGGCGCCGGTGCTTCCCGTAAAGGTGGAAGGCACTTTTGGCTGGCCTTGGGTGCGCAGAATACGGGTAAAATTCGGTACCGTTATGCATTTACAGCAAGACCCGCAACAGGAACCGAAAGAGCAGTATAAACGTTTTGCAAACGAAATAATGGACGCAATTATATCAATTAATATCTAACGGAGGATAACGCAGTCCGCACCATGCGACGGACTGTAAATAAGGACTTATGACTACAAACGAAGAAATTAAAACCACGGAAGAAACAATTAACGAACAAGAAATGACGATGGACCAGTTAATTGCGCAGCAAGAGTCTTTATCGGAGAAACTGAACAAACGGGAAATTGTAGAAGTAACCGTTGTACAGGTAACGCAAGATAATATTTTAGTAGATACCGGAACCAAAAAAGAAGGGGCTATCCCCGTGTCTGATTTTGACGGAAAAACATTGCCGGCCGCCGGTGATAAGGTTTCCGCCGTACTGGTTAAAAAAGGTTCCGATGAAAGACCGGCCATTTTGTCCCATAAAAAAGCCTTGGAATTTTTAGGCTGGGATGTGTGCAAAAAAGCCTATGAAGCCAAAGAACGCGTGAAAGGCGTTATTTTGCAAACCGTAAAAGGCGGGTACATTGTGGAAGTTTTTGGCGTAAGCGGGTTTATGCCGCTTTCCTTGTCTGAACTGCACACTGCTTACAAACATTATTTGCCGGTGGGCGCCAAAATTAAAGCCCAGATTGTTGAATTTTCTAAAGAAAAACAGAAACTCATCATTTCCCGCAAACAAGTGTTGGAAGAAGATGAAGCCGTGCGCCGCACTCAGGTTTTGAGCGAAATTAAAGAAGGCGATGTGCTTCGCGTAGTGGTAGCCAAAGTGGACAAAGACAAATTGTTCCTTCGCTTCCACGGTATTGAAGGCATTGTTACGTTGGAAAACGTGGCCTGGAAAGATGCCGAAACCGCCATCACCAACTTCCGCCGCGGCCAGCGCTTGAAAGCCAAATTAATCCACTTGGATAAAGAAACCCCCAAATTGGAATTTGGTTTGAAACAGCTGTTCCTCAACCCGGCCGACGCTTTGAAACGCCGCTATCCGTACAAGAGCTCCGTGAAAGCCACGGTAACCAAAGTGTCCGAAGAAGGTGTGGAATGCACCATCGGTAAAAACAACACCAAAGGCTTCATCAGCCCCTTTGAAATGGGCCGCGATTTTGCCGCCAAAGAAGGCGACACGATCACCGCTTTGGTAGTGGGCGTAAACCCGGAAACATTCACGGTAAACCTCTCGGTCAAGAAATACGACCAGGTACAAAACCGCAAAGTGGTAGCCCAGTATCTTAAACAGGCCCCGCGCCCTACGCTCGGCCAGCTCTTGCAAGATTCTTTTAAAACGCAAGAAGAAGATACCAAAGACGCCGAATAGTTAGATATTATTGACTAAACCCGCCGGTTTCCGCCGGCGGGTTTTTTTATGGGTGTTTCCCCGGGCGGGGGGAGTGTTGGAATTTGTGCAAAGAAGTGGGAGGCTACAACGGGCAAATAAGGGGCAAAAGAAATAGGGACTGGCCTGCATAGACGAGGTAGAAAATATTTTACTTTACCCTGTTAAGTGCGTGTTGTGGCGGGGTGTTTTTATTTTGCTACACTATACTATATGCCCAATAAAAAATTGTTACTGCTTTCTTGTTGCGCTCCGTGTTCCGGCGGTGTTTTGGCCCGTGCGGCGCAGCTGGGGCTGGATATTACTTTACTGTTTTATAACCCCAATATTTACCCGCTTGCGGAGTATGAAAAACGCCGCGACGAACAAAAACGCGCCTGCGAACATTTTGGCATTTCGTTTGTGGAACTTCCCTACGAGCCCGAAGAATGGGCTCGCCTGGTAAAAGGGTTGGAAAACGAACCCGAACGCGGGAAGCGTTGCAGTGTATGTTTTTTCATGCGCATTAAAAAGGCGGCCCAATATGCTAAGGAACACGGGTTTGAGGAAATTTCTTCCGTACTGGGTGTATCTCGCTATAAAGACATGCAACAGGTAAACGCGGCCGGGCGCGCGGCTTGCCAGGCGCAAGGCGTACATTACGACGAAACCAACTGGCGCCGTAACGGGTTGGAAGAAGCCCGCCGCGCAGTATGGAAAGAGCTGGAGTTTTATTCCCAGCAATATTGCGGCTGTGTGTTTAGTTTACAAGCGGCCGAAGAACGGCATAAAAAGGCCCAAAATTAACTTTTAAGCGTTTTTTTGATTAAGAACCTATAATTCATGTTTCAAACCATAAAAAACACATTTACAGGCATTTTCTCTTTTTTGGATGCTACCCGCCAAAGCCCGCTGTCTTTTAAATGGACATGGGTTTCCTTTTGTGGGGTGGTGTTGGCCTCCTGGCTGGTGTTTTTATGGAGGGACACCTGGCTTTTTTATACTTTGTTTGATAATGTGTTTGTTTATTTCCCCATTTATTTAGTGCACGAGTTCTCCCACCGCATTGGCTGGATGCTTAGCCACAGCCAAACCGTCAGTTTGTGGGCGGGGCCGGCGGCGGAGGCGTTGCTTCCGGCGGTGCTATTGTGGCTGTGCTGGCGTATACCCGGCGGGCGGTGGATGAGTGTGGGGGTGTGGTATTATTGGGCGGGGTGCTGGTATTCCACCGCGCGCTACTGTGCCGACGCACGCGCCATGACGCTTCGCCTCACGTCTTCCGATATGGTCAGCTCAGCGGGGCCGGGCACGCCGGGGGACTGGTATTATATGTTAAAGTCTTTGGGCATTTTGGAGTGGGACACGGCCCTGGGCACGCTTTTTTATTTTGCGGCGGCGGTGTGTTTGGTGCTTGCTTTTTATTCTTTGTGGTATTACTGGGAACACCTAAACGATTTTATGCGCCAGGATTTAAAGCCGGACCCTTGGCGCCAAGCCGCCGTTCCGCCCGCCAGTGCAGCCCGCATAACCGCGCAAGATTACGAGCGGGACCCTTTTACCGGCCGTTCCAGCGGTAACCCGTGGGACCGCCTATCCGGCAAAAAATAGCCCATTCCCACCCCGGTAAACGCCGGGGTTTTTATTTATTGTAAAGGGTTCTGTTTTCCTTACGTTAATATCTTTAAAAACGGGGGGAAAGCCTACATAAAACGGGGGGAAGATAGACCGGGAAATATAAAATAAAATCCCCGCCGGTTGGGCGGGGGAAGATTATTTGGAACTTTTTTTGTGTTTTGCCGCTTTTTGCAATTGGGCGGCTATTTTTTTGCTTTCTTTGTCTTTGCGTTCTTTTACTAATTTTAACAGCTTTTTGTAATTTTCCGTTTGGGTGTCGGCCCCGTATTCCAACAGTAGGGCCACCAGTTCCGGGTTTTTTTGGTAGGAGGCGGCAAAGAAGAGCGCGTCCAGCCCGGTGTGGGTGGTAAGTTTAGGGTCCGCCCCGCGTTTTAACAGATAGGTTACCAAATCCAGGCGTTGCTTTTCGGTAGGGAATTTTTGCGTAACCGCCATAATAAGCGGGGTGGCACCGGTATCGGTGGGCAGGTTGGGGTTGGCCCCGCGGAAAACCAGCAGTTTGGCGGCTTCGGCACGGCCGTCGCGCACGGCTACAAAAAGGGGCGTCCAGCCGTGCGGGGTTTGCCCGTCAATGGCAAGGCCTTCATCAAGCAGTAGATTAATAATGTCCTCATTCCCGCCGGAAGCGGCCGCGTGAAGGGGGGTAAAATCCGCCCCGGCATATTGGCGTTTCTCGTCCTCAAACAAAAGGGTATAGTCCAGCGGGGCGCCGTCTTCCAGGTCGTTCTTTACGGCAACTAAGTCCCCGGCATAGGCATCGGCTATCAGGGCCGCGGCCAGCTGTTCCTGGCGTTTTTGGCGGTAGCTCCACGCCAGAGCGCATACCAACAGAACCACAATTAATACGGTTAGTTTTTTGTTCATAAGTGTATTTCCTTATTTTCCTGGGCGGATTGGTACATGGCGTCCAATACTTTTTGTACGTATAGGCCGTCTTGCAAAGAAGGGGTCGCGGGGCGGTTTTCGCTCACGGCGTGCAGAAATTCGTACAAGCAGTCCGCATGGGCGCGTATCCAACCCATGGGGTGGCGCGCGGGGGGAAAGTCCGTCCCGGCGGGATATTTTTGAACGGTTTCTATTTTTTTGTAGCCGGGGTGCGGGTCTTGCGCGTCATAAAAGTACAGCCAGTTGGGGTCCATAAAGTCCAGCTTTAGGGCACCCTTTTCCCCGTGAATTTCAATATATAAATCCGTATTGGTGCCGGTGGCCAGTTTGCTGGCCTCGGCCGTGCCTACGGCACCGTTGGATAAAGTAACGACGGAGTAGGAGGCGTCGTCCGTATCCACGGGTACGGGGCGTCCGTTTTCGTCCGGCCGGGTGGCGTAGGCGGTTTGGTTTTTGGTGTAAACGCTGGCCACGGGGCCTGCCAGCCAAGTAAGCATATCCATTACATGGGCGCCCAAGTCGTATAGCACGCCGCCGCCCGCCGCCTGGCGGCTGTTACGCCAGCGCATGGGCTTTTGTGCGCCCACGTTGGAGGGCATAATCATGTGCGCGCGGAAAGATAAAATGCGCCCTAAACGCTCCTGCTGCATAAATTCTTTAGCCAGTTTGGCACTGGGGGTGAAGCGATTGTTAAAAACGGTTTGCGTGGTTACGCTGTTTAAATGGGGGTGTGCCAAAATGCGGGCGGTTTCCTGCGGGCCGCAGGCTACGGGCTTTTCGCAATAGATATGTTTTTTGGCGTCTAAGGCTTTTAAAATAGCTTCCGTATGCAGGGCGTTGGGGGTGCAGATGTCTATAACATCTATATCGGGAAGGGATAAAATTTCGTCTAAATCATGCGCGGCATGGGCAAAGCCGTAGCGCTCTTTGGCGGCCAAGGCGTTTTGGTAACGGCTGGCGCAAACGGCAGCCAGGCGAACCTGAAAATCAGGCTCATAAAATAAAGGGATGGTTTGATATCCATAGGTGTGGGTTTTACCCATAAACCCAAAACCGATAACAGCCACATTAATTGTTTTCATGCGTCCTCCTATTGGGGTTATTCTAGCAAAAAGAGGGGGGGAGGCGGTAGCGTATATAATAGTGGAGCTTGCACATAATATACAGGGGCTTGTTTTGCTTTTTTTTTTTGATAAATTTGATTAGAAATTAAATTTAGTCAAAAAAGGGGTTTAATATGAAAAACAAGAATACAAGCCATATAAGCGGGTTTACGCTTATAGAACTTTTGGTGGTGGTGATTATTATTGGCATATTAGCTGCTGTTGCGGTGCCACAATATCAGCTGGCGGTGGATAAGGCCGAGTGGGCTTCCTTAACCCCTTCTATGAAAGCCATTATGGACGCCCAACAGCGTTATTACATGGCCAATGGTTCCTATGCAACGGATTTAGACGATTTGGATATAGAAGCCGTTTTAAAGGGAATTGATCGTCCTTATGTTTCTCTTCAACCATATCAAATGTTTTTTGAGCCGCGCAGCACCCAGACCTATCAATATCGCTTGGATTATAAAAGCCAAACTATTTATTGCTGTGCCTTTCCCTCAAATGCTCGTTTTGTGCGGTTGTGCAAAGCCGTTAGCGGCTTGTCGGCCCCAGAAAAAACAATTGCTTTTTATGATTACTATCCGGTTAAAAATTAATATTATTTAACCATTTAATATAAAACCCCCCGGTTGGTATTCCAACCGGGGGGTTTAGACTTCTCTTACTTCAAACTATTTTTCTACCTTTTCCGCCGGAACCATAGCGGCCAGTTGTTTGTACAGGTCGCGTCTCCAGGCGTATTCGGATTCGGCACGTTTAATTAACTGCTGGGCCAATTCCGGGTTATCGCGCATTAAGCCTTTAAAGCGGTTTTCGCCGCTCATGTAATCGGCCAACGGCAAGGTGGGGGCAGTCAGCGGGCTGTCCACATGCAAGGGGTTCTTGCCTTCGTAGCGGGCTTCGGGGTTGAAGCGGTAGAGGATCCAGCGGCCGGCTTGTACGGCGCGTTTGGCTTCACCCA
>CALUXL010000002.1 GCA_944324735.1 uncultured Elusimicrobiales bacterium
TTCCAACAAGTCCTCAAAATCCAAAGGATAAAGTTTTCAAATGCCTGTTTTTTGCCTGTTAATTGCCTGATAAACAGGGAATTGCGCGTCACCACCCGGCGTTCTAAGAACCGGCAACCCATCAAAATCCACTGCCCCACCATTTTAAAAGGCACTTCGTATGAAGTGCCTTTTTTGTTAATGTGTAAACTCTTTTTCCGACGGTAAACGCTCGCCTTTTTTATCCATACCAGTTCTAGAGTAGTATTTAGTGACCACAAAAAGGCTTGAAAACGGGTGCAGTTCTCTGCTGGGTATATCTGCTGGATCCGCATTACATTTAAAATTTAAAATACATCTGTCTCTTATTTTTCTCATGGGAGCAGAATGGGCACCCTTGATTTTTTTGAGTTCTCCGTCGAATCTCTGCTTGCCACTCATACCCGCATTTTTTACATTTCCACCAAACGGGTTTAAACCTACCCGATGTAATATCCGCAGGGGTAAGTGCCCCATTTTTAGTAGGGTGCCACTCTGCTGCTAATTTTGGCATGGTTTCTAATAAAGATCCGACTTTACGGACGATGCCTTTGGTAAAAGTTTTACCTCTCTGATATTTTGCACATATAGCGCACCCGAATCTACCGGGGCGTGTCATGCTATTAATACTTGATTTCCATTCATGCCCACATTCTGGGCATTTCCACCATACAATTTCATTAGAGCTAACAGAAAACATATTTGGTTTCAAATTTCTATTTTTATCCCAGTTCCATTTATCAGCAATGTCAGGACGTTCTTTTGCTAGAGAATTTTGTATGGTTCCAAGGTATTTCTGTATTTCGTTTTTATCTCTTAAAATATTGATATCTATTTGAGTAGCCAATTTCTTACCCTTCAAGCGATCTTTGATATCACTGAAAATAGAAGATATAGTATGTTCTAATTGTAAAAAATTGGTCCTTTTTACCTTTGCAAGATAATAAACTTTATCAGCGACATTTTTCCAAGTTCGTTTAGAAATCTCTTTTACTCTAATCAATAAAATATTCTGCTCTTTACAAAGGGCATATTTTTTAAGTTCTCTTTTGTATTCTTCTGTGGTGTGGTGCCAATTTGCACCATCATATTCAATAGCTACTTGCATCGCAGGAATATAAATATCAAATTCCATAGAAGTACCAAAAATCTTGTTATATCGGTTAATTGCATCAGGAAATGCTTTTTTTATGTAATAAAAAATAGATTGCTCAGGAAACGATGTAAATTTTCTGGAATTGCAAATCGGGCAATTCGTTCCGCTACTTCCTCTGTCATGCATACTGGCTTTGTATTCATGTCCTACTGGACATTTCCACCAGACTTTCTTTCCACTTCCAAAAGTTACCTCTGAAGGTTTTAATGTGCCATTTTTAGTAGGATGCCATTCGTTTGAAATTTGAGGAAACTTAGTAGCAAAATCGTTATAACCAGCCAATGCTTTATGTCCTGAACAAACAGGACAAGCATATTCTCTGGAAGTTCTTCTGCCAAGAGATTGTTCATATTCATGCCCTTTTGGGCAACACCACCACACTTTTTTGTTGCTTCCTGCAATTACATTCTCTGGGGTTAACTTTCCATTTTTCGTAGGATGCCATTCTCTTGCAATTTGAGGATGTGTAGTAGCCAAATCATTAAACCCCACCCAAACTTTTTGACCAGCGCAATAAGGACACCCCATTCTCCTAGTTGTCCTTAACATTATTGACTGTTCATACTCGTGCTTATTAGGACAAACCCACCATGCTTTCTTATGAGAGAATGCTTTTACATCTTTTGGGGTAAGATTTCTGTTCTTTGTTGGATGCCATTCTTTTGCTATTTCTGGAAACTTTGTTTCCAAATCATTAAACCCTTGTACTAATACTTTATTAGCACAGGCAGGACAACCCGTATGATCTTTTGTTCTATCTACTACTCTGGCCCGCCACTCATATCCACACTTCAAACATTTCCACCAAAATCTTTTATTACTCCCTTTAGATACGCAGTTAGCAGTTAAACCATTATTTTTAATTTGATGCCATTCCGCCGCTACATTAGGGAACTGAGAGACCAAATCATTAAATCCTTTTAATACTTTTTGTCCCTGGCAAATAGGACAAGAACCATTACGATGAGTTCGCTGAGCTATTGACTGTTCATACTCATGCCCATTAGCGCAAAGCCACCATACTTTTTTTGAACTTCCGGGCATTACATCTGTTGGTTTTAGAGATTTATTCTTGGTTGGATGCCATTCATCTGCAATGGTGAGATAGCGAGTAGCTAAATCATTATATCCTTGTTTTATTTTTTGTCCAGCACAAAATGGACAACCCGTATGTTCTTTACCAGCTCTATATATAATCTTTGTTTCCCAACTAAACCCACAAACAGTGCATTTCCACCACGCTTTCTTATTACTACCAAAAGTTAAACGGGAGGGATCCAGTGTGTTTTTTTCATAGTCCCATTCTGCCATTAATTGCGGATTATCGATTAGTTTCATAGTTACATTTTACAACATTACCTTTAGAACCCGTCCTTTTCAATACTTTACATTCCCTATTTTGTCATATGACAACTTCATCAGTTATTTTAAACGCATATTGCATAGGGGCATAAACACCAACTTTTCTACCAATATATAGTTTTACAAATCTCCGTTTTTTACTAAACACAAATAAAAAACCACCCCGCTAGATCCGCGGGGTGGTTTTTATAAATACAATCCGGCTAGTTATTTTTTACGCAAAACGTAATGCGCGGCTAAGGCCCCGGTGATGGGCTGTTGGCTTCTGTCCAACATGGTGGCGCTGTCCTGCGCTAAGCGGAAGTAGCGCGGGCCGTCGTTCTGTTGTTCAAGGGTCAACACATCCCCCTGCAA
Source organism: uncultured Elusimicrobiales bacterium (assembly GCA_944324735.1). GTDB lineage: Bacteria > Elusimicrobiota > Elusimicrobia > Elusimicrobiales > Elusimicrobiaceae > Avelusimicrobium. The sequence continues at coordinate 2,891 of CALUXL010000002.1, forward strand.
GGTAAAGGCGCCCGTTTGGGTAAAAGAAGCATCACGCTCCAAATACTCTTCCTGCAGTTGATAGGTGCCATTGGTGTACAAAGTAAGGGTGGTTTTAATGCCGGGGCAATCCGCCGCGGGCAAAACGCCTTCATACTCGCTTTGAATCGTCAAAGAAGAGGCCTCCTGCTGGCTGGGTTGCGGTGTTTGTTCGGCCTGCGCTTGCGGGGCAGGTTCCAACAATCCGTCTTGCGCCTCCTGGTCTAACGTACCAAACCATACGAGTCCGGCCGCAAAAATAATTACAAGCAGTACCAATACATATTTTTTCATAAAAACTCCTTATCTGGCTTTTCTATTATTCTAGCAAAGTTAACTTATGAGGGCACAGCGGCAAACACCGTGCGTTTGAGTACTTTTACGTACAATACGCTGCCTACTGCAAGGGATAACAGCAGGAACAGGGCCGTCCAGTCTAGCCCCACCACATCCAGCAAAGCCCCTTCCAACCAGGAAACCGCCATCAACGCCGCCCAAGAAACCAATGTTACCAAACTGCCAATGGTGGTGCGATCTTTGGAAGAATCAAACACCTTGGGGATAAACAACAGCAGAAGCATATTGTACACACGGTCCGTCATGGCAAACAGGCCAATAAACACAATGGCCCACCACAGCGGAAGCACCCCCCACGCAAATACGGCAAACGCCGCCGCGTTGCCCAGCACAGACACATAAAATAATTTTTTCGGTCCCACTTTCAGCAGAAACGGAACCACAAAATTAATCAGCGTTTCACAAATACCAATAGCCATTAACGGGCGGGCAATTTCTAACGTGTTTAAATGGTAGTGGCCAATGAACCACAACCCCAGCATAGAATAAAACCCAAAATAACATAAACGGTTAATAAACATGGCCGAAAAGAAGGTTTTTAAACGCGGGGTATTCCACGCCAGGCGGTAGCGCTGTAATAAAGCTTTGGGGGTAAAAGGATTTTTGGGGGACTCGTCCTTTGGGGCGGCCCACAGAAACGCCAGGCAAAACAGCGCCGTTATCCCCCCCAGCGCAGCAAAAGACCAACGCCAGCTAACATATTGCCCGCCATACATCACAAGCGGTACCCCCGCGGCCACCGCCATGGGGCGCGCGGCTGTAAGCACGGTAATCATGGGGGTATAAAAGCGGCGGTCTATACTTTCGTAAGCAAGCCACCAAAGCACAGTGCTAAAGAGCCCAGCCCCCAGCCCAAACACAAACCGCACCGCCAAAGACAAGGCAAACGAAGGCGTAGCCACAAAAGCCCACACGCCGCCCGCCATCATAAGCAAGCTAAGCCATACTGCCCGGCTTACGCGCACGCTTTTAATAAACTGCGGCCCCACAAAAAGCCCCGCCACTATACCGGCCGTGCAGGAGCTGATAAGCCACAAAATATTTTCAGCCGCTACGCCAAAAAACACCTGCAGCCACTCCACAAGCGGAGATATGGCATGGTCCACCGTGCTAAAGGCAAACACCACCGCAAACGAGGCGATAACTAACGTCCACCCCTTTACCCAATTTAAGTCTTTCATTTATTTTTCCGCAATTACGGTGGACATAAAGCACGCCGGGCTGACGATTTTTAAAATATGAAACCCCGTAAACAATAAATGATGACTAAGCTGTGCCAAATCACACGGCAGTTCCTGGTACATGGTGGTATAAAAAGCGTCCCTAAATGCGGGCCAGTTGGCGCCGTAATAAACGGCGGCGTCTTTCTCCACCAACGGGCGGTTTTCATCCCGCCGGTGCAGGGCGAAAGTTAAAATCATGTCTTCAATAATTAAAATACCGCCGGGTTTTAACCAATGGTGGATTTTATCAATCAGCTGGCCTTTTTCGTCATTGGTTAAGTGGTGGATGGCTTTGCGGATAGATACTTTGGTAAAAGAATTGTCCGCAAAGTTTACTTCCTGCAAAGTGCTTTTGATAAGGCGCGCATTTTGGGCCCCTTTTAAAGCGGCGCGGGCGTTATCCAGCTGTGCGTCGGAAATATCCACCCCCGTTACGCGGGCGCCTTTTTGGGCGGCCATGGCTAGTAGGGTGCCGTCCCCACAGCCCAGGTCCAGCACGTCGTCATTTTTATCAAAACCAAACAAGGCGGCGTATCCTTCCAAGCTGCCGCGCATATTTTTGTTATACCATTGGGCTAATTCTTTCTCCCGCCAATCCGTGGTGGTTCCAGCGTTCATATATAAATACCTCACTAAAAACAGAATAATTTATTATACAATTTTACCCCTCGGCGTCCCCTCTGCTATAATCTATAATATGCAAAAGGCTTTCAAAAAACGTTTACTCTCTCTGGCGGACCCGCAATACCAACAATTTAGCACAAAACTATTGCCAGGCCTCTCCACCCCTCTTTTAGGGGTGCGCTTGCCGCACCTGCGCCGCCTGGCTAAAGAACTGGCCCGCAAACACGGCGCGCAAGCGCTGGCGTTACTGACGGATGAAACCTTTGAAGAACTTATGCTACAAGGCATGGTGATAGGAGAGCTGAAAGAGGATCCTAAAAGCGTTTTCCCGCTCGTTAAGCAGTTTGTACCCAAAATCAACTGCTGGAGCGTGTGCGACAGCTTTTGCACCACTTTAAAAATAGCCCAGCGTTTCCCGCAGGAAACTTGGGCTCTGCTGGCGCCTTATTTTAAAGACACGCGGGAATATTACTTCCGCTTTGCGGCGGTAACGGCACTGGTGCATTTTGCCAAAGGGCCCTATGCCAAAGAGTTATTTGCCTTGTTAAATAATTGTCCTTCAAACGGCTTTTACGCCAAAATGGCGGTGGCTTGGGCCATAAGCGTTTTATGTGTGCATAACCCGCCGGAAACCCTGGCTTTTTTAAAACAAGACGCGCTGGACGATTTTACCCACAACAAAGCCATACAAAAAATTGGGGAATCCTTCCGCGTTCCGGCAGACATTAAAGCCGCCGCCAAGGCATTAAAACGCCCGCTTAACTAGCGGGCATTCTCCCAGTTTAAAAGCCACTCTTTTTTGCTTAATCCCCCCGCATAGCCGGTTAATTTACCGCTGGCCCCCACCACACGGTGGCAGGGCACAATAATCCCCCACGGGTTTACATGGCAAGCCTGCCCCACGGCGCGCACCGCTTTGGGGCGGCCAATGGACGCGGCCACCTGCCCATAAGTGCGGGTTTGCCCGTAAGGAATCGCCTGCAAGGCGCGCCACACCGCCTGCTGAAAGGGCGTACCCCGGCCAGCAAGCGGCAAATTAAAAACCGGGCGCTTTCCGGCAAAATACTCCCCTAACAAACAAAGCGCTTTTTGCCCTAACGGGCTGGGTGACGGCAGACAGGCAGGTTGTGTAGTGAAATGAACGGATAACAAAACATTCCCGTCATCTTCCACCGCTATCCACCCGCAAGGGCTTTGCAAATAACAAACAGAGTACATTTTTCCCTCAAAACAAAAACGCCCCTTGCGGGGCGCTTTATAAAACAGCAAAATTTATTGCTGTACCGGGGCGGCTTCCTCAGCGGGGGCAGCTTCCGGGGCCGGGGCGACTTCATCGGCAGCGGCGGCTTGTTCAGCCGGCACGATTTCTTCCGCAGGCACTACTTCTTCCACTTCTTCTACCACGATGGCTTCATCCGCCGGGGCGGCTTCTTCCTGCGCGGCATTATTGCAGGCGGCCAATAAGCCCGCGCTGGCTAATACGGCAAGTAACATCATCAGTTTTTTCATACAAGTAACCCTCTTTTTAGTTTGTTATTTTTTTAATTTTTTTTATCATATCATTTTATCGGCCGGGGTGTGTGTATTTCTTTATATAATTTAATATAGGATGACACACGAAGAAAAAGCCAAACAACTTTTTTTAAAAGGGCATGCCTGTTCCCAGTCAGTACTGGGGGCCTTTGCCCAAGAACTGGGTATGGATGAAGAAACCGCCTTTAAACTTTCCCTCCCGTTTGGTGGCGGCATTGGCCGCCTGCGTGAAACGTGCGGGGCCGTTAGCGGTATGTTAATGGCACTGGGCTTAAAATACGGCCAGGCGGATGCCTCGCCCGAGCATAAGGCCCAAATGTACGCCCGCGTGCAGGAATTGGTGCGCCGGTTTAAAGCAGAAAACGGCTCTATCATCTGCCGGGAGCTATTGGGCCTCACCAAACCGGAAGGTTCCCCCATCCCTGCCCCGCGCACACCCGAATATTACAAAGTGCGCCCCTGTGTGGAAAAAGTAGGCTGTGCCGCCCGCCTGCTGGAAGAGTACATCAAAGAACAGGAAAAATAATTTTATCCCCAATACAATAAAAAACCCCGGCGCAAATACCGGGGTTTTTTAGGGTTAAATTTAGCGTCCGCCGCCGCCACCGCCGCCGCTTCCGCCGCCGGAAAAACCGCTGCCGCCCGCACCGCTTCCACGGGAAGATTGGGTCACCGCCGCCCCAAAGCCGGAAACCATACGAGTAAGAGAAGCGGCATTCGTCATCATTATCCCGCGGTTATGCATACTTTGGGTAAGGGTGGATTCGTCCACCTTCTGTTTAAACACTTTTATCCATTTGCTTTGCACGCCCAGGGCGTAGGCATAGGGCAGGTAATCGCAAAACACTTGTGCGGCCTGCGCCGGGTTGGACATTTCCACCCGGCCCCCTTCGCCAATTTCCAAATATTCTTTAAAACCTTCTATTTGGTCCATCACGCTGCGCCCCAGCGGGGTATAGCTTTGTATCCACCAGGCAAAAAACCCGCCGGAAAGACCCACCAGCATCATCCCTAACCAGATGGGGAAAGGATGCGTACTTTCACCCAATATACCAAACTGGAAAACGCCTAACACAAAAACTAACGCCAGCCACGCCAAAGTTTTTAAAATGCCTTTATTGCGTGCATTAAACCAAAGATAGGTAATAACAGCAATAAACATGCCCAATATAGCGGCAAAAATAGCCGGCTCACGCATGCCTCCCGCTACCACCAGTACGGCCAAAGCAACCACGGTAATCAGGTTATAAAGGCCATTAAACACAAAGTATTTTTTACCCCCTTGTTTGGAAAGGAAGGAAGATAAAGCAGCGTCCGCCACTCTGAATATAAGGCGGGTTTCCACCCCCATCTTAACTTCCGTACGGGAGCCAATAAACAAAACATCCAACACTTTTTTCTCTTCGGGAGATAACATAGGGGCCTGTTTGTTTTTTAAGCTAAGCGTGTATTTGGTGCCGGACAAGAAAGAAGTTTCTTCTTTTATTTCCAACGCCCCTTTTACGGCCAAGCTGCTTAAACATACCGCTAAGGCAGACTGCGGGATTTGCGCATGATATACATAACCCGTCATCACGGCCGAAAAGCCTTCCGGCGGGTCAAAGCGGCGTATTACGCGCGCATGCGGGTCTTTGCCCACTTTGCGCCAAGCCATATAATAAAAACCCCATAACAAGGCCACGATTCCAATTACAAAAGCCAGCAAGGCGTTATCCGCGTGTTTCTGCCACCAGCTTAACACGGGGGGCTCTACAATGCCTTTTTGCCAAGGCACGGCCACCGTAAGCCCCTGGCGGGGTGCCAAGGGGGAAGGCGTCCAAAATACCAGTTGCTCACGCACGGCAGGATAACCTTTCTGGCCGTAATAGCCGATATAAGAAGAAATAGCCTCTTCCTGCGCAATGGCCCCTGGCGGAAGGCCCAGCTCAAAAACCGCACTTTCGATGGGGAAGGCCCACCCATTACCCGTTACGTTCCAGTAAAACTCGTCATGCTTTGGGAAAAACCGCACCACATTTTTTATTTTATAGGTTAAACGGTAGGTGTGCGGCCCGCGGGGGATAAAATTATCGTCCCCAAAGTTCACGCGGATAGTATCTTTGCCTTTTTCTATAAAAAACGGATGGGGTTTGCCGTCCATTTCTAAAGAAATAACTTCCACCGGCTCCAGGGACGTATTGGGCAAATCCCGGTAAATACCGCGGCGGATGCGTTGGTGCTCGGCCACTACGGAAATATCTTCCTGCACCAGAGCGGTGCCTTGGCGGTCCACCTTGGCAGTGGAAATAAACTGGGTGATGCGCTCCTGCGCCCATACACCGCAGCTTACGCAAAACAAGAAAAGCAATAAGAATGTTTTTTTCATTTTTTCCCCTTATACATAGCTACTTGGTTTTATTGTAGCAATTTTAAAAACTTTCATATAATTTAACCATATGTTAAAAAGTTTTGCGCCTGTAATAAACGCCCAAAGTAAATTTATGGTAATTGGCAGCATGCCGGGGGACGCCTCTTTAAAAGCGCAGGAATATTACGCCTATAAACACAATGCGTTTTGGTCCATTATTTTTGATGTTTTCTCCCCCGGGTACACCCCGCAAAACTATGCAGACAAACTAAACACCTTGCTTACCCACGGCGGCGCCCTGTGGGACACCTTGGCCGCCTGCCGCCGCCAAGGCAGTTTGGATAGCGCTATAAAAGACGCCAAACCCAACAATTTTGTCTTATTATTTAAGCAATATCCCAATATAAAAACGTTGCTTTTTAACGGGCAAACGGCATATAAATTATTTAAAAAACATTTCGGCCAGCCGGAAGGAAAAACCTGCCGGGTGCTTCCGTCCACCAGCCCGGCGCACGCCGCTTTATCTTACGCGGATAAACTTTCTATTTGGCAAGAGGCCCTATTAACTGCCTGTAAATAAACTATGTGGATTTTATTTTTTGCTTCTTTCCTAGCCGCTACCTTATTGCCTGCCCAGTCTGAAAGTATACTGTGGTGGCAGTTGTATAAAGGGGACTTTCCCCCCCTGGGCCTTACTGCTTTGCGCCACAAGCGGCAATGTGCTGGGCTCTTGGGTGAACTGGGTTCTGGGTAAATGGGCCTTGCAGCTGTATGATAAAAAATGGTTTCCGTTTTCTAAACCTCAGCTGGAAAAAGCCCAACAGCGCTTTAACCGTTACGGCCGCTGGACTTTGCTTTTTGCCTGGGTTCCTGTTATTGGGGACCCGCTAACCGCCGCGGCCGGTTTGCTTAACGTACCCCTGCGCGTGTTTTTGCCCTTGGTTACCCTGGGCAAAGGCGCAAGATATATGGTTATTTGGTGGTTGTTTTGCGCTTGGAAAAATTAACTAGCGGTACATAATGGCGCGAAATTCGGCCGTTTTGTTGATTCCTTTAAACATCCAGCCTTTTTGGTCTTCGTCATATAAAGAGTCAAAATTGCGGAAGTTGTGTTTAATGGCTTTTTCCAAGTTTTGATAAGTATTTTTTTTGTCTTTGGCGCTCAGCCAATATACACCCGCCAGGTTTACATAAGCCGTCGGGCCGGAAGGTTCCAAGCGAATGGATGTTTCCAAATCTTCTTTGGCTTCTTTCCATTTCTTTAAATTCATATAAGCAAAGCCACGGTTATTAAACGGAATGGACCATTTGGGGTTTAATTCAATGGCTTTGTTGTAATCTTCCACCGCTTTGGAAAAATCTTTCATTTCTTCATACACTAGCCCCCGGCGGTTGTAATAGGTGGCGTCTTTGGCGTCCAGCGTAAGCAGGGTGGTAAAATCTTGCAGGGCGGCTTCCAAATCCCCCATTTCTTTAAAGGTGTCGGCCCGGCGCAAATAGGCGGGGGCGTAGGTGGCATCGCGATTGACGGCTTTGCTATAGTAGGAAACGGCTTCGTCCGGGTGGCCGGAAAGCTGTTCAATACGCCCCAGCCAAAAGAACATATCCGGGCTATCCGGCGTGCGTTTAGAGAGAGATAACAACTCCTTACGGGCCTTATCATACTTATAAGCACCTATATACGCCTGCGCCAGTTCCAGCGCCACTTGCGGAGTGGGTTGGCGGCGGCCTAAGTATTTTTGATAGTCCGCAATGGCAGCATCATATTTACCCAGTTCCATTTCCACCTTGGCGCGGTTTAAATAAAAATCCCGATAGCTTTTATTTAAGGAAATGGCTTTGGTTAAGTCATCCTCCGCCAAAGACCAGCGCTTCATATCCATATAAGCCAGTGCACGCGCATAATAAGAAAAAGAGAGTTTGGGGCTTAGTTTGATGGTTTTGGTATAGTCATCAATCGCCTGTTTATAACGGCCTTGGGCGCGGTAAGCATCGCCGCGCAGGTGATAGGCTTTGCGCAATTTGGGAGATTTTTTAATAATGCTGTTTAGCATTTTAATTTGTTTGGCAGGGTCTTTTTCCGCCTGGGCGGCTGATAAAGACGGCACCGCCGCAAACGCACACGCCGCATAACCTATAAACAAAGCAGAAATTATTACATTGCGCAGTTTCATATTATCTCCCTATAAATATAAAAACCAAAAACTGCCCCCAAAAATCAAGGCGCCCAACAAATACAACCCCCACAGCAAAACCGTACAAATAAGAGACATATTTAAAAAAATAGCCCCCACCAACGTGGCCCGGCTGGCAAACACGGCCCCCATACTAACACTGGCCCCGGCCAGCTCCATCACCCGGCCCACCAAAACGGTTTTGGCGGCAAAGCCTAATAAGCCTAGTAAAACACTGGCCGCCACCGCAGCTGAGGAGCGCAAGTTGGAATTTTTAAGTTCCGTTATTACTTCCGTCAGGCTATCGGTAAGCAGCAGTTTTGCCTGGTCTTTTGCCAAGCCTTCATCCATACTGTTTATTTTGGCGGAAATACGTTCTTTTACCGCCGCAAACAAACCATATATAAAATCTTCCATACGCAGGCTTAACGTACGTAAGGAAAAGATCCCCGCCGTAAACACCGCGTATATAAAGGCCATACACCCGTAAATTAAAACAAGCAGTATCCCCCACACCCCCAGCACTACAGGCAGGTTTGCCAAAAGGGGCTGCGCGGCTTGATAAGCCGCATATCCGGCCAACATAAAAACCACGGTGCTTAGCAACATATGGGGCAAAAACACCATCGTTATGGACTGTAACAAAAACTGCAGGCAAGAGCGTAGCCCTTCCCGTGCCGTTTGAACAGCCGCCGAGCCGGACAAATTAATCTTCATGCCGGCAATGGCCACAGCAACCATGGCAAACGTGCCCCGCGTTTTGCTTAGAAAGGGACGGCACGCAAGAAGACACTTTTACCATTTTGCCTAATTTTTTATCGTACACGTAAGTACCGGTATTATTTTCTTTCATAATTTTATTATAGCAGTTTACGCAATATTGCCCGCAGAAATGCTATAATAAATACACAAGCAGTACAGCGACCGTAAAAAATAAATAAAACTTGAAGACGCTGTACAAAAATGTTAAAATATTTAGGTAGTAAAAATTTGAAGTAGATTTCCGCGCCCATAGCTCAATGGATAGAGTGTCAGCCTGCGGAGCTGAAGATACAAGTTCGATTCCTGTTGGGCGCACCATTTAAAACCACGCGAAAGCGTGGTTTTTTATTGGGAAAAAGTAAAAACAAACCTCTTTAATATAAACTCTGCCCCATACACAAAATACCCTTTCAACGCACCAACTACCCTGCCCCCGCAGACCTACTTTTTATTGTGGATATTGGATTTAAGTGGCTGTAAACACCATTTTGTATACGTGTACCCCAAAAACACTCCTCACGCATACATTGGCGCCATCATTAAAAATCCCCGGCTAAAGCGGAGATTTTTAACATACAGGTAAACCGGGTAGTAATTTTTATACCCGCACCAATCCGCGCGTAGTTAAACGCAAGGAAGGGATAACCGGCAAAGAGATAAAACTTAATGTCATAAAAGGGTCCACCCCCTCTTTTACACCCAACGCCTTTGCCTTCCTTTTTGCGTTTTCCAACTGTTCATTCATTTGTTGTAAGGGCACGTCACTCATAACACCGGCAATTTCTAACACCACATTAGCCACTACATTTCCACCTTCTACCACGGCAATCCCCCCTTGCTGGAGGATTATCTGGTTGGCGGCTATTGCCATATCGGCTTCATTCGTTCCCACAACAATTAGATTATGGGAGTCATGCGCTACCGAGGTTGCCACTGCACCGCGCTTAAGCCCATACCCTTGCAAATACCCCAAACCAATGTGCCCGGTATTATGATGGCGTTCTATGACGGCTACCTTCAAAATATCGTTTTGTACGTCTATGTGTTCCGCCACGCCGTTATCGGTAGTGATAATCTCCCCCGGGATTAAGCCAATAACCCCCAGTTTCTCTTTGGTTTGCAATCGTTCTTCTGCAATGGGTTTTACATGAAAGGTATGCCGGGCGGCTTGTTCCAGCGCAGGGGTTATTTCCGGCTTGTTAAACGGTAAAAGAGTCCCGTTTCTATACTGGCAGAGGCCGCGCTTCCACACTTGTTGTACTTGAAAGTTTTTCAAATCATCCACGGCCACCAAATCGGCCCAATAACCGGGCGCAATCGCCCCGCGGTTATCTAAATGGAAATACTGCGCGGCCTGAAAAGAAGCCGCTTTAACAGCAATAATGGGGTCTATTGCGTGCCGCTGGATGGCGCTCCTTACAATGTAATCAATATGGCCTTTATCCAGCAAATCATTGGGATGTTTGTCATCGGTACAGAAAAGGCAGCGCGCTGCATACTGCGGCGTTAACAAAGGGGAAAGCGCGGCTAAATTTTGGGCTGCGGTACCCTCTCTAATCATGATGTATTGCCCACGGGATAATTTGGCCTTGGCTTCCGGCAGGGAAGAACATTCATGATCAGAACAAATACCACAAGCAATATACGCCTCTAAATCTTTTCCGCCTAGCCCGGGGGCATGGCCGTCTATGCGTTTACCTTTCTGCTGTGCGGCTGCCAATTTGGCCAAAACGGCTTTATCCCCATGGATAACACCATAATAGTTCATCATTTCCGCTAATCCCAACACGCGGGGATGCTTATAAAATGGGTTAATATCACGCCAAGTTAAACGGGCACCGGCTTCATCCATCGGGGTGGCAGGAACGCAGGAAGGAAGCATAAAAAACACGTCCACGGGCAAGTTTTCCGTTGCCTGCAACATGTATTTTAAACCTTGGGTACCCATTACATTGGTAATTTCATGCGGGTCAACAATTACAGATGTCGTCCCGTGAGAAAGCACCGCTTTTACAAATTCCTGCGGAGAAATTAAACTAGACTCCAAATGAATATGCCCATCAATAAGACCTGGTAACAAAACCTTGCCTTGCAGGTCTATTTCTTCTTGACCACGGTAGCTCCCTATACCCGCTATAAATCCCTCTGCAACAGCCACATCGCCCGTTTCTACCTGGTTGGTAAAAACATTCACATATGAGGCATTTTTAAAAACTAAATCAGCCGGTTTTTCCCCTCTGGCAACTTCCGCCAATGTTTTATTTTGTGCCATAAGTTGAAGAAGTTCGGCCTTAGTGCCCACAGTGTGTTTTTTCATTTTATTCTCCCTAACGCAAAAACGTGCTTTTTCTGGATATTATTAAAAGATAGTATATCAAAATTACTGGTTATGATAGCCCTTTCAAGTAGTCCGAAACTTTATCTGTTTGTATTTACAAACCATTTAAAAGAGCGCTAACACTTTCCCGTGATTTATTTTCTACACGCTATTTACCACTCCCCCAATCATAAATAAACACCCCGGCGGTTAACCGGGGTGTTATAGAAAAACAAAAAATCTTATTCCCAACGCAGATCGTAGGTTTCACACCATAGTTGGGCTTCCATAAACGTGTTTTTTACTACCGGAAAGCTTATTTTGGGGGCTTGGTTGGGGTAGTCTTTCGCCAGCTGACGAAGAGCCTTAAAATATTCCATCAAAATCAGCTTTACGCCGCCTTGTTCATACAGTTCCAGCTGGCGCTGAGAGTTATGAAAAATATAACCAAACTTTTCTTTACCGTGGAAAGGATGCAAAGAACCCGGAGCATCATTTTGCATTTGGGATAAGCGCACTATATACATTTCATTATTGGCGGCGGCTTCTTTACGCATTCTTTCATGAATTTGCTTTAAAGTGGTTTTGTTAACGATATGATGCACGCCCCGGTAAGAGGTAATATCATGAATAAGTTTCCATTTATCTTGGAAAGCGGGGTCAATAGCGGAAGGATTTTCACGATATAAAGACGTTAAAACCCTCAAGTAACGGTAACTGCCCCACAGCGTGGAAGGATCTTTTAATACAGGAACCGGATATTCCGCCACGATGTTAATGCGCGGCAGATACAGTTTATCCTTTTTATTTTGAATGACTTGATAGTCTGAAAATACGCGAAGCGCGGCAGGATTGTGAACTTGGATGATTCTTTTGGCTAGCGGGGCCGAGGTAATAGGGGCCTTAATATTGCGGGAAATAACGCCGGCTGGCTCAATTTTATATTTTACTGTTCGGGCTGCTTTAAGTACTTGGTAAGCACTTTGTGCATAACAAGCAAAACTGCCAAACAGCAACACCACCGCCAAGAAAAGAACTTTACGGGTAAACCTGGCACAAGAAGTTTTCATAAGACGCCCCACATAGTGCACTTGTTTTTGTCTGGCGCCATTTACCAGCTAGAAAACCAATTCTTCTGCGCCCACAAAAGGCCCGCTACTTTACGCTTACGATTTGTTTTTCCCACAAATCGTATTTATAGCGTTTTTTGGTTTTATCGGAACGGGAACGGTTTTCCGTCAATATTTTGCCGTCCTCTTCCCAATAAGCCCGGCGGGTGGTGGTAAGCACATAACGTGCTTGCGGTATGCTGCGTATAGCCTGCTCTACCTTAGACTGCGAAAATTTATAATCAAACCCCTGCTGCCACAATTGGCGCATATTGTCATCATAAATAGTAACCACAGACACATACTCATCCACATTCATATTTGCCAACACATGCCCATCCACCACTAACGGGAACAGCGCCTGTCCGTCATTATGATAGGCCTTTACCAATACGTCCAAAAACTTGGCCGACATGGCAAACCCGATATCACAGCTTTCCCCTGCTTTTTCATAAATGCTTCCGGTATGAATACCCACCAGCTCATGCCGGGCATTTAAAACCGGGCTTCCGCAAAACCCCGGGCGTTTGGAGCGCGGAACCGGAATCGTGGTACGGAAAGATAAATAAGATTCCGCCACCACTTCCCGCGGCACTTCCATTTCCTCGCCGGAGGCAAAGCCATGGGAATACAACGGTTCCCCTTTCCGTACATTTCTTTGCACGGTTAAAGGGGTAAGCAAAGCTTCATCTTCCGGGCGGAATTTTATCAAAGCCATATCCAACATACTGGGGGCCGAAACCTGCACAATCTCCACCGGGAAACGCTTGCGCACCCCATTAATATGCATAACTACCACAAAATTTTTATGTAAAGCCTCGGCCGAGTGGGAAATATCCGGCGCGATGGTATGGGCGGCCACTACACCAAAAATTTCATCCTGTCCGTTATATTTGGTTTTAAAAACCGTGCCGGAAAACACACTGGCAAACGGCTCGTCATTTTCAGACGCACGGAAAGTGGCCCCGTCCAAACGTTGGACGTGGTTTAACTGATTAATTTGCGCTTGTAAAGTTTGGTTCTGGGCGCGCAATTCAGCAATGCGCGCTTCTAAAGATTGGCGGAGTTTATCCGAAGATTCCACTCCCCCTTTTTGCACAGCTGCCGCCGCTTTGGAGGCGGTGGCAGGAGCCGCAAAAAAGCGTTTAGCGGCGTTTTGGTAGGAGGAGTTTTTTGCATTATCCACTAATC
>CALUXL010000003.1 GCA_944324735.1 uncultured Elusimicrobiales bacterium
GCGGCTATTGTGCTGCTTACCATTGCCAGCTTGCTGTACTTTAACACGCCGGTGTTTGAGCAGGACTTGAAAGCCCTTAAAAACCGCCGTGCGGCAGAACAGCAAAAAGCGGCCGAAGAAGCCAAAAAGACGGACGCCGAACGCGCCGCCGAAGCGGAAGCCGCCAAAAAAGAAGCCGAGTTTATGGCTCAGCTTCATAAAGAAAACCAGAAATGGTATAAATCTGAATTTAGAAAAATGCCCGAAGTGAAGGAAATTGCCGGCCGCGTAAGCAAAGTATACGCCAGCTATGCCGCCAGCTTGCTGGTGTTGGGCCAGGCTTTGACCGAAGTGGGCAAGAAAGTGGTGGTGGAATCGCCGAACTTTACCACCTTTATGCAGAACTATCTGCCGTTTGTGAACTTGGACGCGGCCGGTGCCGGTAAAGCTTTGGGTATGTTGTTAACCGCCCTGTGCTTGTTAACCACCACCAAAGTACGCGGTATGGCCAGCAACTGGGTGAAAAACAACAAAGCTACGGACGACCAATTAACCGGTGCCTCTTTGTTACTGTTGCCGATTGCCACGGCTGCCTTGGTGGTCATGCCGTCCGACGGCCCGTGGGCGTTGGCTTCGTTAGGCGTCATTTTGGCCCTGTACGCGGCGACCGCCGTGCCCGGTCAGTTGGACGCGGCCCGTATGCAGAACTATATTTCTTCCATCTTTAAGAAACAGAAATTAGACCTGCAGTCCCGTACGGACTTGACCCCGGAACAAAAGGCCACTGAAAAGAAAAAATTGGAAGTGCGCGAAAAATTCGCCAGCAGCAAAGGCGCCGCGTTGTATTCCTATATGAACGGCTGCGGGTTGATTGGTATTGGCGTGACGGTGCTGGGCGTATTCCTGATGCAGGACTTGGCGTCCATCGCGGGTTCCGCTTGGCAGAACAATGTGTTGGATACGGTAACCTCCCTGGTAGGTAGTGCAGGGGAATCCCACTCCATTGCTTTTAGCCGCTTGGTATTGGCGTATGCGGCCGCTGTAGCCGGCTGGCTGGCCTGGACCAACCGCCACTTAATTGCGGATGCTAAAGAATTGGTGAAACCGTTGTCCATCTCTCCGGAAGCGATTGCCGCCGGTAAGATTAACGCCTCCACCTTTGGCATTAACCAAAAGAACGCCAGAATGCGCTGGAACGCGGTGGATAAAGAAATTGACGATATCGCCTCCAAGATTATTGCTTATGGTTCTAGCTCTGAGCAGAAAGTAACCGGTTTGTTTAACTCCATGGTGGTATTAAATAACCGCTTACAGGCTTTGAGTGAAATTTTAGGCGAAGAAGGGGTTGCCTCTTCTATCGACAAGCTGCGCACCAAGATTGTGGTTCCGTTCACGGCCATGATTCGCAACAATGACTTGTCTGCCAAACTGAAAAAAGACATTGATGTGTTCTCTCGAATGTTCTTTGAAAAAGATGGCGTAACCCCGCGCAATCCGGCCCGCTATATACCGGAAGGCACCTATTCAATGCCTAAGAACTATGAACTGTATGAAACGGGTTCTATCTTAGTCAACGAAATTGAACAGTTGGCCTATCAGGTAACCACAGGCCGCGCCGATGGCGAAACCTATGCCTTGATGGCTAACTACTATACCCGTGCTTCCCGCGTGTTGAACGCCTATCTGGATGCAAACAGAGACGACGAACACCGCGTGAGAACTCAGTTTGACCGCTTAACGGAAGTAGCGACCAATTTGAAAACCTTAGGCTTAAAGAAAGCCAACCCGGCCGCTTCTGACGAAGATGTGGAAAAGCTGACGGATATATTAGATGAGTTTACCAAATAAGTAGTTTAACCTTTCCCCCCGTGCCCTAAAAAGCACGGGGGTTTTTTTATCTTATTTTTGAGGTGCTAAAATGATTGTAAATAGCCCCATAAAGGCTGTTTAATAGCGTAAAAATGCGGTTTAAAAGAGGTTTTGGACTTTTGGGGTGTAAGTTTATGCTTGGATAATAAAAAGTGTTTCTTTTCCCCCTCCCTACAGGAAAGGGGCAACTTAATATTTATAATGTTTGGGGGTTTGTGGGAAATAAAAAGCTCAAAAGGTATTAACAACAAGATTATATATTAAGTGTGTTTCAAAACCGGGTAGGGTTAGAGCCAGCCTTTAACCATGGTTGTAAACAGTAACAGAGCGGCCCTTTTATTTGATTACTAAGTACCGGTAAGGGAATAAACAATGGGTGAAGGTTTTGAGGGGTTGGTAGTATGCAGCGTTTACAAAGAGTGCTTATAACAAGTATAGGGGCGGGGTGTTTGCTTATGTAATACGTTATAAAGGCTGATTTTTGTTCTAATCTCAGTTAGCAATAAACCTTCCGCAAAAAGAGGTGGGTTTTGGCACGGGTTTTATAAGGGAACAAAAAACCCCGGGTTTTAATAAACCCGGGGTTTTGTTTGTTATGGTAATTAGATAGCTACTACGTAGAGCAGGTTGGTGGTGCCTTTCTGCGCGAAAGGAATACCAGCCGTTACCACAATGTTGTCACCGGGGTGAGCCAGTTTTTGGTCCAACACGGCTTTTTTGGCTTCCGTAGCGATATCGTCAAAATTGCGGAGGTTTTCCACCACAATCGGCGTTACGCCCCACACAACCGTCATTTGGCGGGCGGTGGTAAGGTTCGGCGTTAAGGAAAGAATCGGCAAACCGCCGTTTCTCTGCTGGGAAGCGCGCAAGGTGGTAGAGCCGGAATCCGTAAACGTTACAATTACGTTAGCGGTATCCATATTGGTGGCTACTACACCGGCAGCTACGGTAATGGCGCCTTCTTTGGTGGTTTCGTTGCGGCGTTCCAACAAAGAAAGACCTTTGCGGTAGCGGTGGTCGTTTTCTACGGTTTCAATGATGCGGCGCATGGTGGTTACGGCTTCCACCGGGTGATCGCCCTGGGCCGTTTCGGCAGAGAGCATTACCGCGTCTACGCCGTCATACACAGCGGTGGCCACGTCGGAAGCTTCCGCGCGGGTGGGCATAATGTTGTGAACCATAGATTCCAACATCTGCGTGGCTACGATGACCGGTTTGCCCGCTTTGCGGCAGCCGGAAACAATCTTTTTCTGCAGTACGGGTACCAATTCCGGGCTGGTTTCCACACCCAGGTCACCGCGGGCTACCATGATGACGTCGGCCAAGTCGATAATTTCGCGCAAGTGTTCAATGGCGGAAGGTTTTTCAATCTTGGCAATGATGTGGGCTTTGGATTTCATCAAACCGCGCAGTTCAATGATGTCTTCCGGTTCCTGTACGAAGGACAGACCGATGAAGTCCGCGCCTAACATTTCGGCAATTTTCAAATCTTCTTTATCTTTGGCGGTTAAGGCAGAAAGCGGCAGCTTTACGCCGGGCACGTTTACGCCTTTTTTGTTGGAAAGTTCCCCACCGGCAATAACGGTGCAGTCGGCCGTATCGGCGGTGCAGGCATCTACACGAAGGCGAACTACGCCGTCGTTAAGCAAAAGTTCCAAGCCGGGTTTCATAGCGGCAAAAATTTCTTTGTGGGGCAAGCACACGCGGGTCTGGTCGCCGGGTTCCGGGTTCATATCCAGGCGGAATTTATCCCCCTCGGCCAGTTTAATGCGGTAGTCTTTAAAAGTGCCAATGCGCAATTTGGGGCCTTGCAAGTCAAACAAAATGCCTAACGTGCAGTTATATTTTTTTTCCATTTTGCGGATGTTGGTTACTCTTTCCTGGTATTCAGGCAGGGAGCCGTGGCTGCAGTTGCAGCGGAACACGGATACGCCCGCTTTTACTAAAGATTCAATTGCTTGTTCATTGCTCGTGTCGGGGCCGATGGTCGCGACAATTTTGCAAAAGTCAGTATTTTTTGGCATAATTATAGTTTCTTCCTTGTAATATCAAACTTTTTGAGGAGAGGATAAGAGGTTTTTCTTTCCTTTCCTATATATTTTATTATTTTTAGGGCTTGCTTGTCACGTCGGGCCTTATAAGGGACGTTTTCTCTAATCTTAAAATACGCTAAAATATATTGCTATGAATCATTTAACTACCGGGCCGAAAGAGCCCGTTTTTACTCCCAAAAAAGATTATTTTGAACGGGAAGCCATGCACACCGCAGAACATATTTTAAATCAAACGATGGTTCGTTTTTTTGGCTGCGCTAGAAGTGCCACTTCCCATATAGAAAAACTAAAATCCAAGTGTGATTATGTTTTCCCTTCTTCCCCCACCCAATCTCAGCTGGATGAGGTGGAAAAACAAGTAAACGCCGTGATTGAAAAACATTTGCCGGTTACGGCGCGCGTAATGCCCCGCAGTGAGGCCGAAAAACTGTGTGATTTATCCAAACTCCCCCCCGCCGCTGGGGACAGCTTGCGTGTGGTCTTTGTGGGTGATTATGACGCCTGCGCCTGTATTGGAAAACATGTGGAAAATACCTCCCAGATAGGCCGTTTTAAAATTACCACCTGGGATTGGCAAGCCGGCCGCTTGCGCCTGCGCTTTAAGCTGGAAGAGGCAAAAAACGTATGAGAAAAGTTTTCCTTTTGTTGTGCGTTTTGTCTTTTTGCCCCTCTTTTGCCTTGGCGCAAAACAGCCGCGGCTGGCAGGTGGAGTTAAACCGCCTGGCCTTTAATTTTACGTCCACGGAAGTAAGCTACGCAAAAAAATATGCCGGCTTTTCCGACGCGCGCCTAACGGCAGACTCTCA
>CALUXL010000004.1 GCA_944324735.1 uncultured Elusimicrobiales bacterium
CGCACTTTACCGGTTATAAAACGGGCAAACACGGCCGAGAAATGGTTCTTTTCCAAATGATCCTTATTTTGCACGGAGGCTTGCGCCACGCGTTGTTTAATAAGCTGTTCCATTTGGTCAATTTGCCCGTCCAGTTCCTGCTGGCGCCAAGGGGGCAGCTGTTCGTAATAGGCTTGGTGGGCGGATAAGGGCTGTTTCTTCCCGCCGGACAAGGGGCCTAATACTTGGCGGATGGCTTCACGCCGGGATACTTGGTCCACCGGGGGAACTGCCAGCGGGCGGGAGTGCAGGTCTTTCCACTCATACATTTTAGAGAGCTGAAGCAGGGCTTTTTCATACTGGGGTTTATGTATGGCCCCGCGTATGACGGCCTTACCACTGCGGCTTACAATATTATTTACGTTGCGAAAATCCAACTGGGAAAGAGACCACAAAATATTTTGATACTCCAGGCTGGTTACTAATTTGGATTGGCGCCCCGCCTGTAAAAGATGTACCGCCTGTTTCAGTTCCTCCCCTTTATACAAATCAAACGATAAAAAACGGTTTACAAAACTTTCCCGTATTTGCTCCTGGGTTTGGCGGGCCGGCTTTTCCACCAGTTCCTCCCCCGTAAGCCACCAGTGTACCCGGGCCTGCGCCTGAGCATATTGGCCGGCGAGGAACAACGCTTCCAACTCATCTCGCTGGGGGCTTTTTTCAACCCGGTTTTTAAGCAACATGGAAACCCTTTCCATACTGGTACGGCTGGGATCTTTGCACAGAATGGCAAAGCGTTTTTCCAGTTCCTGCAAATCCCGCTTGGAGGCTTTTAGCCCCACTTTTTCCGCCTGTTTACGCACGGCGTTTATCAACGGTTTTTGGGCAAACGCACACGGAGCAAAAAATACAAATAATAAAATTAAACAGAATAAATTTTTCATAGTATAAGTACGGTATCAAATATATTTAGCGCCCGGCCAGGGCCTAAAGGCCTAAATTTTTATAGTTTTTAGGCCCATTTTTAAACAATGCCAAATCCACCAAAAGCTCCTTTAAATACAAACATTATTTAGAAGGGCGGTATTGCTCGTAAATTTTAATAAAACCTTCCTGATACGGGCCCGGAAGTCTTTTATAGCGCATTAAAGCGCGGTAGAGCGCAGAATCATGCGGGGGCATTTTGTTATTTTGCGCCACATAATTTTGCAAAGCTTCAAAAAAAGCCTTTTCCGGGGGTTGCTGCTGTTGCTGTTTTAAGCGTTTTAACATTAGCTTGGCACCGTGCCAGTGGGAGCTTTCCAACTCCTGCAACCGCGCAAACAGAGCCGAGCCTTCCGGCGGCCATTGGCGGTTTTTGGATAAATAAACTTCTAACTCAAGCAAAGGGAGCAAAACCTGGTCTTTTATCTCGGGCGATACCTTTAATGCTTGGTTCATATTTTGGGCATATTCCAGATACAAAGCCGTACCGGTTTTAAGACCCTGGCTAAAAGAAAGGCCTCCGGCTACGGCCTCCTCCACTTCGCGCCGCGCCGCAGCCGATACATAAGGGCTGTAAAGCACTTTCATCACACTCCAGGAAGTACGCGCCCGCCCCGATACAAAACGTGCAAACACCGAGGAGAAATAGCGTTTATCCAGCTGGTCTTTATTCTGTACGGAAATCTGCTCCCGGCGCTGGGCAATGATAGCTTCCATCTGGTTTATTTGCCCATCCAGCTCCTGCTGGCGCCAGGGGGGCAGCTGTTCATAATAGGCTTTATGTACGGCTAAAGGCTGTTTTTTCCCCCCGGAAAGCGGGCCCAATACCTGGCGGATAGCCTTCCGGCGGGAGGTCTCTTCCACCCCGGGCACCTTTAATACCTGGGAGTGCAAATCCTTCCAGGCGTACATTTTGGCCAGGCGCTCTTTGCCTCTTTCCACCTGAGCGGGCGGAATATTTGGGTGTATGACCGCTTTTTCTTTTTCAGTTAAAATAGCTTGCGCATTGCAAAAATCCAACTGGGAAAGGGACCACATCACATTGCGGTACTCGGATTTAGTAATTAATTTTTTGTCCTGCCCGGCCTGCAAAAAAAGAACGGCTTTTTCCAGCTCCGGCCCTTTATAAAGGTCAAAGTTCAAAAACCGGTCAACAAATTCTTCCCGCCGGTTTTTAGGCTGGGTGCGCACCACTTGCGGTTCACTCGCCCCGCCCCTAAGCCACTCATGCACTTTGGCTTGGGCTTGGGTATACTCTCCCGCGTGAAACAGCTCCTCCAGTTCCGCGCGTTGCGGGCTGGGGGCTATTTTTTTATCCAATAAAAAAGAGGTCCTTTCCAAGCTGGTGCGGGTGGGGTGTTGGCTTAGCTTGGCAAAGCGTTTTTCCAGTTCTTTTAAATCCCGTTCCGAGGCTTTTATTCCCAGGTTTTCGGCCTGCTTGCAGACCGATTTGATAAGCGGTTTTTGCGCCCACGCACAGGGGTAAAACAAGAACAACAATAAAATACCATAAATTAGTTTATTCATCATATATAGAATAACAAAAGCCCCCGTTGCCAACCAAGGCCTTAAGACCCAGCTTAAAATACAATTTAGGCCTATATATCAACCGCCATACGCATAAAAAGCCCCGCCTTTTAAGCGGGGTTTTGGGTTAGATGTTTTTAATAAACTCCTCCGGCGTTTGTGGTGCGCCCCACAAGGGGCCGGACACAAAACGAACCCCTTTGTCTTTTAAGAAGTCCGCCTGGCGGGTGGTTTTTACCCCGTCAAACTGCAGGGTTGCACCCAAGACAGAAGACAAATATTTAAACGCCTCAAACATTTGTTCCATTCTTTCTCTGTCCTGTGCATCTTCCACCGTTACCGCCTGCACTTTCAGGCACTGGGCTTTTACTTTAGACAAGAACTTAATGGCGGAAAGACCTTCCCCAAAGCGGTTTACGCCCACCACAAAACCTTCCTTTTGCAGGCGCAGGCCCAAATCAATCAGGGCGTCCATATTATCCTCCAGCGAGTGCTGGGACAGGTCCAACTCCAAATTCGCCGGGTTTACTTGGTAACTGTCGGCCAGCTTTTTAAGTGCGGCCGGGAAATACGGATTATAAATATGCAAAGGGGATATAGCCACCGCAAAAGGCCCTTCCTGCCGGCCCTGTGCGCGCAATTCTTTAATAAGCTTAAACAGCTCTTCCACCACAAACAGGTCCACTTTGCGTGCAAAGCCGTTTCTTTCAAAAATAGGCCGAAAGGTGTGGCCATGCAAGTCCCCCAGTTCCGGGTGATGCCACAACACACGCCCCACCGCGCGCACCACTTTGCCGCTGGATAAATCCCGCACCGGAAGCAACATTAGTTTCAGCTCCCCTTTTGCCAGTGCGGCCTCCATATCATCTTCCAGGCGTTTTTCCAAATTAGCCTGGGTAAGCATGTCTTCATTAAAGAACGCTACGGCCTCCACACTGTGTTTTACGGTGCGGCGTGCCAAAAAGGAGCGGTGCAGCAGTTCTTCCACCGGCATATTTCTGTCTTTTATTACATATACGCCAAAAGACAAAATTAACCGCAAAGAGGGCGTTTTATCCGCGGGGGAAGAAACAATTTCTTCATTAATTAACTGCAAGCGGTTGCGCAAGGCGCCGTCCCCCTCATATTTCAGCAACATTTGGAAGCGGTCCGTTTCCATGCGGGAAAATTCTTCCCCTTCCTTTATATGGCTTTGCAATATTTGGGAAATACGTTTAAGCAGTGCGTCCCCGCTGCCGGGGCCAAACACGTTGGAAATAATCCGAAAGCGGTCCACGTCCAACGTAACAAAAGCATAGGGCTGATTGGGATTATTTTTTAATAAATCCGCCAGTACCTGCTGCATTTTATTCCAGTTGGCAAGCCCGGTTACAGGGTCTTGATAGGTCATACGGTCAAGTTCAGAACGGTTGCTTTTTTGCACTGCTAAAATATAGTACAGCAAAAGCCCAATAACCGCCAGCCCCGCCCCCATAAACAGAAGCGTAAGCCACACCAAGCGCGCCGTTTTAACCAAAAGCACTTTTTCCGGCACTAAAGACACCATGTACCAGTCGTTTATCCCCACAGGCACATAGCTGGCGTACATACGCCCGCCTTTGCGCGTGGTAAACAGCAAGCTTCCCGTGCGGCCGGCCAGCATATCCTGCTTCATTTTTTCAATATCCTGCTGGTTATGCCAGGTTAGGTTTTCGCGGTCGGCAAAAATATTGACTAAATTTTCAATGGCATTTTCGTGGCTGGCGTTAATTACCTTGTCTCCATTGGCGCGCACAATGACGTTATACCCCTGCCCGCCAAAACTATATACGGAAAGAATATCCGTATACGCGGCAATGGAACGGGTGGAGGCCAAAACGCCTTTCACTTCCCCTTCCTTAAAAACAGGAACCGCCTGCACGATAATTTCTTTTCCGTCGTTAGAGTCTTTCCTTCTTTGAGAAAGGGCTGCCTGCCTCTGCATGGCCTGTAAAAAAACCGGCTGGCCGGAAGCATCCATCACAAGCCCGTCATTAAACATGGCATATCCGTCCGGCCGGATAAAGGCCATACGTTTAAAAGCGTTGTTTTTTACTTCCGCGTTTAACAAGCCCATCATTTCTTCTTTATTTAAAGAAGTATAACCGGCCAACGCCGTGGCGATGGATTTGAGGGAATCCTCATCCCCCTCTATTTGGGTTTGTAAAATCCTTACCCCCTGGCGGGCTACTTCCTCCAGGGAGGTCCTCACCTCCGACTCCAGCGTGTTTTGCAGGCGCCCCACATACAAT
>CALUXL010000005.1 GCA_944324735.1 uncultured Elusimicrobiales bacterium
GATTTGCGCCTGATTGCCGCCGGGGACCGGGAAACCTTGGCCGATTTTCAGGCCCGGTTGGAAAAAGCTCACTTTCGCTATGGGGAGCAATTTGTGCTTTTGGAAGGAACCCCGGAAAAACCTTTTGAACAAAACCCGTTTAACTATTGGTTTGCCGATAAGTCCAAAGTGCAGATTAAAAAGCTGATATGGGATGTTTCCCCCAAGAAACTTACCTTGCAAGGTAGTGCCAAGTTAAATATTACGGCCCGCTTAAAAAACGGGGAAACGTATGGTTTTTACCCGCCCAGCTTATTAATCAGCCCGCCTTTTTTGGAGTGGAACGCCGCGCAGGGGAGCTTGACCGTCATCCCGGGGGCCGAGCCGGGACGCGTAAAATTAACCGCCAAAACGCCCAAAAAAGACTTTTCTGCCAAAATTACGCTTAAAAAACAATAAAAAACGCATTTTTTAGCAAAAATTGAACAAAAAAAGGCAGAGTTGTCAACAGTTTTTTTAAAAAAACCCCAAAAAGCCCATTTTTTAGGGATAAAATGATTTCTCCGACGGAGAAACCCCCTTTAAAATGGGCTTTTTACTATACAAACGGGGCAGTTATCCACAGTTTTTTGGGGTTATCCACAGGCCATTTAAAAAGCCGGGGCCCCCAGCCCCCAAAAATGCCTGTTCAAACCGGTGTTTGTAGACTATAGGGGATAGTTATCCACAGGTTGTCCACAGGGTGTTGATAAATGTGGATAAGGCATCCACGCAAAAATTTTTTGTGCAGGTTGGCGGGGGTTTTGCTATAATGGGGGCAGGAGGATTTTTATGAATTTTACCAAAGCCGCTTTACTTTTTTTATTTGCGTTTACTTTTGTGGGGTGTGCTTCCTCCCAGAAAGAGGATGAAATCCCGGAAGTAAAACCGGACCCGGTGATTGAGCTGGAAGCCAGACGCAACGCCAAATTATACAGACAGAGCGAAAAGCAAATGCTTAAAAGCATGCAACTGCCTACTATTACTTATGAGTTTGACTCTATCCGCCCGCCAGATTATGCCTATCCGTTTTTGGATAAAGTAGCTAATATTATGAAGGACCAGCCTCACCTTCGCTTGATTATTGAAGGACATACCGATATTATCGGCTCCAAGGAATATAACTACTGGCTGAGCGGTTCCCGCGCGGCGGCTATGAAGTCTTACCTGGTAAGCCGCGGCGTATCGGCGGAGTCTATCCGCATTCACGCCCACGGGAAGGACCGCCCCCTCACGCTGGACCATTCCGACGCGGGGCGCCGCACCAACCGCCGGGTGGAATTTACTTTCACCACGCGCGATTGGAATACCGTATACTAATTGTTTTATTTGCTTTAAAAACCCGGCTGAAAGGCCGGGTTTTTTATTGTCCTTAGTTGCAGGGGGGGGCGTGCCCCGGGCGGGTATAGGCGTTTTTTATAGGGGTAAACCCAGGTAAAACCGGTACCCATTAAAAACCCGCTTTGCAGGTGGCAGCGGGGGATATTTTATAAGATATTGCCCTTTAGTAAAGGGGTAGATAAGTTTTTTACTGCAGGTTTACAATTTCTTTTGCCAGTTTGTTGGCCGGGGTGGCGGTGGCGTCTTGCAGGTTTACTTTCCAGATTCCGCAGGGTACGGTGTTTTGGCGCAGGTGCTGGGGAAATTCCCCCAGTTTTACAAAGGCTTTGCAAGAAACGGTGTAAACGTCTTTCTGGGAGGTGGGGGTAACGGCCAGCTGGCGTTCACCCAGCCAAAAAGTCCAGCCCTGTTTGGTGTAGTTTTTGTTCATAAAATAAAAGTAGTGGTCTATTTTACCGCCTTGGGTGCGCTGCAAGATGGCTTTGGCACCGGCCAGGAGGGCTTTACGGTCGGCCAGTTGGGCGGCGGCTTGGGCTTCTTCTCTTTCCCATTTTTCTTTGGTTTCCTGGCGCACGCGGGCTTGGGCTTCATCCTGCGCCAGTTGGGCCAGGCGGACGGGGTCTTCCACCAATTTATATTTTAGTTTTACGCGCCCGTCGTTTTTAATAATGCCTTTGGGTTGGGTGGTTACCCGGGTGGTATTTACTAAATTGGAATGTGAAACCCCCAGTGTAATTTGGCCGGGGGTAAAGTAATAGGCTTTGCCGTAGCGGGCCAGGTCTTTTTTAAAGTTTTTATTAAAATCCAGGGTTACGCTGTCTTTTTCAGAGCGCCAGCAACAGGCGGAAATGCAGCTGTCCACCAAATCCAGCCGGGCGGCGGCCTCCTGCGGAAAGAAGCGCAGGTTGAAGCGGTAGCAAGAGTCGTACTGGGAGCCGTCAAAATCGGTCCGCTTGGCGGAAATTTCCAGCCAAGGTTTGGTAGTGGCCACGCCGGAGTTATTTAAAGGGGTATAACACCCGGCCGCCAGCAAAACACAGGTTGCACCCAGTAAGATTTTTTTCATACACTTAATTATAATAACTTTTTAGCAGGTAAGGAGCTTATATGTCTTTTATCTTAAGCTATGTGGAAAAAATCCCCTTTATACCCGAACATTGGAACGTGCCCGTTGCCCAGCTTATATCGGCGGCCGCGTTTGTGGTTATTTTATACGGTGTGGCCAAGTTCTTTTCTTGGTTTTTTAACCGGTATGTATCCGGGCTTTTGCTGCGTTTTAAAATAGAACGCTGGGCCAAGGCCATGCAGAGCCATAAATTTTTTACGGCCGCCGGTGTGGTGGCCGCGGCCATTGTGGCCATGCATTTATACCCCGTGTTTATTACTAAGAACGTATCCTGGCTGGCCGCCGTGATGGGCAAGCTGACGGGGTTGTTTATTATTCTTAGTTTTTCTTGGTTAATTAATGCCGGGTTAAACACATTAAACCATTTGTACGGGCGCAATCCGAACATCCCCATAAAAGGGTTGGTACAGGCGGTAAAAATAATTATTTTCTTATTAACGGCGCTGTTTGTGCTCTCTTTGGTACTGGGGCGGCGGCCGATGTATATTATTACCGGTTTGTCTGCTTTGGCGGCGGTTTTCTCGTTAATATTTAAAGATCCCATTTTAGGGTTTGCCGCCAGTATCCAGCTTACCACCAATAAGTTAATAAAAATTGGGGACTGGATTACCGTGGACTCCGCCGGCGCGGATGGAAATATTTTGGACATTTCCTTAACCAGCGTGCGGGTGCAGAATTTTGATATGACCATTGTCAGCGTGCCCACCTATGACTTGATTTCCAAGCCTTTTAAAAACTGGAGCGGTATGTATGACGCCAAAGCGCGCCGCATACAGCGCAGTATTTTGCTGGACGTGGATACCGTAAAATTTGTGGACCGCCCCATGCTGGACCGCCTTAAAAAAATCCAGCTGTTAAGCGACTATTTAAAAGAAAAAGAGGCCGAAATACTTGCCTTTAATGCCCAGCGTAACGTAAAAGAAAACTTTTTAAACGGCCGCCACTTAACCAATATCGGCACCTTCCGCCAATATGCGCAGCTTTATTTGCAAAGCCGCCCTTATGTAGTGTCTAACGACCCGGACTTTACCCTTATGGTGCGCCAGCTGCCCCAAACCGCAGGCGGCCTGCCGCTGGAAGTATATTGCTTTTTAAATACTACCGTGTGGACGGATTACGAAGCCTTGCAGAGTGATATTTTTGATCACTTGTTCTCTGTATTGCCGGAGTTTGGCCTAAGCGCTTACCAGCAGCCCAGCGGGCGCAGTATTGTGCAGGGGATTAAGGAGTTCCCCGGCAGCAGTGTAAAAGCCTAATAGTCTTACTTTTCATGCGTATTAAAACCCCGCTTATGGCGGGGTTTTTTTATGGCCGTTTGGGCCTTTGTGCATCCGTTTGTACAAAACATAAACGGGCTAAAAGGGGGAGCCTTTTAAAAATACTATTAGGGTGGTATGCGTTAAAAGTTTTTTGTAAAAGGGCTATGTGTTGCCCAATAGATGTGCGAAAGGAGGGGGAGAAAACAAACGCCAGGAATATTTTTATTAGAAAGCTTACCATAAAAAACCCCGGTTTAAACCCGGGGTTTTTAAAGTTATTTGTTGGTATCTGGCGGGGGAACCTTACCCACAATTACTTTAATGTGTTTGTAGGTGGTTTTTATAATTACCTTGCGCAGGCACCAAAGGGCCCAAATATTGGGCACGGTCATCATGGTCATGGTAAAAATGGCCAGGGCCCACATAAAGCGGGTGGAGTTGTTGGCTTCGGCCGTGCGGGTTAATGTATCGGCAATGGTTAAATCCCAGGAGAAGCTGGTGCCAATACCGCCGCCCAGCGCCACCAAGATAATAAACAACACACGGGCCGCTTTTATAAAACGTTCACCCTTTAAGAACTGCAGGGCTTTTTCCATATAATATCCCCAGCCGATAATGGTGGTGAAGGAGAAAATCACCAAAGAGAATATTAATATGGGTGTACCGATTAAAGGCACCGTTTTGAATGCGCTGTTGCACAGGTTGGCCGCGTATACATTGGGGTTTTGCCAATCCCCGGCCAGGATAATCACAATCCCGGTCAGTGAGCAGATAAAAATGGCCCAAAATACGGACGTGGCCGACACAATGGCCATTTGCGTAGCGCTGCGGGTTTTGGCCGCGGCGGCTGCAATGGAGGCCGAACCCATGCCGGCTTCGGTAGCCAGTACGGCGCGGGTTACCCCGGCGCTGATGGCAGGTATCATGGATTTTATCAAAGCCAGTATACCCACCCCCATGGCACCGCCCAGGGCGGCTTTACCGGTAAAAGCACCTTTAAATACCATCACAATGGCTTCGGGTATTTTTTCCAAATTCATGCAAATAACCACTATTGCCAGCAATAAATACATGCCGCCCATAATGGGTACCAGCCATTCGGAATAAGCCGCAATGCGCTTTACCCCGCCGATAATTACCACGGCCGTGGCAACCGCCACCAAGGCGCCCACCAACCAGGGGTTTAAGTTGTAGCCTTCACGCAATGCGTCTGCAATGGAGTTGGACTGCAACGCACTGCCGGCCGTAAGCCCCATAAGCAGGGTACCCAAGGCAAAAATAATGGCCAGCCATTTAAATTTAAGGATATCGTTTAAATAATACATCGGTCCGCCCACGTATTCACCGTCCGGGCGTTTAACGCGGTATTTAAAAGACACCAAGCATTCGCAATATTTAATGGCAAAATTAAAAAATCCGGCCACAATCATCCAAAACAAAGCGCCGGGGCCGCCTTCGGCAATGGCAGTGGTTACCCCAATAATGCTGCCCGTGCCTACGGTGGCGCCAATCATTACGGCCAAAGAACCAAAGCTGCTCACCATCCCTTCCGATTCTACTTTCTGTACGGATAGTTTAATGGCTCTCCAGGTGTATTTTTGCAAGAAATTTAGCCGAATGGTAAAATAAATGCCTAACCCTAGTAATACAATAATCATCGGCGGGCCCCAAACCAGCGTGTTAAATGCGTTCATAATTTCATACGCGTTGTGTACGGAGGGGGCCGAGAAGAATTCCGCTATACTGCTAAACAGTCCCGTAAGACTTTCCATTTTTCTTTTCCTCCCATTTAATCATAACCTTTAGATTTTATCAAAAAAACCGCGCCGTGGAACTGTTTTTTTATAACCGCCTTTTATTAAGGGCCCCGCTAACTAAAAAAGAATGCCCAAATTTGAGCAATATGATATATAATTTATTAGTACGCATTTAACTGCAAATTTATAAAGGAGAAAGGGTTATGAAAAAAATTTTATTATTTGCGGCCGTGGCCGCCGTGGCGGTGGGGTGCTCTTCCGCTGAAACCAAAACCGATGCTTCCTCTGCTTCTTTGGAACAAGAAGCCGCCAAATACCAAATTATTGACCAAGAATTTGACAATGTACTCGCCCCGGAAAGCGATTACGATAAAGTAGTTCCGTACGAAGAACAAATTTCTAACTCTTCCTATTTGCAAAGCGTAAGAGGGAGCAAAAAACCCTCCAAAAAATCTACCGCCAAGGCGGACGTGAACGACGAAGAGCCCGTTCCGGCGGATAAACGCTAATTATGTCCGTTTCGTTTACGCAGGAGCAAATTTCTCAAGAAGCCCATAGATTATATGGGCTTCTTGGTTCTGTATCTAAAACCAAAGCCGCCAAGTGGACTTTGCAGGATTGCCAAGAAGCCGCCCCGCTTACCTTGGAAATCAACCGCCTGAAAAAAGAAAAAAACGCCGTTATTTTGGCCCACTCTTACACCGGGCCGGAACTGGTTTACGGCGTGGCTGATTTTAGGGGGGATTCCTACGAACTGAGCTTAAAAGCCAAAGAAACCTCGGCCGATATTATTATTTTTGCGGGCGTATGGTTTATGGCGGAAACGGCCAAAATTATTAACCCTTCCAAACAGGTGCTCATCCCGGCGGGGCATGCGGGGTGTTCGCTGGCCGATTCCATGACGGGGGAAGATTTGGCCCGTTTAAAAGCCAAACACCCCGGCCTGCCTGTGCTTTGCTACATCAACAGCACGGCCGACGTAAAAGCCCAGTGCGATGCGTGCGTCACTTCCGGCAATGTGTATGATATTGCCCAAAAAATACCGGGTAATGAACTGATTTTCGTGCCGGATATGCTGATGGCGCAAAACCTGGCGGCCGAGCTGGAACGGCGCGGCACGCCGAAAAAGATTATCGCTTCCGGCGGCTCTTGCTGCGTGCATGACAAATACCGCCCGGAAACGGTGGAACAGCTGCGCGCGCAATACCCGGACATCCAAATTGTAGCTCACCCGGAATGCCCGATTGAAGTTTGCCGCTTGTGCGATTATGTGGGCAGCACCAAAGGCATGGCCGCATTTGTGGAAAAATCTTCCGCCCGTACTTTTGGTATGCTTACGGAATTTGGCCTCGTCAACCGTATGGAGGCCGAACACCCGGACAAAACCTTTGTTTGGCCCTTTGGCACGTGTTCTTATATGAAACGCAACACGCTGACCAACACCCTGCAGGCGTTGGCCGCCCCGCTGCCCGGGCAGGAAGTGCATGTGGACCCTGCCACCGCCGCGGCCGCCTATAAAGCCATTGAGAAAATGTTTGAGTTAACCAAATGATTACTGATAAAATAATTTTACTTGCCTTGGAAGAAGACCTGGGGCTTGGGGATATTACGTCCGACAATATTTTTACCCCGGCCGACGGCGCCCGCGCCGTTGTGCGCGCCAAAGAAGATTTGGTGCTGTGCGGTATGGAAGTGGCCCGCCAGGTGTTTGAAATTGTGGACCCGTCCGTTCGTTTTACCCCGCTTAAAAAAGACGGGGACGAAATAAAAAAAGGCGAAGAAGTGCTGGAACTTTCCGGCCCGGCTTTGTCTATTTTAAAAGGGGAACGCACCGCGCTTAATTTTATGCAGCGTTTATCGGGCATTGCTTCGGCCAGCCGCGCTTATGCGCGCGTGGGCGAAAAGTACGGCGTAATGATTGTGGATACCCGCAAAACCCAGCCTGGCATGCGCCGTTTGGATAAATACGCTGTGCGCGTGGGCGGTGCCCGCAACCACCGCATGACCCTGGCCGACAGCGTAATGATTAAAGACAATCACATCGCGGCCGCCGGTTCCATTACCAAAGCGGTGGAAAAAATAAAAGCGGCCATTGGGCATACCCCCAAGATCGAGGTGGAAACGGAAACCCCTGCCCAGGTGCGTGAAGCATTGGCCGCCGGGGCGGATATTATCATGCTGGATAATATGACCCCTGACCAAGCCAAGGAATGCAAGCAAATCGTAAACGGGAAGGCGCTGATTGAAATTTCCGGCGGGGTTACGCTGGAAAATTTGGAAGCGTACTGCCAGGCGGGGCCGGATGTTATTTCCTCGGGCGCGCTGACGCATTCCGTTCCGTCTAAAGATTTAAGCTTAAAAATTGTAGAATATAATAAGATTTAATGATTGAAGGAGCATGCTGAAGATGGATTATAATAAACTGTTTTCCGCGGTGGTTACGCGCAGTAAAGCCTCTGCCATTCGTGAACTTTTAAAATTATTATGTAAGCCGGAAATTATTTCTTTTGCGGGGGGCCTGCCGGACCCGGATATGTTCCCCACGAAAGACGTGTCCTCCATTATGCAGGACGTGTTGACCCACTCTCCCAAAGAAGCTTTGCAGTATGGTACTACGGAAGGGCAGGAATCTTTAAAGCAGGAATTGGTTGCCATGCTTCAAAAGACGGAAGGCATCACCTGCGAAAGCGGTAACTTGTTAATTGTATCCGCCGCCCAGCAGGCGCTGGATATGGTGGCCCGGTTGTTCTTAAACCCGGGGGACCACATCATTACCGCCGCCCCTACTTATTTGGGCGCTTTGCAGGCGTTTCACGTGGCCGGGGCGGATATTATTGGCGCCAAGAGCGATAATTACGGCGTACTGGCCGAAGATATAGAAGCCATTTTGGCCTCTTTGCAGAAAAAAGGCGAAGTGTGCAAATTTATCTATTTAGTGCCGGATTTCCAAAACCCCACCGGCACCACCATACCGCAGGAACGCCGCTTAAAAATTTTGGAAATTGCCAAAAAATACGGCACGCTCATTGTGGAGGACTCCCCTTACCGCCAGGTGCGTTTTGAAGGCACCGCCCCCGACACTTTTTATAAGCTGGATAATGGGGAAGGCAATGTAATTACTTTGTTTACGTTTTCCAAAGTGTTTGTGCCCGGGTTTCGCTTAGGGTACATTTTAGGGCCGCAAGAGGTTATTAAAAAACTGGTCATTTTAAAACAAGCGATGGACCTGTGCACCTCTCCCATTTTGCAGTTGGCCGCCAAGGAATATTTAAAACGCGGTTTATTGCTGGAACATATTAAACACATTGTGGCCGCTTATAAAGAAAAACGCGATTTGATGCTTCAAATGTTAAAAGAACATATGCCCGAAGGCGTAAGCTGGACGCACCCGGAAGGGGGGCTTTTCCTGTGGCTTACTATGCCTAAACAGTTGGACGCGGCCAAACTGTTGCCCCGCGCGCTGGAAAATAATGTGGCGTATGTATCCGGGGTGGATTTCTACCCGCAGGCCGATGTGCATAATGATATGCGTTTAAACTTCTCCTATTCTTCTCGGGAGCAGATTATCCAGGGCGTTAAACGCCTAGCGCAGACCATTAAAGAAAATCTGTAATTTGTATTTGGGAAGGGCCTTTACTGTTAGTGGTAGAGGCCCTTTTTTATTAGGTCTAAAGGCTTACTTATAAATGGGTCCAAAGGCCCTTTTGCTTTTGCGCAGTAAATGCCACAATATAAATCAACTGGGGTTAGTTATGCTTACTTATCAAAAATATTTTATTTTATTGTTAGCTTGTGTATTACCTTGCGCGGGTTTTAGCCAGGGGCTAGTAAAAGGTGCCCAGGCGGCCGCGCGCAAAAGTGCGCAAAATGCGTTGGAACAAGCCGCCCGCACGGCGCCGCGCGCTAAATTATTGGCTCCGCTGGATAATGGCCGCATTGAAGCCCTGGCCCGCCGCGGAAAAGAAAAAATGATTATCCAGCGCGCGTTGGCGGTGGCCGCTCAAAACAATAGCCCGCTGGTGCGTGTGATTGGGCCGGACGGTGTAAACAAACCTTTGCTTAACGCACTTTGGAAGCAAACCAACTCCACCATGCAAAAGTGGGACGCGCAAAGCACGGTGGGTTTAAATGCGTGGCTAATGGTGTTGTTTTCCAAATTACAAAACCATTTGTCTTTAAGCCGCACCAATGCGCAAGTATTGGCGAGCGAACTTGCCCTGGCGCAAGAACAGGCGGAAAATACTTTCCGCGCCCAAAACCCGGAAATTGTTATTAACCGCACGGGGCAGCCGTTAGAGGTGTATGCCTCTTACCGGGAAATGCTGGCCGAAGCGGTGGCCCAGCGCCTGACGGACCACTTTTTACCGCTTTTAAACTCGGTAGACCGCATGCGGTTTTTAAAAATATTAATGCAGGGCCGTTTTGAAGAAGCCGTCCGCCCGGTGGAACTGAATTTGGCCGTACTGGAAAAAGACGTAAAAGTAGGCCTGCAATACCTGGTCTCGATTATGAAAGATATTACTGCCTACTGAAAAATAAAAAATAATTTAAC
>CALUXL010000006.1 GCA_944324735.1 uncultured Elusimicrobiales bacterium
CGGCTTTTTTTACCTGCGTGGTTTGGGTAACACCTTTGTGGGAGGGGTCATTTCCAAAAAAGCTGGGCAGGGCGGAAAGCAGTTTTAATTTGTTTGCATCTTTAATTAGTACGCATTCCAGCCAGCCGTCGGTTAAACTGGCTTGGGGGGCTATTTTAAAGTTGCTTCCGTATTGGGTGCCGTTGGCAAACGCAATGGAAAGCGGGCTAACGGTGGTTTTTTGACCGTTCAGCTCCAGTTCCATGGGTTGTGGGCGGTAGGTCAGCACGTCTTTGGCACCCAGTTTAAAATAAGGCCACATGCCGCGTTTGCCGCTTTTGCCGTATTGCATAAAATCATAGGCAATTTGGGCTTCTATTCCAACCCCGGCTAAATTTAAGAAAATTTCTCCGTTGGCTTGCCCGGCATCGCACCGAACGGTGTGGGCCGTTTGCAGGCGCAGGAGGGATTCTTCAATCGAAAGAGGCATCCCCATTTCCCGTGCAAGCCCGTTGCCCGAGCCGTTTGGCACTACCCCTAAGGCGGTTTGGGTATGCACCAGGGCGCGGGCGGTTTCGTTGATGGTGCCGTCCCCGCCGATGGCCGCTACGGCATTGTAGCCTTGGGCCACGGCTTTTTGAGCCAGCTGGGTGGCGTGGCCGGGGGCCTCTGTCAGCGCCCAGGAGGCGGCCGGAAAGTTTAACTGTATGCAGTCAATTGTTTCGCGGGGGTCGCGCCCTTTGCCGCTTTTGGGGTTAATAATAAATAATATTTTCATACTTTTTTTAAGGTTTCCAAATCTTCTTTTTTCTGCAGGTCCAGCTCGTTTAAAGCGTCGTAAATGCGTTCCACTTTAAGCAAATTAATACCAGCCCCTGCCACACGCCCGCCGGCCCCGGCCAAGAACACCATTAACAGAGCAAAAAGGGCGGTGTTGGCCAGTTGGTTTACGCCGTCCATAGGTATTTGTATTTGATGGCCTTGGGCGGTTTGGGCGGTAACACTGCTCATTTTGACAATTTGGGTAACGGGGGCTTTTAAAATAAATGTTTTATACATGCCCACGCACGCAAAGAAAATTAAAAACAGCCCTGCGCAAAGCAGTAAATAACCTAAAATTTTATGCATTGGTTTCTCCTTTTAACAAGGCGGGTAGCGCTTGTATGGTTTTAAGTGTGGTAAACGGCGGCAGAGCCGTATGGGGTACGTCTTCGTGTATCCAGCCGCATGCACAGGGGATGTACACCGCCTGCAGGCCGGCTTCCAGCGGGGGCAGAATGTCAGAACGCAGGGAATTGCCCACCATCAGCGTTTCCTGCGGGCGTGCCCCCAGTTTTTGGCAAAGCGCTAAATAGGCCTGAGGGGTTTTATCCGTCATAATTTCCGCATGGGCAAAAAAACTGGTTAGGCCGGAGTTTTTTAATTTGCGTTGTTGGTCCAGCAAATCGCCCTTAGTGGCAACGGCCAGGGTGTAAAAAGGGGCCAGTTCCTGCAGGGTTTCGCGCACGTGGGGGAGTAATTCCATCGGGGCGGAAATCAGCTTTTTGCCCAGTTCCAGCACGGGGCCGGTAACCGCGGCCGCTTTTTGCGGGCCCAGTACGCGCTGGGCCGTTTCCAACATGGAAAGCGTAAACCCTTTGGCACCGTAGCCGTACAGGGGCAGGTTTTGCATTTCCGTTTGTAAAAGTTCACGGGTGCCGTCTTTTTCGTTTAAACCCAGGAGGGCAAAGAGTTGTTTTTCCGTTTGGCGGTAATGGGTTTCATTTTGCCAAAGGGTGTCGTCGGCATCAAAAAAAATGGTTTTTATGTGCGTAAAAGGGTTTTGCATAAAGGGTTTGGAGAGAGGCGCGCCCTCTCTGTATTTGATATACTTTAATTATACAGTTTTATAGAGGTATTTTAGGTAATCTTATGAAAAGCACTGAAATTAGAAACGGTTTTTTGCAGTTTTTTAACTCTAAGGGGCTGCCCATTAAAGCGTCCAGCTCGCTGATTCCCCACTCGGATCCTACCCTTCTTTTTACGTCTGCCGGCATGGTGCAGTTTAAGGCCAATTTTTTAGGGATAGACAACTCCCTCAAAAACGCTGCCAGCTGTCAAAAATGTGTGCGCACCACGGATATAGACAGCGTGGGCTTTACGGAACGCCATTTAACGTTTTTTGAAATGTTGGGTAACTTTTCTTTTGGCGATTATTTTAAAAAAGAAGCCATTGACTGGGCCTGGGAATATTTAACCAAAACGTTGGGTATCCCGGCCGATAAACTCTACGTCAGCATTTACAAAGGGGGCATTGCCCCGCGCGACGCCGAAGCCTACGAAGCCTGGCTTAAATACGTACCGGCGGACCGCATTTTTGAATTGGACGAAGCCGATAACTTCTGGACCATGGGCCCCACCGGCCCCTGCGGCCCCTGCACCGAAATTTATTACGATTTTGGCCCCAAAGGCTGTACCAACCCGCACTGCGACATCACTTGCGATTGCGGCCGCTTTGTGGAAATTTGGAACATTGTTTTTGAAAGCTATAACCGTCAGGAAGACGGCTCCTTTAAACCCCTCCCGCACAACAACATTGATACGGGCCTGGGTTTGGAACGCCTTTGCATGGTGATGCAAAACGTTAAAAACGTATTTGAGACGGACCTTTTCACCCCCATCATCAACCAAGCCAAACAAGACTTGCATTTAAAGGGTGAAACCAAGGAAGAAATTTCCGCCCTTCGCATTATTGCGGACCATGTGCGCAGCTCCAGCTTTTTAATTGCGGAAGGTATTTTGCCTTCCAACGAAGGCCGCGGCTACATTTTGCGCCGTTTAATCCGCCGTGCGGCGCGTTATGCGCGTTTGATGGGTGCCGATAAACCGTATTTGTACACGCTGGCCCCCAAAGTGAAAGAAATTTTTGCCGGCTTATACCCGGAAATTGACAAAAACATGTCCCACATCCAAGACGTACTGAAGATGGAAGAAACCACCTTCTTAAAAACCTTGGTAACCGGGGAAGAAAAACTGGCCGCACTGCTTGCCCAGGGCAAGGGTAAAATTTCCGGGCAGGACGCTTTCCACCTGCACGAAACGTTCGGTTTCCCGCTGGAGTTAACCAAAGAAATTGCCCATGCCAAAGGGGTGGAAGTGGACGAAGCCGGCTATGAAGCCGCCAAAGAAGAAGCCCAAGCCAAAAGCCGCTCTTACGCCGATGAACTTTCCAAAGGCAAAGCGGTTATGCTGCAACGTATTGAAAACACTTATCCCGCCACGGTATTTACGGGGTATGATACGCTGACGCAAAACGCCAAGGTGTTGGCCTTGTTTACGGCCGCGTTGGAACCGTGCGAAAGTTTGCAGGGGGAAGGCTACGCGGTGTTTGATAAAACCTCTTTTTATGCCGAATCCGGCGGCCAGGTGGGAGACGTGGGGGAAATCCTTTCCCAAGGCAACCCCGTTGCCCAAGTGCTGGACGTACAAAAACCGCTGGGCAAAGTATATTTGCACAAAGTAAACGGTCAGCTGGCCCAAGGGCAGGAAGTTACCCTTTGCGTAAACACTTCCGTGCGTAAACGCTGCATGGCCAACCACAGTGCTATCCACTTGGTAAACGCGGCCTTGCGCCAGGTATTTGGTGACAGCGTACATCAAAGCGGGTCTTTTGTATCGGCGGACCGTTTCCGCTTTGACTATACCCTTTCCCGCGCCCCCAAGGCCGAAGAGTTACAGCGTGCCTGGGCCATTGCCAACCAAGCGGTTGAAAACGCCCTGCCCGTAAACTGCCAGGTGCGCCCGCTGGCGGATGCCGATAAATTAGGCGCTGTTACCCTCTTGGGTGAAACCTATGCGGACCCGGCCCGCTTTGTTATGATGGGTGGCTCTTTTGAAGCGCCGGAACAAAAATACAGCCTGGAACTTTGCGCCGGTACCCACGTGCACAACACGGCGGACGTAATTACCATTTTGGTACTTAAAGAAGCCTCTGTTTCTGCGGGTGTGCGCCGTATAGAAGGCGTAGCCGGCCCGGCCGCGCTGGATTATTTAAAAACCGTTTATCACGAAACCGAAAACTTAAGCGCCCGCTTGATGGTGCCGGTGAAAGACGTTTTCACCCGCGTGAACGGAATTATGGACGAGCTGAAAGAAGTTAAAAAACGCTATACCCAATTCCGTGAAAAAGCCATGGCGGCCGGCGGCATGAACGAAATGACGTTTACCATGAAGAACGGTACGTCTTTGGTTATCCGCAATGCGGAAGGCGCCGAACCCAAGGAACTGCGCACCATTGCCGACACGGTAGCCCAGAAGTATCAGCAGGCTTTGGTCATTGTAACGTGCGACAAAGAAGGCAAACGCTCCTTTGTGGTAAAGATGG
>CALUXL010000007.1 GCA_944324735.1 uncultured Elusimicrobiales bacterium
TTGGTAAAAATCCACGGTATTCACGGCCACCAGTCTTACGCGGCCACTAACGGTTACAGAAACGCCACGATTGCCGCTGCGGCCGTTATTAAAGACATGGCCCAATTGGAAGATTTGCCCAACTACAGCACCGGTGAAGACGGCTATATTGAGCCCCACCACACCACTTATGACGCGCAAAACAACATTGTAACGGTGGATTTCCGCCTTCGCTTCTTTGACCCGAAACAAGGCGAAGCCTGGTTTAAACGCTTGGATAAAGCCGTGGCCGCCGCTGCCCAAAAATATGACGTTAAAATTGAAAAACAAGTAGTAAAACAATACACCAACGTGGCCGACGGTATGCACCCCGCCGCCCAAGGCTTGGTGGGCAAAGCGTTGCAGGCGGCTGGCGTGGAACCCAAATTCTTAAAAGAACGCGCCGGCACGGGCCCTGCCATGTTTGCCAAACGGGATATTTGCCTGGGCGCCCCCTGCTTGCCTACGGGGCAGAACAACCCCCACAGCTTTAAAGAATGGCTGAGCGAGAAAGACTTATTCATTTCCTACAAAGCCGCTTTGAATTTGGTGAAATTTGTGCAAGACGTGCCTTCCATCCCGCAACGCGCCCAAAAAACGCAGCAGCGTGCGCAGGCCGCCAAAGCCAAATTGTTAAATGCGCTTAAGAATGATCAAAAAGTGCAAGGCATTATTAAAGGGAAATAAGTCTTTGTATGAAAATTTTAATTGCTACGGGCAACCCGCATAAATTTAAAGAGCTACTTGCTATATTGCCCAAAAAGCAGACCGGCGGGAAAAAGCTGGAATACGTAAGCCTAAATGACTTTAAAGGCCTTACCCTCCCGCCGGAAACCGGTTCCACCCTGGCGGAAAATGCCGCCATAAAGGCTGTTTACGCGGCCAAAGCCGCCGGTATCCCCGCTGTGGCGGATGATACCGGCCTGGAAGTGGGTTATTTAAACGGCCGCCCGGGCGTACACACCGCGCGCTACGCGGGGGAATACGCCGATACGGACGAAAATAACCGCAAACTGCTGGCCGAGCTGGACGGGCTTCTTTTACACCAGCGTGGGGCCAGCTTCCGCACCGTAGCATGCCTGGCCCTGCCCAGCGGGCAGACCATTAGCTTTGAAGGCAAGCTGGACGGATACATCGGTTTTGGTTACCGCGGTGAAAACGGCTTTGGGTATGACCCGCTGTTTATTGTAAAAGACACTACCCAAACCCTGGCGGAACTGACCGACGAAGAAAAAAACCGCATTAGCCACCGTGCCAAAGCGTTTAACCTATTGGCCGAAAAGCTAAAGATGTTAAAATAAGTCATGTGTTTTTATAAAAACCCCGGTGTTGTGGCCGGGGTTTTTTTATGGGAAACAAGTGTAACAAAGAGAAGTGGAAAAAGGGGACTAAAGTTTCAGTTTTTATATAGAAATAAAAAACCGCCGGGCCTTTTTTGTAAAAGAACCCGGCGGCATAAAACGGGGGCGTTATTCCGTATAGTAATTATCAAAATAACCGGTTACGTAAATAACGGGGGTGCCTTTATCGCCCGATCCGCTGGTTAAATCACACAAAGAGCCCAGTAAGTCCGTTAAGCGGCGCGGGGTGGTGCCCAGGGCTTGGCCGCCGGCATTGGTTTGCACGGCTTGGCGCACATCGGCACCGGAGTCTATGAGTGATTTTAACTTGGTTTCATGCGGCATGCCGCACAGGCCGCTGGTGGCGGCGGGGCTGACGAGCGGGTCCGCCAGTTCCCAAATGCCGGTGGAAGGGTCTTTATAGGCACCGTCCCCATAGATAAGCACTTCGGGGCGGATGCCGGTTTTTTCTTCCACGGCTTTTTGCAGGCGGTCTACAAAGTTTTGGCAATCCCGCGGGAATAGCTTTACGCGGTCTTCGTTGGAATAGTTGGAGCCTAGGAGCCCAAACTCCGCATTAAAGCCGGTATTGGGGCGCACCGCAGTAGCACATATATCGGCCAGCGTATGCACTTTAAAACCGTGCTGGGCCAGCTTTTGGGCGTAAACCTGGCGGTTGTGTACGGTGCACACCAATACTTGTTTGTGCGGGTTTGCAAAATGTTTTAAAAAGTTATCAATTCCCCATACAAAGGAGATGGAAATTTTTTGCGGGTCAATTTCTTTGTACAGGCGGGGGTAATTCATACCCGTAATGGGGTGGACGAAGGAAAAATACGGGCTGTCTTCCCCAAACAGGCCTTCTTGGTAGGCGTAGGGGTCCGCACAGGAGGGGTTGCCCACTTCGTCAGACGGTAAAGAAAAAACAATATTTACTTTTCCTTTAATGCCCGCCACAATGCCTTTTAACATGGGTAAAAAGCGGTTGCGGCTAAAAATGGGGGAAAATAAAGTTACGTCTCCTTCCGGAAACAGGTTGGCTACAGAGGCGGAAATATCTTTTAACGTAACAAAATTGCCCTGGCTGCGCGCCACCAGCGATTCCGTTACCCCGATAATCCCTCTTTCTTTAAAATCAAACCCCTCTTCTTGGGCGGCTTGGGCCAGTGTTTGGGCAATAACGGGCACAATGTCCGTCCCTTCTTTAATTAACGGCATACGTATGCCACGGGCTACAACTCCGCTATATCTCATAATGGTATCCTCCTGCGGCTAAGGCCGCCTTTGGCAGTATATCTTTTTGCGGGGCGGGTTTCAACCGCCCATAAAAAACCGGGGTAAATGCCCCGGTGTATTATTTAAAGCTGTATGGTTAGATCCGTAAATTCTATAAGCGTAAACAGGTTGATAAGCGCCCCTGCGCTTAAGAACGGGCCAAAGGGTATGGCGTCCCCTCCTTTTTTGCCTTTAAAAATCATTAAGAAAATGGAGTAAATAAGCCCCAAAAACGAAGCAAAAATAACCGTGGTTATTACCCCTTGCCAGCCAATTAAGGCGCCCACGCCGCCCATTAATTTTACGTCGCCGCCGCCCATGGCTTCTTTCTTAAACAAAAACGTGCCGATAAGCGCAATGGCCAGCACGCCAAAAAATCCCACACTGCCGCCCAGTAAACTTTGCAGCAGTTTCTGCCACCATACGCCGTCAAAGTTCGGGTTGCACCAGGAAAACGCCAGCCCCAGCACAATCAGCCCCAGGGAGAAGCGGTCCGGTATAATCATTAATTCCAAATCAATAACGGACAAAATAATTAAAGCGTATACCGCCGCCAGCACCACAAACGTCCACGGGGTAAGGCCGTAGTGCCACACAAACAGCAGGGTCAGCGCTCCGCTGATGGCTTCCACAATCGGGTATTGAATAGAAATGGGCGCCTTGCATTGGCGGCATTTGCCCCATAAGAAAATATAGCTAAACAGCGGGATATTATCGTACGGCTTAATGCGCGCCCCGCATTTGGGGCAGAAAGACGGAGGCCACACGATGGATTTTTCCCGCGGGATGCGGTAAATGCAAACATTTAAAAAACTGCCTATAATCAGGCCAAATAAGGCTGAAAAAACTAAAATAAGTGTATCCATAACCTCCTCTTGTTAAATAACCACATAAACGCCCCCGTCCGTACGGGCGGGGGTGTTATAATGGGTTTAGTGGGTATTCCACGGTTTGCCGTAGCTGTCTTCTTTATCTGTATTTACAAATACGTCACCGTAGCGGGGGTCTTCCGGGTCGTTTACGTAGGCCCAGCCTCCGGTTTTGGAGAAGGCCTGCTCAAACGTGCCCGTGCTTACCTGCGTGGTGGGGCGGTATCCCGGCACGGTGGCCTGGGGGATAGCCTCAATGTATTTGGGTACCA
This sequence comes from uncultured Elusimicrobiales bacterium, assembly GCA_944324735.1. Taxonomy (GTDB): domain Bacteria; phylum Elusimicrobiota; class Elusimicrobia; order Elusimicrobiales; family Elusimicrobiaceae; genus Avelusimicrobium. The sequence goes on from CALUXL010000007.1 coordinate 3,775, forward strand.
GACAGGAAAGGTCGTCCGTCGGGTACGTGCCTTGGTGTTCCCCGTAATAAGCGGCAATGGCACTGCGCATTTTTACCAGTTTGTGCTTGGTGCTGCCTTCTTTTGCTTTGTTTACCAGGTTGATAAACCGCGGCACGGTAAAACCCATCAGTACGGCAAAAATAAGAATGGTTACAACAATTTCCACTACTGTAAAACCTTTTTTCATAAGGCCTCTTATTTCATATTCAGCGCCACCAGGGCAAACACTTTTGCGTCTCCCAGGGTGTTTTTGATGCTGCTGTATTCGTTGGGTTGGTGGGCCATATCAAATAATTTGGAGAACACCACCGCCGGATAACCCGCATTGCGGAAGTACGCCGCCACGGAACCGCCGCCCACACCCATGGGTTTGGGCTGGTTTTTGTAAACGGCTTTGGCGGATTTTACCACCAGGCTTACAAAGGGGTCTTTCTTGTCCGTGGGGAGGGACGTATCGTTAATGGGGGTTTCCACTTTAATTTTTACTTTAAATTGTTTTTCCACCGCTTTTACAATGCGGGCCACTTCTTTTAATACGTCCGCATTTTTATAGCAGGGCAGTACGCGGCAATCCAAATAAAACACGTCCGTACCGGGGATGGTGTTTACATTGGGCACGTTGGCTTCGCGCTTGGTGGGTTCAAAGGTGCTGGTTACTTCGGGCGCGAAGAGGCTGTCCTTCTTGTTAAATTTTTTGTGCAGGGCTTCATCCAGCTTTAATACCAGGTGGCTGGAAACACGGCTGGCGTTTACCCCGCATTTGGGCATGGAGGCGTGCGTCTGTTTGCCGTATACGGTAAATTTAATCCACAGCATGTTCTTTTCGGCAATTTCCACCATGGTTCCGTTGGGGTTGCCGCCGTCCGGCACCAGGAACACGTCGCTCTTGGCAAATGTTTTTTTGTGCTTTTTAAGCAAGGCTACCACGCCGTATTCGCTGCCCAGTTCTTCGTCGGCATTGATTAATAAGGCGTAGTTGCAGGGGGGGCGGATGCCCAGGTCCATCATGGCTTTTACGGTTAACACGCCGGAAACCAAACCCTGGTGGTTATCTTCCGAGCCGCGGCCGTAAATTTTATCCCCTTTTACCACGGCTTTAAACGGGTCCGTATTCCATAAAGACAAATCACCGGGGGGCACAATATCCATATGCGCCATTACCCACATGGTTTTGCTTTTGTCTTGCCCGTAGTATTTGGCCACAATGTTGGGGCGCACGCCGTTTTTGGCTTTGGGGTCTTTTACGTCAATTACGTAAAGCTCGTCAAATTTCATGGTTTTAAGAAGGCCCAGCAAGTACTGCGCTTTTTCGCCTTCACCGTCCCCGCCGTTATGGGGGGAAACGGCCGGGCAGGCAATCATGCGGGTCTGCATTTCCACCACTAAATCTTTATAACTGTCTATTTTAGAAAATACTTGTTTTTCGTCTTGCATTTTATACCTCGCTTCCTTCCCGGTTAAATAGGGTTGGGAACATCAATAAATTCTGTTTCTATGCCAAACTGGCGGCGGGTTAAATCCATCAGTGCCAGCACGCCCGGTTTTTCGGAATTATAATGGCCCAGGGCCAGGCAGTTTATACCGGCTTCGCGGCACCATTCCTGCACTTGTTCTTCCAAAGAACCGGTAATATACAAATCCAATTTTTGTTCGGCCGCTTGGGGCAGCATGCTCCAGCCGCCGCCGCTTACAATACCCACCGTGCGCACGCGCTGGGGGCCAAAAGCAAACAGTTTGCCTTGGGCCTGGCAGTATTCTTCCAGCAGGGCGCAGGCTTCGGCCAGCGGCAAGTCCACCCGGCCTTTAAAACCTATATCCACACCGTGGTATTGGCCAAAGGGCTGCACTTCCTGCGCGCCCAGGCGCTTTATTAAACAGGCGTTGTGGCCAATTACCGGGTGTAAATCCAGCGGTAAGTGGTATCCCGCCAATGCCAGGCCGTTTTGCATTAGGAAACGCACCCGTTCCCCAAAGCTACCGGTGAGGCGTTGTTCTTTGCCCCATAAAATACCGTGGTGCACCACAATCAGCTGGGCGCCGGTGGTGTGCGCGCGCAGGAAAAGTTCCTTGCTGGCGGATACCCCAAACGCAATTTTGCTGATTTGGGTGGGGCCGTCCACCTGCAGGCCGTTTTGGCTGGCGTCCGGTATTTGGGCCACGTTTAAATAGGCGTTTAAAAAGCCGATTATTTCATCGCATGCCGTCATAATTTTATGTTATCATTTTATAAGATGAAAAGAACACTTTTTTTATTATTTTTTACATTTTTTTTTACTTTTGAGGCTTTCGGACAGGAAATTGCCGTGGCCCCTTATTTGCCTGCCCAAAGCAGTAAAGAAAACTCCAAAGCCCCCATTACCGTGCAGTACCCGCACGAAAAGATGACCGTATCGCGCGGGGCCAAAAAGATTTTTATTTTCGGAAAATTAAACCTTAATAACCCTTCTTTAGATATCAACGGGGAACCGATCCCCGTCCGCAAGAACGGCTCTTTTATTGCCTTTTTGCCGGTTGAAAACGGAGATTTTGAATTCTTGCTTACCGCCAAAAGCGAAGGCAAAACCTATCAGGCCAAGCGCACGGTAACCGTGCCGGGTATGCCCATTAAAAAATTATTTGAAAAAGCCGAGTTCGACCCGGAAGAAGTGTACCCCCAAACCCCGGTGGAACTGGTGCCCGGGGATTTGATTGAACTTTCCGTACGGGGTACCCCGCATACGGAGGTAAGCTATACGCTTTCCGGCTTAAAGGGGGCTAAAAATGTGGTGATGAAGGAGGATTCCTCCGTCCCCGGTATTTACCGCGCCAAATATTTAATTGCGCAGGACCAAAACCCCAAAACCGTAAAGGTAACTTACCGCATGCAGCACGCGCCCGGTAACACCAAGGCCAAAATAACCGCGCCCGGCCGCATAAAAATATTGGACTCTAAAAACCCTTTTACCACGGCCGAAATTACTTTGCCCGGCATTAAACTGCGTAAAATACCGGTAAAGAAAGAAAACTTATACCCCTTTTACCGTGCTTACGGGTTGGTGCAGTTAAACGGGTTGTCCAACGGGTTGTACCGCATTGCGTTAAATGAAAACGAATCCGCCTGGTTGGAAGCCAACCGTTTAAAAATCCGCTCGTTTAGCAGTTATGAAGAAAACTACATTAACGAAATGACCACCGCGGTTACGGATGCCAAAACCCGCCTGTCCTTTTACGGGTTAAGAGAAGTCCCCATCCAAGTGCAGGAATTTAACGACCGCTTTGAACTTACTTTTTACTATACCCGCGGTTTTGGGGAAAATTATAGCTTGGATACCACCAGCCCCGTAGTGGAAACGGTGGAGTGGACTTACCCCGCCAAAGACACCACCAAATTTATTATCCATTTTAAAAAAGGAGTTTCTGTTTGGGGGCACGGTTATGATTTTGACAAAGGCACCCTGTTATTGGATTTGATGCATAAACCGCAACTGGCACCCCAGAAAAACAAGCCCTTAAAAGGGGCCCGCATTTTGATTGACGCCGGGCACAGCCCCAAACGCACGGTGCCGTATGACGGGGCCGTCGGCCCGACGGGATATTTGGAGTACGAGGCCAACCTGGCCCTGGCCCAAGATGTGGAAAAACTGCTTACAGCCGCCGGGGCCGAAGTGATTATG
>CALUXL010000008.1 GCA_944324735.1 uncultured Elusimicrobiales bacterium
GCGTTGCCCATGTTATACAGCGCGTCCTGGCTGCGCTCCCCTTCTTTTTGGGAGGCGTTTTCCCACGCGTGTTGGGCTTCTTTATATTCTTTTAAACGGTAGTGGGCCGCCCCTATATTAAAAAGGGCTTCCTGGCTGTAGGGGTCTTTTTCCAGCGCTTTTTGATAGGTGCTTAAGGCTTGGCCGAATTTTTGTTCCTTATACAAGCGGCTGCCTTTGGCCAAATCCCCCTTTACCCCGGCAAAAGATGCGGGGCATAAAATACACATAATCATAAATACAAGCAACCGTTTTTTCATCTTCTTTTATTGTACCTTTTTTGGGTTGGGCTTCGGGGCCGCTTTGCGGGCCGGCCACAAAAGCCATGAACAAAACAGCAAGATGGAAAGCGCAAGCGGTATTTGGTAACGGTCTTTATACCGGGTGTGCGAACCGGCGGAAGAGTAAGTTCGGTCTAAATCTTTTAAGCTGGTTTCCACCTTGGCGGCTACCTGGGCGGGGGTGGTGTAGTGAATATAAGCCCCGTTGGTAGCTTTGGCCAGTTCCACCAGGGATTGCTCGTCTAACTTGGTGACTACCGTGTTGCCGTTTTTGTCTTTTTTATATTCGGAAACTTTGCCCGAGGCGTCTATCTTCTGCGGAATCAGCTCCCCTTCCTGGGTGCCAATACCCACCGCAATTACGCGCAGGCCGTTTTCCAATGCGGTTTTAATGGATTTTTTTAATTGGTCCGGCTCGTGGTCTTCGCCGTCCGTCAGCAAAATAAGAGCTTTTTGGCCCGGGTATTTGGCCAGCATGCGGGCGGCCAAATTCACCGGGGCTGCCAAGGCCGTACCCGGAACGGGCAGCATATCGGCCTTTAAGCTGGAAAGAAAATATTTCAGGGCGGATTCATCGGTAGTAATGGGGCATTGGATATAGGCCTTGGAGGTGAAGGCGATAATGCCTATGCGCTCTTCCTGCAGGTTGGAAATAAGCATGGAAAGCATGCTTTTGGCATTGGCCAGGCGGTCGGGCTTTAAGTCGCGCGCTTTCATGGAGGAGGATACGTCCACCGCTATAACGGTTTGGGCAAATTTGCCTTCCGCCTGTATCACTTCCACACCCCATTGCGGCCGCGCAAGCGCCGTAAATAAAAAGAACAGCCCTGCAAAAAAGAACACCGCATTAAGCGTATGGTTTAGCCGCAGGTTTTGGGTTAGTTTGGCATAGGCCTGCGGGGCAAAGAAAGCGTTAATGGCCCGGTTTTTTAATTGTTTCCCGGCGGCCCACAGCCCGCCTGCCGCCAAGGCGGCAATTAAAAAGTAGATAAAAAATATAGGTTTTCCAAATAATTCCATATTAGGGTATCCGTATTAAAAATAACTTTTCCAGCAGTAACCCGGCCGCCAGAAACGCAAGCCCCGCTAAAATGAAGGGGAAGTAAAAATCGCTCTGGTTGGTGCGGATGTTATAGGTAAAAGTGGTTTTTTCCAGCTCGTTAATGCGGTCATAAATACTGGCCAGTTCCAGCTCGTTCTTGGCGCGGTAGAACTGCCCGCCCGCGGTTTTGGCCATTTCCATCAGCAGGCCTTCGTTAATTTCTTCTTCCTGGCTGGAGTACGCCCCGCTGCCCGGCGGGCTGGCGGTGGCAATGGTGTATAATTTTATGCCGTACGAGGCGGCGGCTTTGGCCGCCAGGCGGGGGTCTATGGTGCCGGCGTTGGAGTCTCCGTCCGTAAGCAAAATAATGATTTTGCTTTTGGCCTGGCTGTCTTTTAAGTGGGAGATGCCTACCCCCACCGCGTCCCCAATGGCGGTATAGTTCGGGTCAATCATGCCCAGGTACAGGGCGTTTAACAAATCCCGCACGGCTTCGTGGTCCAGCGTAAGGGGGGCCTGAAGCATGGCCTGGCGGGAAAATACCACTAGCCCAATGCGGTCATTGATGCGTTTTTGGATAAAATTGTCCGCCGTGCGCACCGCGGCGGTAAAGCGGTTGGGGTAAAAGTCTTGCCTTTGCATGGAGGCGGAAGCGTCCATCACCAGCATAATGTCCACCCCTTGGGTGGGGGGGATGGCGGTGTGGCTTAACAGCACCGGGCGCGCCAGCGCCACTACAAACAGCACGAGCGCCAGTGTATATAAAACCGTGGGCAGCCATTGGGTGCATAAGGCCCGGGTGGAGGTGGCCTTTGCCGCCTGCACCGTGCGGGAGTAAAGAATCCGCGGAAAATACGCTTTGCCCCAAATGCTTTTTACGGCTAACACCCCCGCTGGGAAAATAAGTAATAAAAGTGCCCAGGGGGTGGCAAAATCCGCCTTGGTTCCCAGTGCGCGCTGCAGGATAATGCCCACCAGCAACAGAATGGTTAAACTGCCCAGCCCCCATAAAAGGGCGGCTAAGAGTTTTTCGTTTATGTTAATAAACAAAGAAGACAAAAGCACCACAATCAGCAAGGCGCAGGATATTAAAAAGAAAGTCATCATTTTGCGGCCTCCTTGTGGGCGGGCGGATTTTTGACGAGCTCCTGCCCTTTGGGAGTGGTGGTGTCTATCAATAAACGCAAAATATCTATATCCCGGTTGCGGTATTCTTCGGGCGGAACGGCGCGGGCAAATTTTACCAAATCGCTGGAGTTTAAAAATACGCGCAGTTTGGGCAGCAGGGGAGAGAGCAACTCTTCCCCGTTGGCTTTTAGGCGGCGAAGCATCTCGGCCGAGGTGTCGGCCGTGGTGTCTATTTTAAACCTTCTAAGCAGGTATTCGCGCAAAATATCCGTAAGTGTTAAGTAAAACAGTTTGTATTCGTGCCGTTCCCACAGGCCGCTTTGTATAAGGGCTTCTATTTTGGAGAGGGCCACTTCGTCGCACGGGCGGTTATCCACCGGGGCGGCGCCCAGGGCGCGGGCCGCGTTTTGTTTGCGCTTCCAATAATACCAGGCCGCGTAAACGGCACCGGCAATTAATAAAAATATCAGCAGCCACTTAAACCAGGAAAAGGGGAGGAACGGGTCTCGTATTTCGCGGAAGTTATTGTCTTTAAAGGTTTGCGCTTTGGAAACGGAAATTTTGGTTTCCTGGGTGGAAAATGTATTGACGGTTTGCCCTTGCGTGTTTTTAAGTAAGAATGTAAGCGGGGTTAATTTGGCTTCTTTTAAGGCAAAGGGATAGGCTGTAATGGTATACGAAAACGTACCGGGGGAGTTGGGCTGAGCCTGTATGGAGGAAAATTCAAAATCGGCCGGCAGGTTTTTGTTGTCTAGCTCCACTTTATAACCGGGTTCGTGCGAGAACGAATAAAAAAGCGTAATGGGCTGTGCAAACACGGCCGAAGTGGGCACCTTTTCTTCCACCAGTTCCAAAGCCGGTTTGTTTATGGCCGGGGCCGCCGCCCGGGCATTAGACGCCGCCAAAGCACGCGGCGCAGGCGCCGTGCGTGTGCGCGCCTGCTGGGCACACAGCGGCAAGGCAAAAAAACACGTAAATAAAATAACAAAAACTTTCATATTACCTCTTTAATTTTTTGGCGCGGCGTTTAAAGAACGCGATGACCGGGTCCGCCGCCGGTTGGGCCGTGTCTACGGAGATGGCCTCTATTTTTAACGGGTTAAAAAGCTGGGTTAATGCCTGCTGGCGGGTTTTGGCGTCTTGCTCCACCGCGCGGGAAGCCGCTTGGGACAAGCTAAGCAAAGCCTCGGCGCCGGTTTCCGGGTCCTGCACGGCCAGGCAAACGGGCAAATGGGGGAGGGTTCTTTCCCTCCGGTCCGAAATAATCACAGGGATTAAATCAAACTTTTTAGCCGCCAGGCGAAAGGGCTTGGCAAATTGCTCTACGGGGGGTAAAAAGTCCGACAGTAAAACCAATATGCCTTGGCGGCGGATTACTTTGGTAAGTGTTTTGAGGGCCAGGGCAATATCCGTCCCGCTCGAAGAGGGCTCAAAGGCCAGCATTTCGCGAATTAAGCGCAAAATGTGTTTTTTGCCTTTTTTGGGGGGGACGAATAATTCAATCTTATCTGAAAATAACAAAAGGCCCACTTTGTCGTTATTGGTCATGGCGCTGAAAGCAAACAGGGCGGCCAGTTCGGCGGCGGTTTCCTGTTTCAGCTTATCCAAAGAGCCAAAACGCTGGGAGGCAGACACGTCACACGCGATAATAAGCGTCAGCTCGCGCGTTTCGTTATATTTTTTAATATAAGGCACGCCGGTGCGGGCGGTTACGTTCCAGTCGATGGAGCGTATATCATCGCCTGGGATGTATTCGCGCACTTCGGCAAATTCAATCCCTTGCCCTTTAAAAACGCTTAAATACTCGCCGGAGAAGGTTTCCGACACCAACTTCCCGGTTTGTATTTCTATTTGGCGTACTTTTTTTAAAATTTCCGCGGTATCCATACGGCCTGCCCCCAAAAATGCGGTTACGGTACGTCCACGGCGTCAAAAATTTGTTTGACGATTTGATCCGACGTTACGTTCTCCGCCTCGGCTTCGTACGTTAACAGTACGCGGTGGCGCAGTACATCTAACCCAATGGCTTTGATGTCCTCCGGCGTTACATAGCCGCGCCCGTTTAAGAAGGCATACGCCTTGGCCGCCTGCGTAAGGAAGATGGTGGCACGCGGGCTGGCGCCGTATGCAATAAAGGAGGCCAGTTTTTCCAGGCCGGCGGACTTCGGGTCGCGCGTGGCAAAAACCAGGTTTACAATGTAGTTTTTAATTTTCTCGTCCACGTAAATGCCGTCGGTTACTTGGCGGGCTTTTAAAATCATTTCCGGGGTAACCTGCGTGTTTACTTGCGCTTTTTGATGGGTGGACATGCGTTCCAAAATCTGTTTTTCTTCTTCCCGGGTGGGGTAGGTTACCATTACTTTAAGCATAAAGCGGTCCACCTGTGCTTCCGGCAGGGGGTAAGTGCCTTCCTGTTCCACGGGGTTTTGGGTAGCCAGCACCATAAAGGGGGTGGGCAGCTGGTAGGTCTTTTCGCCAATGGTTACTTGGCGTTCCTGCATGGCTTCCAGCAGGGCGCTT
>CALUXL010000009.1 GCA_944324735.1 uncultured Elusimicrobiales bacterium
TACCAGCCGGAAGCCTATATCCCGCAAACCGATACGTATATAGAAAAAGATTCCTCCGTCAATGAACATATAGATAAACTGCGTTTAAAAGCAACCACCTCTTTGGTAACGCGCAAAGATGTGATTGTGGTGGCGTCCGTTTCGTGCATTTACAACATTGGCTCTCCGGATAGCTTTCGGGAAATGCGCATTTACGTAAAAAAAGGGGCGGAGATGACGCGCTCCCAATTAAGCGGGCATTTGATTAAAATACAATACCAGCGTGATGAGCTGGAATTTACTTCCGGCCGCTTTCGCATGCGCGGCGCATTTACGGATGTAATGACCCCATACAGCCAAAATGCCGTGAGGGTAGAAATAAACGGTAAAACCATTTCCCATATTTATGAAATACATCCCATCACGGGGGATGTAGTGGCCGAGCTGGACGAAGCCTGGATTTATCCCGCCAAACACTTTGTGGCTACGGAAGAAGAAACCGTAAACGCTATTGCCCAAATCCGTGCGGATTTGGAAGCCCGCCGCGCCGAGCTTTTAGCCCAAGGCAAAGAAATGGAAGCCTACCGTTTAAAACAGCGCACGGAATACGATATTGAAATGCTGCTTACGGCGGGTTACTGTTCCGGCATAGAAAACTATTCTTTGTATATGGACGGGCGCAAACCCGGCGAGCGGCCCGCCTGCCTGCTGGACTATTTCCGCAAATTTGATGACTTTTTAATGGTGGTGGATGAATCCCACGTGGCTTTGCCGCAGGTGCGCGGTATGTATAACGGGGACCGGGCCCGCAAACAAATGCTGGTGGATTTTGGTTTCCGCCTGCCCACCGCGCTGGATAACCGCCCCTTAAAATTTGACGAGTTTGAATCCCTCATGCCGCAAAGCATTTTTGTTTCCGCCACTCCCGGCCCGTACGAGCTAACCGTCTGCGGAAATAATATTGTGGAGCAGGTCATCCGCCCCACCGGCCTGGTGGACCCCCGGGTAACCGTGCACCCCACAGAGGGCCAAATTACCCACCTGACGCAAAAAATACAGGAGCACACCGCCCGCGGGGAACGCACCCTGGTGCTGGCTTTAACCAAAAAAACGGCCGAAGATTTAAGCGCCTATTTTGCCGAACACGGCATCAAAGCCCAGTATTTACATTCCGACCTGGAAGCCCTGGACCGTGTGGAAATACTCAAAAAGTTCCGCCGTGGGGATTTTGATGTACTGGTAGGCATTAACTTACTGCGCGAAGGCATTGATATCCCGCAAGTGGGCTTGGTGGCTATTTTAGGGGCGGATAACGAAGGCTTCCTGCGTAATACTACCACCTTAATTCAAATTTCCGGCCGTGCGGCGCGCAACGCGGACGGGGAAGTAATTTTGTATGCGGACCGCAAGACGGACTCTATCCGCTACGCCTTAACCGAAATGAACCGCCGCCGCGCCCTGCAGGAAGCGTACAATAAAGAGCATCACATCACTCCTAAAACCATTCAAAAAACGGAAGTGGAACTAAAGGAATTTGAACAGCAAACCAAAACCAGCGCTTTTGGTATTTTAAGCGAGGCGCTGCCCATTCCCACCGCCAAAAACGCCAAAGCCCTGGCGGAAGATTTGGAACAGCAAATGCTGCAAGCGGCCGAAGCCCTTAACTTTGAACTGGCCGCCGAACTGCGCGACCGCCTGTTTGAACTGCGCCAAATGCAGGTAAAAGGCGGCGGCAAAAAGAAGAAAACTAAGGCACAATAACCTGCATATCAAACCCGGCCAAATGGGCGGCGCGGGGTGTTTTCCACTGCAGCAGGCCCGGGCGGTAAAAGCGGTACCGGGTGGCCAGGTGGAAAGGTTCTTCAATATAAGCGGAAGGGCTTTTTTCAAAAGGAATAAAGCTAAGCACAAAACTTTCCTGCCGGGGGAAGCGTGCCGAAACGGAGAAGGCTTCCCAATAGTCCACATGCCCCACCCCCGCATGCACCACAAACACGGCGTTTGGGTGTTCCTGGCGCCATTTTTTTAAAATGCTTACCCAGTGTTCGTTGCGGGTTTTTATCCCCATTAAGGTGGATTGGACGGACGAGCAGTACTCATCACTTATTACCGCTAGTTTAAGCGGGCCAAATTCTTTTAGCCCCACCCAACGGATACCGGCCTCCTGCAACGGGGCAATGTATTGATTAAACAGGGGGGAATCTTCTGCCTGTTCAAAGCCCCACTCATCGGTAAATTCCGAAAACACAATAATTTCTTTTTCCGGGTGGAGTTTTACAAACTCTTTAAGTGTTTCTTGCAGGGCAAGGGTTAAATTTTCGTTATGGTATTCCCCCATAAAAATATACTTTTTATCCGCCGGGATGGCTTGTGCCAGGGCGCGGGCGGGCGGCACGGCCGGTGTGATGAGGAGTTCTTTTTCCAGCCGGGGTTTTTCTTTTACAAGTTGGCGTATGTATTTTTCATACAGGGGGCGCTGGGAAATAAACAATTTGTTTTCTTCCAGGGTCCAGCCGTATACCAAGGGTGAGTTATATTGCCCAAGCGGTTCTTTGATGGAATAAAAACGGCTGTAAGCCGGGGCTAAATGTTGGTTTTTGGCAAAGGCTTTTTGTACGGCCTGGGCACGGGCGATGTTTCTTTCCAGCAGGTGTTGCAAATCCTGGGGGGATTTTTTGGCTTCACGCTGCAAGGCTTTTTGGGCACGTTTTAGGGCGGCGTTCCAGTGTTGGGCGTAGCTGGGAAGCGCTGTAAGTAGACAAGTGATAATGCACAAAGTAAAAAGACGTTTCATAGCTTGTATCCTTATTTATCTATTGGCAGAATTACCTGTACGTTAAACCCGGCTATGCGGGCATATTGGGGGTTCTGCCAAATTAATGTGCCGGGGCGTAAGTATTTGCCGCGGGTAACCAAATGGAATTTTTCATAATTTTGCATTTGCCGGGAATACGAAATAAACTGCATAACAAAACTTTCCTGCGGGGCAAAAGCGTTAGACACCGCATAAGGTTCTTGGTAATCGGAGTGTAAACTGCCGGAATGGATAAAGAAAACCGCGTTCGGATATTTTTGCCGGTATACTTTTAACAGATGAATCCAATGCGCGTTGCGGGCGGCAATGCCTTGTAAGGTAACATTGGCGGGGGTGGAAAGGTCCACAATAAGTCTTTTTATTTGCGAAGGGGCCGCCTCTTCCAAGCCCATCCACGGCACGGCGTGCTGTACGTATTGGCTCATGGGGGTGTCTTGTGCGTAATCTTCGGGGCGGATGTCGGCCGGCTGGTCGGGGGCAAACTCGCTAAAAACAAGCACTTGTTTGTGCGGGTGCAAGCGGGTGTATTCCACAACCGTTTGTTGCAGTTGAAGGCTTAAAAAATCTTCGTGGTATTCCCCCATAAATACGTATTTTTTATCGGGGGGGATCAGCCGGGCCAGTTGTTGCGCGTCCAGCACGGGCTCTTGCTTTAAAAAAGGTTCCCATTGTTTTTGGGTTTTTGATAATTGGCGCAAGGCTCTTTCGTGCAGGATACGCTGGGTGAGCCAGGTTTGGTTTTCTTTTAAGGCCCAGGCGGTAGCATCCGGCCGGGTGGGGTGGCGGATGTCAAACAAGATAAAAGTGTTGGCAAAATCGTTATTAGCGCAGGTTTGTTTAAAAGATTTATTAACGGCTCTGGCGCGGGCAACCCCTTCTTGCAGGGCTTTGTTTATGTTGCCTTCGTGCTTGCGTGCGGCTTTCTGGGCCGCTTTTTGGGCTTGTTTTAAAGCGGCTTTCCACTGCTGGGCAGATAAAGGAACTGCGCACATCATCCACCCTAAAAAAATATAAATAAAAGTTTTTTTCATAGCGTTTTATTAAAGGTTTATTTTACCAAGCTATACCATTTTTCTTCCAACGGTAAAATAACCTGCACATCAAACCCGGCCATACGGGCAAACTCTTTATTTGTCCAAATCAGCGTACCGGGCCGCAAATATTTGGCGCGGGTGACTATGTGAAATTTTTCCGTATTCAGCGGATAATCCGGCAAGTTGCCAACAAGCGGGATAAACTGCATCACAAAACTTTCCTGTGGTTTAAATGCGGTTGATACGGAGAATGGCTCCTGATAGCCTGAATGTAAACTGCCGGAATGGATAAAGAAAACCGCGTCCGGATATTTTTGCCGATATTCTTTTAATTTAGCTATCCAATGTTCGTTGCGGGCTTTAATGCCTGTCAAAGTGGCTTGGGGCGGATAGCGTAAATCCTCCGTTACCAACAGAATTTCTTGCGGAACGACTTCTTCCAAGCCAACCCACGGAATGTCATTTTTCATATACTGGCTAAATAAAATGTTAGCCGTATGTTCGTTTAAATCTTGGGGAGTCATCTCTTCATGGGCGAATTCACTGAAAACGATGATTGTTTTTTCCGGGTGCAGGAGACTGTATTCTACCACGGTTTGCTGTATTTTAAGGCTTAAATAGTCTTCGTGGTATTCTCCCATAAATACGTATTTTTTATCTGTGGGGATTAACTTTGCCAGTTGGTGCGGTTCCATTACCGGCTGTTGCTTTAAAAAAGCGGGGAATTTGTTTTTGTTTTTAAATAGCTTCTGGCGCGTTCTTTCATACACAATGCGCTGGATTAACCATTCTCGGTTTTCGTTTAATTTCCAGCCGTCGGCATAGGCAGTCATACCGTAGGAATTTTTAAGCAAAATAAAGTTGTTGGTAAAAGTATTATTATAGCGGCTGACTGGCTTAAAGGCTTTGTTTACGGCATTGGCGCGAGAGATTCTTTCTCGTACAGCCTTATTAATGTTACCGTTATATTGTTTGGATGCTTTTAAAACGTTTTTTTCAGCGTGTTTCAAGGCAGTATTCCACTGTTGGGTGGACAGCGGAGTATAAAGAAAAGCAAATAAAATCAAATGAGTAAAAATAATCCAAGTTGTCTTCATATACATATTGAAATACTTTTTAATTATAAAACAAAGGGCCTTTAGTCCTATGTCTTAGGGTTTTTTAGACCTAGGGTGTCTCTTCAGCAAGGGGGCTTTAAAATTGGTAAAATATAATTATGCAAGAAACCCAAATCCCCGTGCAAACGGTAGAAAAAGTTATCGGGCTGGAAGTGGTAGACAGCACCAATAACGTAGCCAAAGAACTTGCCGAACAAGGCGAAGTCGCTAACACGATGGTGTTAGCTTGCCGCCAAACCAATGGCCGCGGCCGGTTTGAGCGTACTTTCAGCGCGCAGGAAGGCGGCGTTTATTTTACTTTAATTTTGCACCCGCAGGCTTGCCCGGCGCGCAACCAAAGCTTTAGCATAAAAGCCGCCCAAGCGGTAAGCGAAGCCTTAAACGCTTTATTTGAAATTAAAACCAAAATCAAAGCTCCCAACGATGTACTGGCGTGGGAGCCCAAAACCCGCACTTGGAAAAAGATATGCGGTATTTTAATAGAGGCCTCCGCCTCCGAAACCAAGACGGACTGGATGTTGGTGGGTATTGGTATTAACGTAAACAACAAAATCCCGGCTTCTTTAAAAGATACGGCTGTGAGCTTAAAACAATTACTGGGCCAGGATATTATGAAAGAAGTGGTGCTGGAAGAAGTGCTGGAACACTTTTGGCGCCGCTATGCAGAGTGGGAACATTCCGTTTGCTAGTTCTGCCTTTAATAAAAAACCCCGCGCTTTACGGCGCGGGGTTTTTGTTTACAGGCGGATAAATTATAAATCCCCAATGGCTTGTTTTACTTTAATGACCAGTTCTTTCAGCACAAAAGGTTTGGCACAAAAGTCTTTCACCTGCGGGTAGGTTTCAAACAATTTTTGGGATTCAATCAAAGCGGAGGTAACAATCACCGGGATAGAACCCAGCTGTTCGTCTTCGTTTAATACTCTTACGATGGAGGCTCCGTCCATGCCCGGCAACATCACGTCCAGCAAAATCAAATGCGGGTGGAATTCTTTTATCATCGCCACGGCTTCGCGTCCGCTCTGGCAGGCTTTTACTTCGTAGCCTTCGCGCATAAGCACCAGCATTAACAGTTCCACGATGGACGTTTCATCTTCGATAATTAAAATTCTTTTTTTCATAGTACTCACCCCATAATCACTGTAATATTTATTATACTTTTTTATATGACAAAAAAAAGTTTTTCGGCTTCTGTTCTTCCCCGTATGAGGGCGTTTGCTTCCCGCTTGATAAAACGGGGGGATAGTGTTTTGGTGGGGTTTTCGGGCGGGCCGGATTCGGTATGCCTGCTTCATTTTTTAAATTATTTATCCAAAGAAAAACATTTTGAATTGGCCGCCTTGCATGTAAACCATTCTCTGCGCGGGGCGGACGCACTGGCGGACCAAAAGTTTTGCAAAGCCTTTTGCACCCAATGGGGGATTACTTTTTTTACCCAAAAAATAGCCGCTCGCCAGCTGGCCAAAAAGTGGGACTTAAGCCTGGAACACGCCGCGCGCAAAGGCCGCTACCAGGCCTTGGCGGACGTGGCTAAAAAATGGGGCGCCACCAAAGTGGCCCTGGGCCATCATTTAGACGACCAATCCGAAACCGTTTTGCTTAACATCCTGCGCGGAACCAAAGCCAAAGGGCTCTGTGGTATACCGGTGCGCCGCCCGCTGGCGGCGGGGGTGGAAATTGTGCGCCCGCTTTTATGCATTACCCGCGCGGAAGTGGAAGCGTATTTGGCCTCCAACGAGCTTTCCTGCGTGACTGACCAAACCAATGCGGACGATGCCTACACCCGTAACTGGATACGCCACCGCCTGTTGCCGTTTATGGAAGAGAAACAACCCCAAATCCGCGCGCACCTTTCCGGCATGGCGCAGGAACTGCAAGCGCTGTTTGAAGAAAAAAATGCCCATGAATAATACCCAATACCGGCAAGTATTTACCCGCCTGGAAGAATTGCCGGCCGGTACGGATAGCTTTGCCCGCTGCCGTTTTGAAAACTGCCGCCTGCCCGGTGCCGTATTAAACGGGCTTACGTTTGAAGACTGCCTTTTTTGCGGGTGTGATTTGTCCCTTGCGCAAGTAAAAGGAACCGCTTTTAAAAATGTAGTGTTTGAGGAGTGCAAATTGCAGGGGTTGCCTTTATACACCTGTGCGCGGTGGCTGCTGGCGGTGCAGTTTAAAAAATGCGTGCTGCGCTTTGCTTCTTTTGCGGGGCTTCCCCTTAAAAAAACCGTGTTTGAAGAGTGTGATTTGCGCGAAGCCTCCTTTGCGCAAACATTGCTGCAGGAAGCGTCTTTTGTACGGTGTGATTTAACCCGCGCGTCCTTTTTGCGTACCCACCTGGAACGTGCCGATTTTACCACCTCTTTTGGCCTGGCGTTGGACCCGGAAACAAACTATCTGCGCGGGGCGCGCTTTAGCGTTTATTCCCTGCCGGGCTTACTTACCAAGTACGGGATCATAACGGAAGAACTTTTTTAATTTGCCAGTATTAGTTTACGCAGCAGTGTGTAAAACGTACCTTTTGCCTGCCGCTCCGCAAACGGGTTGTGCCCGCAGGCGGGCAGTATGTGTACGGTTAAGGGTTTGGCACATTGGGCAAACGGTTCGTATACGCCTTGGGCGGGGTGCGGGTCTTGTTGGCCTTGTATGAGCGTAACGGGCAGCGCCAATTGGCGCAGGACATTTAATAATTCCCCATTTTGGCGCAGTTCTTGCGCCAGGGGCCAAACGTGGCTAAAGGCTTTTTCATCGGGCTGTAAGCCGTCCGGGTCCGGCCCTAAATCAAGAGGGTCCACATTGTCGGCCCTTTCGCATAAAGCGCCCAGTTCTTGCAGGGCGGCGGCTTGCACTTCCGGCGGGCCTTGGCGCAGGGTTTTAAGGGCCTGCACGTAGCGCTTGGCCAGGGGCAGGGGTAAATTTTCTAAACGTCTTTCTTCTATTTGCGTAGCGTATTGCGGGGTAAGCGGCGGGCAGCCAATTAAAATTAATTTTTTAAATATTTGCGGGTATTGCCGGGCGGTGAGCAGTAAAAGCCATGCCCCCCAGGAGTGCCCTACCCCTACAAGCGGTGTTTGCGCAAAAGGGGTTAGTTGTTCCTTTAGTTCTTCTGTCAGGGCCTGGGGCGTGTATTGGGTTTGTATGGGTTCCAGCACGCCTGTATAGGCGGAGAGTTCTTTTGCTAAAAAATACAAAGAGCCTTTAGCCCCCGGCCCGCCATGCACAACGGCGGTGGTAAACGGGGGGGTGCCGTGGGTGCGCATCATTGGGCGGCTCCGGGAAGGTCTTTATAGTTCATATCGTCCCGAATGCCAAAGCGGGTGAGGCAAAAATCATACTTAATAGGGTCTTGGGGGCTAAAGCGCGCCAGGGCGCGGGTAATTTCCAGCGCGGTGTTCATATCGGCCTGGTTGCGGCGGGTTAAGCCCAGCATGCGGCCCAGGCGGTGCATATGTACGTCCAGCGGAACAAGTAGCTGGGAGGGGGAAACCTTTTGCCAGCCGCCCGGGTCCACCTCGTCCTGGCGTACTACCCAACGCAAAAATAAATTTAAACGCTTGAGGGCGGAGGTTTTTTGCGGGTCCGGCACCAGGGAGTGTATTTCCCCGCCGCGGCGCAGTTTGGCGGCAAAGGCGCGCAGGGCGGGCAGAACGGTGGGGTCCTGCGGGGAGTAACTTTCCAAAAAGCAGTTTTCCAGCGTGCCGTATTGGGCCAGCAGGGTTTTTAAGTTAATTAGCAGGGCGCATAATTCCTGCCCGGTGGTAAAGCGGTATTTAAAGCCGGCAAAAGTTTTATGAAAGTCCTTTGCGCTGTGGGTGGTAATAAACGCGTGCGGGCCTTGGGGCATAAGCGCAAAAATTTTATTTAAATTTTTAATAATTTGTTTTACATTGCCGTATGCAAAACAGGCCCCCAGCAAAGCGGCCAGTTCCCGGTCTTTTATGTGCGGGTACTGGTAGAGAAATTGCAGCGGGTCCGGCGTTACCAGGCCCCGCTTGTTAAAGCGCTTATAAAGGCGTTCAAAAAATGCACGGTCTTTTTGCATAACTAAATTCTATCAATTTGATAACATATGTATTATGAGTTTGAGCAAAGTGCTTAGTTTAGCCTATTTGAACAATCTGCCGGTGGCGGATTTAACTTTTGATTCCAATGCCGTAAGGCAGGGGTCCATCTTTTTTGCCCTGCAGGGGGCGCGGGTGGACGGCAACTTGTTTATTGACGATGCCATCGCCCGCGGCGCGGTGATGATTGTTTCCGCCGTGCCCGCCAAAAAGCATTACGGCGTGCTGTATTATCAGTCCGACGATATTGAGCGCGACATGGCAGACGCCGCTTACGAATTTTACCAGCGTCCCTCGGACCGGTTAAAAATAATAGGCATTACAGGCACAAAAGGCAAAACTTCCATTGCCTATTTGGTGGAAAGCGTGCTTACCCACGCGGGCAAGCAGGTTAGCGCCTTGGGTACCATCAATTACCGCATTAACGGTAAAGTGCAGTGCGCCGCGCCCAATACCACGCCGGCCGCTTTGCCGCTGTTTAAACTAATGCACAAAATGGTGCTTAAAGAAAGCGAAATTTTGGTGATGGAAGTCTCTTCCCACTCTTTGGAGCAAAAACGCGTGCGCCGCATTCATTTTGATACGGCTGTATTTACCAATTTACAGCGGGACCATTTGGACTATCACCTCACGTTTGAAAATTATTTTCAGGCCAAGCGCAAACTGTTTGAAGAGCTTTCCAGCCTGCAAAACGAAAAAAAGAACCGCTGCGCCGTCATTAATGCAGACGATGCCTACGGCCAACGTTTAGTGCAGGAATTTAAGGATAAAGTGCCCGTGGTAACCTATGGCCTGGAAACCCCGGCCGACTATGTGGCCAAAGACATCCGGGAAACGCTGGACGGCACCACTTTTACCATTAATGGCGAGCCGTGCAAAATCCATTTATTGGGCCGCCATAACGTATACAACGCGCTGGCGGCGTATGCCGTGTGCGTACAACAGGGGATAGACCCCAAAACCGTACGGGAAGGCCTTGCTTTGCTGCCCGGTGTGCCGGGGCGTATGGAACGCGTGCAGGCGGGGCAGGATTTTTACGTATTTGTGGATTTTGCTTATACGGATGAAGCCCTCAACCGCGCCTTTGATACGGTGGAGCGCTTTAAAAAAGGCCGCATTATTACCGTATTTGGCTGCGGGGGCGAGCGGGACCGCACCAAACGCCCGCTGATGGGGGCCAGCGCCTGCAAACGCAGCGACATGGTTTTTTTAACCAACGATAACCCCCGCCGCGAAGACCCGCAGCAAATTTTTACCGATATTTTGAAAGGTATGGAAGGCTGCCATAACTTTGTGGTGGAGCCGGACCGCGCCGCCGCCATACGCCGCGCGCTGGCATATGCCCAAAGCGGGGATATTGTCATCATTGCCGGCAAAGGGCACGAGGATTATCAAATCATCGGTACGGAAAAAATTCACTTTTCCGACAAAGAAACCGTTTTAGAGTATTTAGGGAGTAAGAGCCGTGTTTCATAAAAACAAATATAAAAAAGCCTGCGTAATTGGCTTTGGCCGCAGCGGGCGCGCTGTGGCGGCCCTGCTTAAACAGCAGGGGTATGATGTGCTAATTAGCGAGGAAGCCTTCATAGAGCATGTGGATTCTTTTAACCTGCCCGCGGGCATTGTAGTGGAAACGGGCGGCCACACCAAGGCGGTTTTTGAAAGTGATTTTATTGTTAAAAGCCCCGGCATTTTCCCCTCTAGCCCCGTGCTTTTGGAGTGTAAAAAACGCGGCATCCCCGTTTTTAGCGAGCTGGAAACCGCCCTGGCTTTTGCCCCTAAGGCAGTTACCGTTTTTGCCGTAACCGGCACCAACGGCAAAACCACCACCACCTCTTTACTGGGTGAGATTTTGGACGAACACTGCCAGCGGGAAGGAAAAGGCCGGCAGACTTTTGTTTCCGGCAATATCGGCACCCCGGTTTCCTGCGTGGTAAGCCAGTTAAAACCCGGTGATTTTTTGGTGATTGAAGTTTCCAGCTACCAGCTGGAAGACAGCACCTATTTCCGCCCCAAATACGCCTGTATTTTAAACGTAACGCCGGACCATCTGGATCATCACGGCGGTATGAAAAACTACATTAAAGCCAAAGCCAAAGTGTTTAAAAACCAGCGGGAAGGGGATGTGCTGGTGTTGAACGGGGCGGACGCGGCCTGCGCCCAAGTATCGGGCAAAGCCAAGGGGGAATTGTTGGCTTTTTCCACCCACCCCAACCATTTATTAAAAACGGACGTATTTTTTGACGGAGATGAAATTATCTTTAGTGAGGGGCACCAACTCCGCCCGCCCCATTTAAAAGGCATACACAATGTGGAAAACGCCATGGCGGCCGCCTTGATGGCTTTTGCGGCGGGTGTTTCGCCGGATACCGTACAGGCCGTTTTTGACCGTTTTAACGCCATGGAGCACCGCATAGAGCAGTTTGCCCACCATGCGGGTGTTATTTATGTAAATGACTCCAAAGCCACCAACGTGGATTCTACCGTTACTGCCTTAAAATCGTTTGATAAAAGCCGCAACATATGGCTTATTTTGGGCGGAAGGGACAAAGGAGCCTCTTACGCGCCGCTCGTGCCGCTTCTTAAGGAGCATTGCAAACGCGTGCTTTGCATAGGGGAAGCCATGGATAAGATAGATACGGAGCTGGGGGGCGTTTTTCCGGTGGTGCGCTGTTGGGATTTGCCCCGCGCGGTGGATTATGCGTTTGAAAACGCCGTGAAAGGGGATATTGTTTTATTGTCCCCGGCGTGTTCTTCTTTTGACCAGTTTAAAGATTTTGAACACCGCGGCCGCGTGTTTAAACAGCTGGTAAATGCGCGTATTTTTGCTTCCCGCATGGATGGGGAAAAGAAAAAGCAAAAAGTTCGCTAATAAGTATTTTAGACAGACATAAAAACCCCCGCTTACTAAAGCGGGGGTTTTTAAATTATTTGCTGTAAGCCATACAGCAGTTGCCCAGCAGGCACTCTTTACAAGTGCCCGGTTTTTTATGTTCTCGCAAGGCGTCCAAAATTTTGCGGGCAAAGTCCGTCAGGGTGGGGTCTCTGGCGCCAAGCACCAGGATAACGTCCCCCGGTTGGGCGCTGGCGGCAATATCGGCCAGCAGGCGTTCGCGGCAGGAATCATACGTTACGTTTACGCCGCGTGCGCGCAGGCCCTCGTAAATGGTTTGGCAGGATACCCCTTGCGGAATGGTGCCGCCGGGGTAGTACACTTCCGTCAGCCAGAGGTGGTCATCCGTGCCGATGTGCTTGGCAAAGCTGTCCACAAATTCCGGCGCCAGCAGTTTAATGGAGGTAAACGCATGCGGCTGGTAAAACGCCAGTACGCGTTTGCCGCGCAGGTGGGCGGCGTCTATCGTGGCGCCCAGTTTGTGCGGGTTGTGGGCAAAGTCGTCAATAACCTCTATTTTGTTATAGGTGCCCACGCTGGCAAAACGGCGCGCAATACCCGTAAATTTGTTTAAGGCTTTGGCGCAGGTTTCCAAGTCCACCCCCATTTCCAGGGCGGCGGCTACGGCCGCGGTGGCATTGGCCACATTGTGCAGGCCCGGGATATGCAGGCGAAATTCCTGGCCGTTGATGGTAAAGTCAGAGCCAAAACCGTCCGCCTTAATGGCAGAGGGGTGTATGTCTCCGCGGGTAAGGCCAAAGGTTTTGGCCTCGCCGGAAATAGCGGTCAGGTTGGCTTCTTCCGCGTTTACAATGGCTTTCTGGCAGTGGCTGATAAATTGTTTGAAGTAGCCTTGCAGAACGTCAATTTCTTTATGGTCTTTTTGCAGGTTTAAGCAAATACCCAGGTGCGGGCGGTATTGCACGATGGAGCCGTCGCTTTCATCGGCTTCAATGACCAAGATGTCGCTTTCCCCTTTGTATACGTTGCCAAAGACGCCCTGATCGTTTTGCAAAGAAAGGATAGCCGCCCCTGTAATGACGGACGGGCTAAGCCCCGCAAAGGCCAAAATATCATACACCATAGCGGTGGTGGTGCTTTTGCCGCTGGTGCCGGAAACGGCAATGGTGCGGTGCGTGGCCACATGTTGGGCCAGCAGTTCGGAGCGGTGGATAATTTTAATGCCCAGTTGTTTGGCTTTTTTAATTTCCGGGTTGTCGTCCTCAATAGCGGAGGAGAGGACCACCAGGTCCGTCTTCTCGTCAATGCCGCTGCCGTCCTGCGGGAAAAGGGATATGTTTAATTTTTTTAAATAGTCCCACAGGGCCAAATCCGTATAGCCTTTGCTGATTAACCGGTCAGACCCGGTTACCGTATCTTTACCCATTGCGTGCAGCTGCGCCAAGGCGCTCATGCCCACGCCGCCAATTCCTACGAAGTGAATTTTCATTTTTGCTTTTCCTTAAGTTTAAATTTAGCGTAATCAGACATGGTGTAGAAGCCCGCTTCACGCTGCATTAGCCACAAGGCAATATGCAGGGCGGAATCGGCAAACAAATCCCGGTTTAAGGCTTTGTGCTCCAGGGTGATTGCGTCCAACGCACAGCCGAAGGTAACGCGGTGCGTGCCTACGGTTTCCCCTATGCGTTCATAGGTTACCTTTTCCCAAGGCTGGTGCAGGGCATCGGCCAGTTTTTTGGCGGTGCCGCTGGGTGCATCTTTTTTGTGTATGTGGTGCACCTCGTGCATAGCTACTTCATACCCCGGGAACATACGCGCGGCGGTTTTGGCCAGTTCGGTAAAAAAGTACACGCTTAGGCTTACGTTGGGCGCGTAAAACACGGGGATTTTGTCTTCTTCCTGCATTTGGAAAAGGAACGTTTCCGGCAAGTTGGTGGTGCCGGTTAGAAAGGGTTTTTTCTTTTCGCGGGCCAGGTAAAAGGCTTCCTGCGCGCCCTGGGGGGAGGAAAAATCAATCACGCAGTCAAACCGGCTGGGAAACGGATCACCCGCTTCGTGCAGGGCGGCCACGCTGAGCCCCAGGGAGGGGTTCTTTTCAATTAAGCGGGCCATGGCTTGCCCCATTTTGCCTTTGCCGCCGTTTATTAAAATGGATTTCATTAAAATTTCTCCAATAGCAACTCCACTATCTGGCGTGCGTTCATGGCGGCGCCTTTTAGCAGGTTGTCAAAGGTAATAAAGTAATGGATGACATTGGGTTCATACAAATCCCGGCGCAGGCGGCAGGCGTAAGTAGTTTCCTGCCCGCTTACCTGTTTGGGGGTTACAATATCGTCCGTATATTTTAAATTGGGAAATGCATTCATCAGGTTTTTGATTTCGTCCAAATCGGCCGGTTTGTCCAGCTTGGCCGTTACGCCTAAAGAGTGGGAGTTTTCCACCCCCACACGCACCGTGTGCGGGTATACTTTTACTTGCGGTAAGTCTAAAATTTTGCGGGTTTCAAAAATGCCTTTTAGCTCTTCGCTGGTGTAGCCGCTAGGCTGTATGGAGCCAATTTGCGGCACACAGTTGTTGGCGTATAAAGAGCCGGGGGTGTGGAAATCTTCCAGCAGTTTTTTGCCGCCGCCGCTGATGGCCTGGTAGGAACAAAAGAAAATTTCCGTTGGCGTATAGTGCCCGCGCAGGGCGGCCAAGGTCATCACCAGGCCGGTGGTGGTGCAGTTGGGGCTGGCAATTAAGCGGGTTTGTGCGGTGATGGTTTGCGGGTTGATTTCCGGGATGACCAGGGGCACATCGGGCTCCAGGCGAAACTCGGAAGACATATCCACAATAAAGCGCACTTTGTCTTTTAATTGGCCGGCCAGCAGGCGGGAGTCCGGGTTATCCGTACACAAAACGGCAATATCCAGGGGGGTAATATCGTCCTGACGGCCGAAAGTTTTTATTTCAAACGGAGTTTTAATTTTTTTAAATTCGGCCAGCAGTTTCTGCCCTACCATGCCGTTAATGCCAATAATACCTGCGGTTTTCATAAAGTCCTCTTAAATAAATAAATTGGCGTCTGCTTTTTCCAGCAAGGCGTCCACTTTGCTTTTGGTTTCTTTTGCCACCGGGCCCAAAGGCAGGCGCACCGTATCCCCGCATACGTTTAAGCGAGACAGCATATACTTTACGCAAGTGGGGTTGGTTTCAAAATAGCAGGCTTTAATAAGCGGGTAAAGCGGTTTGTAAAGCTCCCACGCTTTTTGGGTGTCCCCTTTTTGAAACGCTTTGTATACGGCCACAAAAGCCGGGGCAAACACGTTGGCCGCCGCACTGATAATGCCGCTGGCGCCAATGGAAAGGAAGGATAAGAATAAATCGTCATTGCCGCACAAATAGTTTACTTGGGAGGCGTGTTTGACGGCAAAATCCGTTACGCCGGCCATGTCATAGTCGGACTCTTTCACCCCGCGTATTTGCGGCACCTGTTCCAGCAGTTTGTCCATCGTGGCGGCGGGTACTTTCAGCCCGGTGCGTCCCGGTATATGATACAGCACAATAGGCGTACCCAACTGGGCGACGGCCTGGTAATGGGCAATTAGGCCCGAAGCATTGGGCTTATTATAATAAGGGGTAACCACCAGCACGCCGTCGGGCTTATAAGTTAAGGCCTGGCGGGTGTTTTCCAGCGTGGTAACGGTGCTGTTGGTGCCGGTGCCAATGATGATTTTTACGCGGCCGTTTATTTTGTTAACGGCAAAGTCCAGCAAATCTTGTTTTTCTTGTGCCGTCATGGTGGCGGCTTCGGCCGTGGTGCCAAGCAGAACAAGCCCGTCCACCCCGGCTTTTATTTGTGTTTCCAGCAAAGCCCCTAAGGAGGGGTAATCGATATTGCCGTTTACGTCAAACGGCGTAATTAAAGCGGTGTAAACCCCGGTAAACATAAACCCTCCCCCGCGTATGGCGCGGGTATAAGAAATTGGATAAAAATATTCTAGCAATTTAAATTGTATAATTAATTAAGATTTTACCGGAGAGGATTTTTATGACCATGAATACCGAAGACTGGAAAGACGCTTTCCCTCCTACTTCCACGCAAAACCGCCTGGAAAAAACCTGGGAAAAACGCCTGTACGAAAACGAAAAAACCGCTTCCACGCTGGGCCTTCCCGCCCCGTTAAAACCGCAGCCCCTGCCTATCCCGCCGGACGTGACAAACCCGTCCGCGCCGGAAACAACCATAGAGCAACCGGCCCCGCAACAAACCGCGCAGCCGCAAGAGACTCAAACCCCTGGGCAACTGGCTAAAAGCAAACATCCGCTGGGGCGCAATGTGTGGAGCACGCTGCTTTTATTAGCCTTTGTGGTTTCTTCCGTTTGCGGGGTAATGCTGGTGTTGAAACCC
>CALUXL010000010.1 GCA_944324735.1 uncultured Elusimicrobiales bacterium
GGAGCACATTGGCGCCGTTTAGGGCCAGTTTATACATTTCATCAAAATCCAGCACTTCGTAACGCTGGGCTTTAATGTCTTTATTGGGGTCGGCCGAGTAAACGCCGTCCACATCTTTTACCATTTCCACATGGTGCGCCCCCAGCTGGCTGGCCAAAAACACGGCGGAAACATCACTGCCGCCGCGTTTTAAGGTGGTAATTTCTTTATTTTCACCAATACCTTGAAAGCCTGCCACTATGGGCACATGCCCTTGCTGGATTTCTTTTACCAAGCGGTCCCCTTTCAAAGAAAGAATGTCCGCCCCTGTATGGGTGCAGGTGGTAATCAGGCCAATTTGGCTGCCGGTAAGCGATACGGCCGGCACATCCACCGCGCGTAACGCAATGGACAAAAGCGCCACGCTTACGCGTTCCCCGGTGGTAACCAACATATCCAGTTCCCGCTTTTCGGGGTTGGGGGTAATGCTGTAGGCATGGTCCAGCAAAACATCGGTTAAATTACCGTTGGCCGAAGCCACCACCACCGGGATAAACCCCGCATCATAGCGGGATTTTATCAGCTGGGCCGCCTGCAAAAGTTTTGGTTTATTGGCCAGCGTATTGCCGCCAAACTTCATAATACAAATCTGTTTCATAATCACCCTTTATTACAGCCACTGCGGCACGCAATGGCCCGATAGCATTTCTTCATACGAGGTACGGCGGCGCACTACACAAAAGTTGTCACCGTGCACCATCACCTCGGGCACTAACGGGCGGAAATTATAGATGGAAGACATCGCCGCCCCATAGGCCCCTGCACACATTATAGCAAGTAGCTCCCCTTGTTGGACAGGCTCTATAATGCGGTCTTTGGCAAAAACATCGCCCGACTCACAAATCGGCCCCACTACATCGGCAATAATAGGGGCCACTCCGCGGCGCTGCACCGGCAAAATGGTGTGCCAGGCATCATACATGGCGGGGCGGACCAAGTCGTTCATACCTGCGTCCACAATAATAAAGTTTTTCTCCCCCATTTGTTTGGTGTACAACACCCGGGTAACCAAAATACCCATATTGCCCACAATACTGCGCCCGGGCTCCACAATAATGTGTTTATTTAAATCACCCAAAGTTTCGCGCACTACGGCGGCATAAGCCTCGCACGTAGGGGGCAGTTCCACATTGTAATTAATGCCCAGTCCGCCGCCCAAGTCTATATTATCCAGCACAATACCTTCCTGTTCCAAAGTGCGCACCATTTGGGCAATTTTGGTAAACGCAAAGCGAAAGGGCTGCAAATCCAACAATTGGGAACCGATATGCACTGCTATACCCACCAAGCGTATGCCCGGCATGCGGGCGGCGGCACGGTAGAGCGGGAGGGCATCGTCCCAATCCACGCCAAATTTATTTTCTTTTTTGCCGGTGGTAATTTTTACGTGGGTCAGCGCGTCCACATCCGGGTTTACGCGCAGGGCCACATTGGCTTTTAAACCCAAATCAATGGCGATGCGGTTGATGGTTTCCACCTCGGCTACGGATTCGGCATTAATCTGTAAAATCTGGTTTTTTATGGCTTGGGTGAGTTCTTCCTGCGTTTTACCCACACCGGAAAATACAATTTTGTCCGCAGGTACCCCGGCTTTTAAAGCCACGTACATTTCCCCCGCGGAAACCACATCCGCCCCGCAACCCTGCCGGGCCAGCGTGCTAAGTACGCCCAAATTGGGGTTGGCTTTTACGGAATAGCAAACCGTACTGTTAAATTCTTTAAGTGCCTGCTGATAAGACTGAAAATTACGTGTCAACTTATCCGAAGAATAGCAATAAAAGGGGGTGCCCACTTCCTGCGCTAATTTTTTAAGGCTTACGCCCTCGGCAAAGAATTCTTCGTCCTGATATTTGAAACACATAGTTTTTCTCCTTACATAAAAATACCCCCCGCTTGTACTTTAAGCGGGGGGTTCTGTTTAATTACAAAATGGGTTTATCTTTCCGCCAAAGCACAAGCCAAACAGCAAGAGCGTTTTTTGCTCTTGTTCTGTTTAACGGCGCATTTAGCAAAAGAAATAATCAACATAGGTTTAGTTTATTAAAAATAAGCAGGCAATGCAAGAAATACATAAAAAACCCCGGGGTTGTACACCCCGGGGAAATAAAAACGTAAAAATTAATTCCAGTCTTTACGCAGTTTTTTAATGGCTTTTTTTAGTTCCGGCTTTAGCATGGGGTCTACCAAGTCTATAAACAGTTTTCCGTCCAAGTGGTCCACCTCGTGCTGGAAAGCCTTGGCCAGCAGGCCGCGGGCGCGCAGGGTTTGTTCTTTGCCGTTTTCATCCAAAAAAGAAACGGTCACATCCGTGGCGCGCGTTACTTCTGCCCATAAGCCGGGCAAAGAAAGGCAGCCTTCCTCCTCCAGCTTTTCCCCCCGCATGGAAAGAATCTGCGGGTTGATGATGACATAGCGTTTATAAGCGTTTTCATCCTTAGAAGAAGCGTCCGGTATCAAAATAACCGCCAAACGGTACGGCAAACCAATCTGGTTGGCCGCCAAACCCACCCCGCGAACAGATAAGCAGGTTTCTTCCATATCTTTTAAGAGTTGGGGCAGCTGCGGCGCCAACGCGTTATAATCCACCGGTTTTAATTTTTGGCGCAGGATATCATCGCCGTATTTTACAATTTTGCGTATTGCCATAAACTTATTTTACCATATTGCAAGGCCCCTATAAAAAGGGCCTGCCCTTACGGGCAGACCCTTGACAGGAAGTGCCTTTGTATTACAAAAGGCAGTCCAAATGTTTACCAACCGTTTTTAGCGTACGAAGCCGTACATCTAAAAGAATAAGAACCAAAGTCTATCACGGAAGAGTCTTTATAAGGAGAACAAATCCATGTGCCTACATAAGCAACACAAACGGCATTATTATTACAGTGGGCGGGACAACTCTTGTCACCTACTGTAGGAGGAAACGATCCTCCGTCTAAGTAAATTCTAAAGGAACATCCACCTTGGGAATAGCAAGGAGGGTTTCTTGGACCTAATGTCCCACTCATCTGAGTAGAATTAGAGCAACCTAATTTCGAACGCACTTGATTTCCTCTTTCCTCCCAGGCAACTTGCTTGTAAGAACCGGGAATATATTTCCACGAAGCTTTATTTGTCCAACAAACAGTATCGGAATAAGGTGCAGTAGGGCAACATTCGCTCTTATGACTGGCCTTATAAGAAGCATCAGAACAATTGGAACTAGAAGAGCATGTTCTGGAACTTTCTACACATTTGCACTGGCTTTGGTTCCAGGTGTAATTAATCTGCCCCGTCTGCCCGCTTGGGCACGGCTGAGGACTGCAAGTTTGAGGGGTGCATGTGGGCGGAGTTCCACCGCCGCTTCCTTCCAACACTAAAATTTTTACGCTTTCGCCACCCTTATCCGGGTGTTTTACCGTTTTGCGCGTTTCCCATTTTAACGTTCTCGCACCTACGCCGTCCACGCTGGGAAGCGGCACCCAGTTACCCGCTAATCTTAAAGGCGTGCTGGCATTTAAGTTGCGATAGGAATATGTACCCACGCCGGTAATGTTTAATTTTCCTTTTACCGTGGCGTATACACTTTCCAAACGCAAGCGATTCGCATCCGTAGTGATTTGGTTAATGCGGCTAGCCGGGTCATTATATCCCGCGGGGCCTTTAAAAGAAGCCGCACCGCCGTTAAATTTTACGTTTAAATTACCCGTCGTATTGGAGCCTACGCAATTTTCCAAAGAAGAGAAACACGTACCGGGAAAGTCCAAGGTAGGTTCGGCCGGGAAATTATTGACGACATCGTCCGTCTGTGCGCCTTTGCGGCCGTCCAATAACGGG
>CALUXL010000011.1 GCA_944324735.1 uncultured Elusimicrobiales bacterium
GGGGAAATAAACAACCCGCAAGAAATCTGCACCCATTTGCTGGAGTGGACCAGCCACCTGCTAAAAGACGGGGATATGCTTTAAAACAGGGCGGGGCCTACACCACAAATAGGTCTTTTGGCTCTTGTTGCTGTTTAGCAAGAAATCTATACTATATGTAGTTACTTGTAGTATAGGGGGAAAAATGCAGCACAAAATTGCTTTACTGGCTTTAGCCGTTATCTTACTGCCGGGGGCCGCCGCTCACGCGCAGTATCAACGCCAAATCAACTTAGGCGGTGGTTTTGTTTTAAATACCAAAACTCATCAAGACTCTCAATTAAAAAACTGGCAGCCGGCTTTGCCCGCTAAAAAAGCCGCCAACCCCCAGCCTTACGCCACCTTGGGTTTACGCCCTTTACCCGCTAAACCGGCCCAGCCGCAAGCCAAACCGCAACAGGCGCCTGTTCGCCCGGCGGACGTACTGGCCCAGCATACCAAAAAACAAGTTTTACAAGCCTTAACCCCGGCCCAGGCCCGCATACAAAAAGGCCAGACCAAGCAGGCGTTAACCCGCCGCCCGGCTACTTTAAGCGAAGTTTCTAAATTTGCCCAAGAAAATGCCGCTACTTTTAAAAATATTGTAAAAAAACGCAATTTAAACGAAAGTTTATCAGACAATGAAGTACGCGTCTGGATTCAATTTGAAAACATGCGGGCGGAGTTAGCCCACCAAGCCCCCATGTCTTATAAAGAGATGGGCATTGCGCGCGCAAAATTAAAACGCGCCGGAGTTTCTTTTAAAGAATCCGACGGGCAAAAACGCGCCCAATATGAAGAAGAGGCCGCCCAGCGTGCCTTTGAAAACCAGCAAATACACGATTATAACCACACCATAGACAGCCTGGTTGATTAATGAGCGGTAAAACAGATAAATAGTCCGTTAAAAGGAGTGTAAATGAGCCGTAATATACTTATTTTAGTAACAAGCCTTGCATTAGCGTCTTCTCTGCAAGCACAGCCCCAAAAACAAATTAATTTAGGGGGTGGGTTTGTACTTAACACCAAAATTCAGCAAGACGTATCTACCGAATTTTTGAACGATTTATTCCCGATTAAAAGTGTTTCTTCACCCGCGTTTGTGTTGCCCGTACGCCCCAACGTGGAGAAAGAAACCGTTGCCGTTCCCGATAATAAAGTACGCACCATCTGCGGGGAATGGGTGGAAAAGAGCGAGCGCCTGGTATCCGTTTACAAAGGGAGGGACTGGTATATAGAAAAATCTTCCGCCTGCGCCCAAGAATATTATAATAACTGGAAGGAACAGCAGGATTTATCTTTTATCCGCACCCACCAGGAACGCACCAAATGCGAGCAGGACATGCACAAGCACCCCTCCCAGGTGGAAATGCACACTTGCGCCATTTGCGGCCAAGCCATTGACGGCCGCTGCGGGGCAGTGGCCTCCGTTTATAACCAAGACGGAACCAAACAATATGCCCATGCGGACTGCAAGGCCAAAGCCCGTTTTGAACAGCAAGCCGCCCAATTGCGCCATTTACTGGGCGTGGAAGAAACCCCGGCTTTAGCCAAACCGGCCCCGGTCACGCAAACGGCCGCTTACTTAAGCAAACAAGCCAAAAACAATGCTTTAAGTGAATTAAAAAACATTTCTGTTCCTGCCGTCCGCCCGCAACGCCCGGCCCAGGTAACCAAAGAAGAAATGGACGATTTTATCTCTCAAAATGGCGTCATCTTAAACACCGCCGCACACAAAAAACGCAGCGGGCAAACGCTTAACGCGCAGGAACAAGCCGTGCTGGCTCATTTTGAAAACCTGCGCCAAGGTTACGCCGCTTGGCAAAATACGCTTACTCAGCCGGCCGCCCAGGGCAATAATTATGTTCCCGCGCCCAGCCGCCGCACCAAAAAAACTTTTGAGCCGGATAAAAAACCCCTTGCCACCTCTGCCCAGCCGGTTAACCCGGCCAGCCAGGCCATAAAGGCTAAAACGGATGGCAAGTTCCAGCCGGACGCACTCCCAGCCGCCAGCACGCCCAACCCCGCGCTGGAAAAAGCCCCTCAAGCCCCGGCTTTTAGCGCACCGCAAAACGCCCAGCCGCGCACCGCCCCTGGCAAAACTTACAAAATCATCAGTAAAAAAGATCTGAAAGATTTTGAACGCGCCAATAAAAAAGACATGCCCATTATCCGCGCGTTAGCCACATCAGGCGCTTCCAGCTCGGACGCTACGCTGACGGAAAAAGCACGCGTTTATAAAATTTTTACCGAAAGTTACCAATACCTCAACACCCCTCAGGGCAAAGCGGCCCTGGCCCGTGTGCAAGCGTTTGAAAAAGAACACAAAACTCAAATTAACATCATCCGCCAATGGGCCACTTACGCTTACCCACAGGATACCCCGCATGATTTAAGGCCTTTGGTAGAAGAATATAAGCAAATCTTAAAAGAAGGCAACTTAAAGTTATAATTTCACCCACCGCAACCCCCGCCCTGCAAGCGGGGTTTGCTTTTGTATAATATATGTATTATGCATACGGGAAACGGCAAACTTTTTGCTTTCATCTTAGCGGTGTGGGGGATATGCAGCGCTTGCGCGCCGCAGCGCGTGGATACCCAATCCACCCCCAAGGTAACCCGCACGCAAAACGCTACACCATTTACTTTACAAGTAACCTACCCCATGCCGCAAAGCATGTTTTTTGAGTGTTTATCCCCATGTTGTATACCTTACTTGGTGTTTGAGTTACCGGCCCCAAAAGAGGCCGCCCAGGCACTGGCAAAATCCCTGCAAGAGGCTTCCATAAATGCCCACCTGCAGGGGGAAAACTACCCCTATGATTACACCGCCCTGGTAGAGTTTTTTCCTCAGTTTGATAATTCCCACACCTGCAAAGGGCGCAAGCGGTATTTCCCCATCAGTAATTTTGCCCCTTTTGACGCTACCCTGCGCGTAACCATCCGCCACCGTGCCAGCGGGGAAGTTACCGCCCAGTACGAAGAAAGCCGCCACATTGTTCCGCACTTTTCTTTTTCCGCCCGCGCGCTTAGTTTTTTGGCGCCCTATACTTTAGGGGCCTTCACCCCTATACAGTTGCAAAAGATGGGAAGCACCCTTTCCTCCCAGGTTTACCAAGCCTTGCAGGAACTGCTAAACCAGGTGGTGGGCTATATACAAGAAGATAACCGGGCTTTCACCGCCCCTTTTGCCGCTTTGGAAGAAGCCTCCTTATCCCCAACCGGCCGTTATCACCACTTACTGCAAAGCGTGGCGGAAATACAAAACCCCATTACCAAGTCCTCCGGGGCGGCCTTCTTTATTACGCCAAACGGCTACCTGCTTACGGCGGCCGCGCTTGTAAAAGGGGCGGATTTTGTATATCTTTCTGTCCCCGATGGAGCCCCCGTTAAAGCCCGGGTAACCGCCCGCAATACAGCACGCAATGCGGCCCTTTTAAAAATAAACGTTTCTTACCCAACCCGCCCGCTTGAGCTGGAAAGCAAAAGCCCGCATTTGTTTAAGGGGGAAAAAGTGGTTTCTTTAGGCGTGGGCAAAACCCCCGTAACCCAGGGGGTTTTAAGCGGGGTGGCCCGTTTAAACGGAACCCGTTATTTACTGGCGGACACGGTTTTTACGCCTCAGCAAGCGGGGGGGCCACTGCTTGAGCCTAACACGGGGCGTGTGCTGGGTATTAATACGGGGGTAATGCAGCCCGGCCTGACGCAAGCGGTAAGCGTGTTTGAGCTGGAGAAAATATTTCCCCAAATTATAAAGGAAATCCGTCCCAATGGCAAGTAAGCCCCTGCTTTTTATGTGTTCCGGGGCTAAAAATTATGTAAAATAAAGGGAAGCAAATTTTTGTAAATTTATAACCGAGGTTATTTTCTTTATGAAAAAAACAGCAGCCAAAAAGAATGTTTCTGCCACTGCCGCCAAAACCGCAGTGAAAGAATCCCCGATCTTGAAAGAAGTTAAACAGCTTTACGGGTTCATGCAGGACAATTCTTTAGATACCATTGAATATAACCAAAAAGGCCTGTACCTGCGCTTGGTAAAAGCCAAACCGGCCATTATGCCCGTACCCGTTAATGTGGGCGGTGCGGCCACCGTTTCCGGCGGGGCTCACCCGGCCGCCGCGCAGGAACAATATAAAGAAGTAATCAAATCCCCGTTAATGGGTATCTTCTTCCGCGGGTCCACTCCTTCTGCGCCGCCCTTTGTAAAAGAAGGCGCCAAAGTGGAAAAAGGCGACGTAATCTGCCTGATTGAAGCCATGAAAGTATTTAACGAAGTACGCGCGGAATTCCCCTGCGTAGTTAAAAAAGTATTGGTGGAAAACGGCAAACCCATTAAACAGGGCGATGCGTTATTTGCCATTGAACGGGCTTAATTATGAATCCTTTGCAAGAAACTATACAAACCGCCTCGGCGCGGATTATGGAATACCTGGCGGAGCATAAAACGGCTTCTTCCTGGAAGCTGAAAATTAATATCCGCCTGTCCAGTTCCGTATTGTATATGGCGCTGGGGGCTTTGTACGCTCAAGGTAAAATTACCTTGGAAGCGGACGAGCTGAACTATAATGTTTCTTTAGCGCAAAGCGAGCCCCAACCGGCCGCCCCTGCGCAGCAACAGCAAGCGGCTTAAAGCCCTTTTTACAAAAGCCCGGCATAATAGAAATGCCGGGCTTTTTTTATTTCCAGCTCCAGGCGTGCGCTTTGCTTACAAACCCATTAAAAAAATGTAAAATATACAGGTATGGCCAGATATAGTTACACGTATAAAAAATCCAAAAAAAGAACGAAAAAACAGTCTTCCGCCCGCTGGGTGCCCACCGCTTTGTTTATTTTAGGCGCGGCGGCCTGTGTGTGGCTGTTTTGTATTTTGTGGTTTAACGTGGGCCGCGGCACGGTGGGGGAAGAAATGGCGCGGGAACTATACCATACACTGGGCCAAAGCGCGGCTTTAATTCCGCTCTTTTTAGCTTATTGGCTGGTGCAAAGCATGCGCCAAAAAAGCGCCGCTTTCTTATTCTTTTTGCTGGGTACGTGTGTAACGGTGTGTGCGTCGTCCAGCTTTTTAACGCTTTTAAAACTTATTTTGACCGATTCCCAAATTTCCGGCGGCCAGGTAGGGCAAAGTATTTTCTATTGGTTCAAAGGCATTGTGGGCTCCTTTGGTGCGGGGGTATTTTCCCTGGCGCTGGTTTTGGTGGGCCTGCATATGTTATTTGCCATACCGTGGGTGGTTATTGTACAAAAAGTGGGAGAATTTATCCGCTCTGACTTTAACGAATGGATGGACGCGCGTGCGGAACTGAAAGAAAAAGTTTCCACCGGTAAAGAAGCCATTAAAGAAAACGCCAAAAAGGAACGCAAAGCCAGCCTTACCCAAACGCCCGAAGAAGAACCCGAGGAAGAAGAAGACCGCCCGCGCTCCAAGCCGGAAATCCGCCGCCCGGTGGCGCAAATGATTAAACTGCCCCGCCCGGAACAACTGCGCGCGGAAAGCGCCCCGGCCAACAATCCGCCCGCACCCGCCCAGGAAACGGATGGAGAACGCCCTAAATTTGACCCCAAAACCTTCCGTCTGCCGTCTTTGGATTTACTGAATGACCCCGTCAATAACGGCATTGTGGGCCCCACGGATGAAGAAATCACCCAAGCCACCAAACGCCTGGAGCAGACTTTAAAGAATTTTGACATTAAAGCCAGCGTAACCGGTGTATCCCCGGGGCCGGTGGTAACCCGTTATGAAATCAAGCCGGATCCGGGTGTAACCATTGCCTCCATTACGGCCCGCACGCAGGACATACAGGCCAGTATGGAAGCCCGCGCCATCCGTGTGCAGGCACCTATTCCGGGTAAAAACGCCGTTGGGTTTGAAATCCCGAACGAACGACCGGTTATGGTTACCATGAAGGAAATTTTACAGTCCCCCGTGTATGCCAACTCCAAAGCGGCTATACCGATAGCCCTGGGCCGCTACGCGGACGGGGAACCGGCCGGTTCCGTGGCGGAAAAATGGCCCCACATCTTAATTGCGGGTGCTACCAACAGCGGTAAATCCATTTGTTTGCATTCCATTATTATGTCCATCATCTATAAACTGCGCCCCGATGAGGCCAAGTTTTTGATGATTGACCCCAAACGCGTGGAACTGACCCTGTATGAAGGCATACCGTATTTGTATGACCCCAAGACCTCCTGCGACGATGTAGACGTGGTGACGGACGCAAACGGGGCGGCCAAATCTTTACAGATGCTGGTAAAGGTAATGGAAAAACGCCTTAAAATTATGCAGCTGGCCAAAGTAAAAAATATGGAAGGCTACAACAAATGGGCCGAAGAACACGGGGAAGAAAAGATGTTCTACATCTTTGTTATTATCGATGAAATGGCCGATTTGATGTTGCAAACCAAAGCCTCTATTGAAGACTCCGTACAGCGCTTGGCGCAAATGGGGCGCGCGCTGGGTATACATTTAATTTTGTGCACACAGCGTCCGTCCGTAAAAGTAATTACGGGTGTAATTAAGGCCAACTTGCCTTCGCGCATTGCGTTGCAGGTGGCGTCGTCCATAGACTCGAAGGTAATTTTAGACAGCACCGGGGCCGAAGACTTATTGGGCCGCGGGGATATGCTGTATCAAAGCACGTCGGACAAGACCCCCTTGCGTATACAGGGTGCTTACGTGTCTGAAAAAGAAATTAACGCCGTGGCGGACTTTTTACGCGCCCAAGGCGCGCCGGATTACCCGGTGCAAATTGTGGCCGAACAACAACCCGGCGCACGCCCGGCGGACGGGCTGGGTGCCAGCGCGGAAGAGATTTTGCAGGCGCTAGAGCTAATAAAAGAACGCCGTCGCGTATCGCAGGATTTGTTAAAAGCCAATTTTGGTT
Source organism: uncultured Elusimicrobiales bacterium (assembly GCA_944324735.1). Lineage (GTDB taxonomy): Bacteria > Elusimicrobiota > Elusimicrobia > Elusimicrobiales > Elusimicrobiaceae > Avelusimicrobium. The sequence goes on from CALUXL010000011.1 coordinate 6,903, forward strand.
CCAGCGCGCGCGCCACCAATATTTTAAGCGTGCTGGAAATGAAGGGGTATATTTCCAAGCCGGAAGGTTCCAACCGCTGGGAAATACATTACGAAATGATAGACGCGGGAATTGATGAACTTAAAAACCCGCCCTATGACCATAACTATAAGGAAGAAACCTATGAAACCGTTTATAAATAGCGCCTGCCTGCTGGCGGCCCTGTTATGTTTACTGGGCCCGGCCGCATACGCCGCCCAAGAAGCCAAACCGCAGGCCGCCGCCCAACAAGAAACCGTAAAAGACCCGGTTGCCCTGTTGCGTGCATGGGATAAAAACCTAACCTCACTGGAAACGGATTTTGAGCAAACCTCCTCTTACGATGGGGTAGTAATTAGCCGTTCCCACGGTAAATTGTATTACAAAAAAGCGGGCAATCTGCTTCGGCTGGACACCTTGGATAACGACAAAAAGACCGACCAATCCGCCGTTACGGATAAAAAGACCTTAAAAGTGTTAGACGCTAAAGGCCAGTTGATAACCGCCGGCCCGTGGGCAGACTGGGTAAACGGCCAGCCCAATAAAGCTTTGTTTGATTTTGGCAACTACTCGGCCCTTTTGGACGCACACCAAGTAAGCGTATTTTCCGCTAATAAAGAGCGCATCATTCTGCTGCTTACGCCCAAACAACAGGCCGACTATAAACTGTATTTGGTATTAAACCCGCAGGATTATTTTCCTACCAGCATTATTATTGAAGCCGATTTAATGCAAACCAAAGCCGATTTAAAAAATACGGTAAAAAACAAATCTGTCTCTCAAAATTTATTTAAAGAGGTTCTAAAAAAATGATGACTTTGGCCAACAAAATTACTTTAAGCCGCGCCGGCTTATCCATACTGATGTTTTTATTTATCTTAATGCCTTTTGCGTGGGCGCGTTTTATTGCCACGATTATTTTTATTGTGGCAGCGTCTACGGACTGGGTGGACGGCAAAATTGCCCGTCAAACCAATACCATCACCCCGTTTGGGGCTATTGTGGACCCTTTTGTGGACAAGATTTTGGTATGTGCCGCCTTGTTTGCTTTTGTAGGCATTAGAGAGCTGGACGTACCCATCTGGGCCGTGTTTTTTATTATGCTTAGGGAACTGATGATTTCCACCCTGCGCGTAATTGCCGCGCTGGAAGGCAAAGTAATGGCGGCCGAACGCTGGGGCAAATTTAAAACCGTTATCCAAATGGCGGCAGTGGGAACCATATTCTTTGTGCTGGATGTATACCACTTAATGCTCATGACCCGCGGCGCCACCCGCTACGCGTTTGAAATTACCTTTTACACCTTAAAAACCATCCCCTATGGCATTACCGCCATTGCGGCCGTAATTACGTGGATTAGCGCCATTTCCTATTTAAAAAATAACTGGGAACTCTTGCAAAAATCCTGGAGTATTGACGCATGCAAACGCTAATACGCCTGCTGGCTACCGGCTTTTTTATCAGTTATTTGCCGCCCTTGGTATTTAAATTTAAAAAGAATACCG
>CALUXL010000012.1 GCA_944324735.1 uncultured Elusimicrobiales bacterium
ACCGCTTTTACCTCGGCTACTTTGTCCGCCACCGCAAACTTGCCGTTGCGTACTTGGGCACGAACAGCTTGATCAATATGATTGGAAATTTGAGATTCAATTAAGGCTTTCTGTCTGGACACAGAAGAGGCTGCTTCCGCATAGGAGGGAACCAATGAGGTGAATATCAAACTAAAGCTCAAAAGCAAAGACAGAAATTTCATCATAAGAATGTTCTCCTCCCAATAGTCTTGCAAACAAATGCATAAAAAAACAGGGCCAAAAGTCCTATATTTATAAGATTTTTGGCCCTATAAGGGATAAATAAAAAAGATTGTTTTTTGCTACAAAAAGAGGAGTATTTGTTTTGCACCGGCCGCCCTCTAACACGCCCAGAGGGAAAAAAGAGAAACGCGCACCATGCCCCGCCTTGCAGAGAATTTCTCCGCCCGGCAAGCATGTACACGGGCGAAACCCTAGTTTCTTGCGGTACATACAGTGTCTCCTTTAAATTGCTCCAGCTATATTGTAATAAACTTAAAAAGAGACGCACAAGGGCCCAAAGGGCCTATTTTGTTTTTGGGCCTTCTGGCCCCGGCTGAGAGGATGTTTGCGTATATTTGGCTTGCAGGGCCTTGGCCGTACAGGCAGACACATACCCCGGCAGTTCACGCCCGTAGGAAAAACTTTCCCGCACGGCCGAAGAGCTGACAAAACTTAATGCCGGGTCCGCCGGGATCCATACAATTTCCACATCCGGGGATAGCAAACGGTTGGCCTGCGCATAGGCGGCTTCGGCCTCGGCTTCGGCCGCGCCGCGTACCCCGCGCACCACCACATTTAAACCCTTTTGGTGCAAGTAATCCACCAGCAGCCCGCCGTAACTATCCACACTTACGCCCGGGATATCCGCCGTGTTCTGGCGGATTAAATCCAACCGTTCCTGCACGGTAAAAAGCGGTTTTTTGCGTGGATTGGCAAGCACCACCACCCGCACCGCGCCAAATACGCGGGCGGCACGGCGGATAATATCCGCATGGCCATTGGTAATCGGGTCAAAAGACCCGGCATATACAACGGGTTTGGTTTGCATATCAATCCTCCGCCAGCAGCCCATTCACCGGGCTTTTATATTATGGTATCATAATTTTATGAATAAGAACCCTTTTGCCGAAGAAATTTATCTGCACCGCACCCACCCCCATACACCGGACGTGCGGGACGAATATTTCCGCGATCAAACCAAAATCATCCATTCCCTTCCCTTCAGAAGGTTAAAACACAAAACGCAGGTTTTCTTTGCCCCGGATAACGACCACATCTGCACCCGCATTGAACACGTACTGCACGTGGCCACCATAGCGGCCAGCATCTGCCGGGGCTTAAACAAAAGCGGCAACTGGGACTTAAACCAAGACCTGGCCTACGCCATCGGCCTTGGGCACGACATTGGCCACGCCCCCTTTGGGCACGAAGGCGAACGCGCCATTGCCGCCTGCATTGCCCCCAAAACTTTTTTACATGAAATTAACAGCTACCGCGTGGTGGAACACCTGGCTAACTGCGGGGAAGGGCTAAACTTAACCTTTGCCGTAAAGGACGGTATCATCTGCCACTGCGGAGAAGACTTTGCCACCACCCAGCTGCGCCCCGCCAAACAACCCAATGATTTGGAAAAAATTACCGGCCGCAACCAAATGCCCTCCACCTATGAAGGCTGTATTGTGCGCCTGGCCGATAAAATTGCCTATTTGGGGCGGGATATTGAAGACGCCGTAAAAGCCAAATTAATCACCAAGGCGGATATCCCCCAAGCCGTTCAGCGCGAACTGGGCACCAACAACGGGGAAATTATCAACACCCTTTCGCTGGATTTGATACACCACTCGGCCGATAAGGACTATATTGGTTTTTCACCGGAGAAGTTTGAACTTATCTCCTGCCTGCGCCATTTTAATTATGACTATATCTACCACAACGCCCAAATGCGCCAGCGCAAAGAAACCATAGACCGCCGCATTGCCGATTTGTTTGATTATTTCCGTACCTTATTCACCCGCTACGGTTTTGATTTTGCCGCTTATGATAAAGAAGGCAAACAAACCGCCCGCGCTTTTGCCAATTATATACGCTCCATGCAGCGCGTATATACGCAAACCAGCCAACAAGATGAAATTATTGTGGATTATATTGCCGGGATGACCGACTCCTACGCCCTAAGCGTAATGGAAGACGTCATTTTGCCTAATTCCATTAAATTTTTAGGATAGCCGAAAGTTTACTGCGCTTTTTGGCCCGTAGAGCCCGCCGCCGGCAGGAGTTTAGCAAATTCCTGCGGGGACAAAGGCTTATAAAACAAATAGCCCTGTGCCAAATCGCACCCGATAGACTGCAAAAACTGCGCCTGTTCCTGCGTTTCCACGCCTTCGGCCACAATCTTGCCGCCCAAACTTTTAATCATGCTTACCAGGCCCGATATAATGGCCCGCATGCGGGTGCTGCCTTCTTCACGCATCAGGAATTCTTTGTCCAGCTTTACGCAGTCAAACTCCAGGTTCTTTAATACGTTTAAGGAAGAGTAACCGGAACCAAAATCGTCCATCGCCACGGAAAAACCTTTGGCGTGTAAATCGTCCACAAAGCGCTTCATAATGGCGGTATTGCCAAATACCACACTTTCCGTCAGTTCCGCTTCTAAAAATTGATGGTCTACACCATATTCGTCCGCCAGGCGGGAAAGTTCTTCCACAAAAGAAGGATCGTCCAAATGCAGGCGGGAAAAGTTAATGCCAATGGGTACAATGTTTAACCCCGCTTCCTTCCATTCCTTCAGCAGGCCCAGGGTTTGTTTTAACATAAACCAGTCCAGCTCTAAAATAAAACCGTTCTTTTCAAAGATGGGGATAAAATTATCCGGCGCAATTAAGCCTTTGCCGGGCTGTTCCCAACGCACCAAGGCTTCGGCACTTTCTATTTTGCCGGTTTTAAAATCACATTTGGGCTGGAGATATAGTTTAAATTCTCCGTTCTGCAGGGCGCTTTCCATATGGCTTTCAATGTGTTTTTCAGCCACGATGCGGCGGCGGAAGGCTTCGTCATAAAAAGCATATACGGCGCCGGCACGCTGGCGGGCGGAGGAAAGGGCCAGTTTGGCGCGGTCCACCATAATATAGAAAGGGGAATCCTCATCCACCACATACACGCCGCAAGTTAAAGAAAGGGGCAGGCATTTGCCGTCCGCCTGGCAAAAACGCCCCGCACGCTGGGCCACGTTTTCCAACCGCAAGGCCAAATCCGTACGGCCGGGGCAGGCCAACAAAAGCAAAAATTCATCGGCCGAGGAACGGCAAAAAAGCTCCCCTTCCTGCAGGCCTTCCTGCAAAGCGGCAGCCACCTGTTTTAAAATTTTGTCTCCCTCTTCCAGGCCGTAAATATCGTTTACCGCTTTAAAACGGTTGATGTTTACCACCGCTAAAGCAAAGGGAACTCCTTTCTTTTTGAAAGCTTCCACCGCGGCCGCGTATTTAAAATGGAAAGAGTTTAAGTTATCCGCCTGGGTTAACGAATCCACAAACCCCATAGCATATAAGGCACGCCCGTTTTGATGCTGCATACGGAGCATAAACACAATACATACCACCAGCACCGCGATGACGGAAAAACAAATCAGCCACGCCATTACCATAAGCCCCAGGGCCTTTTCGGCCACGAAAGCGGTGGGCAATACGGCAAACGCATACCAATTGTTATATTTTAAAGGGTGATAGGCTGCAAAACGGTGTTCCCCACGCAAAGAATACCCGCTTAAACCGCTTTTGCCGGAGGAGACTTCCTCTTTTATTTGATCGGCCGAGAAGCCCGCATCAAATAAAAAGTCACTCATCATCTCAAAAATATTGCCGTAGGAAGACTTAGGGGCGGAAAGTACAATATCGCCATCTTTATCCATAATAATGCCAATCCCGTTTCCCTGCCACAGGTTGGCGGTTAAGGTTTGGCGGTAAAAAGTGGCCGTATGCGTGGCAAACACCACGCCTTTTTCTTCCCCTTCTTTTAAGGGGACGGCAAAAATTAGGATATCTTCGTTTTCAAACGGGTTTTTGCGGCGGCCGGAAATGAACTGCCCCTGTTTATAAACGGCGTCCACCACCGCTTGGGAAAGGAACCATTTTAGCGTTTTACCATTGGAAAACCAGGCCGTTCCGTCCGGCGCTTGGTAGCCGGTTAAATCAAACACATTGCGTTTGTTTTGCCGTTCCAAATACCCCACCAGGCGCTGTTTGTTGGCCAGCACGGCAGGTGCTTCCAACGAAACGGAAATGGAAGAAAGAATCTGGAACTCCGCTTCCAGCAAATAGTTAAAATTTTCGGCCAGTTCCCGGCCGGCAGACTCAATGGATTCCCGTGCATCTTGGGACAGGCGGTTGGTTACCTGTTTCCAAGCCAGCACAGACCCCGTAGCCACCAAAATAGCGGCTATTAAAATAAAGATAAAAGTGCGTTTAAACCCGCGCAAATTATAAGTATTTTTGCGTACGCGGCCTATTTCTTGCGGTTCCATACGTATAGTCTAGCAAAAAATACACCCTTTAATAAAAGCACAAAAAAACCCCGGATAATTGCTTATCCGGGGCGGGAGGCTATGAAAAAATTATAAGGAGGGAAATCTTTCCTGGAACAGGCGGGCCGCACTCTGCATACCCGGGCGGCGGGCCATGCGCCGCATTGCTTGGGGAAGAGTAACACCGCTTAAATCTTTCGATTTTTCCAACACGGCTTCTTTTTCGTCCTGGGCTACTTCGGCCACCAGCCCGCCCTGGGAAAGTTTAGCCTGCACGCGGGACATTTGTTTAAATAAACGCGTTTGCGGGAAGTATTTTATAAAGATATCACCTTTGCCATAATTTAACTGGGCGCGCAAAGGGGTTTCTTTCAAATCGTTTTTCTGCTCCAGCAAGGCGGCCACTTTGGCTTTAAAATCTTGCGGGTAGAAATGGCGGATGGAGCGAAGCACTACTTCAAAAGTTTCCATATCGCGGGCGATGTGCAACACGTTGTTGCCGTCTTTGCCCGTGTGCAATAAATATTCCCCGTTGGGGGCGGCTTTTTGCATCCACAAAATGCCGCGCACGTCGCCTTTTTGGGCGGCGGCAAACAGGGGGGTGTTGCCAAATTTATCTTCTTTATTTAAATCAATGGAGGGCGCAAAGTTTACGTGGTCCAACAAGGCCTGCTGAGAAGCCGGATGCAACGCCTTCTGCAGCCCGGCAGCCGGTTTGGCCTGCAAGCCTGTTACACATAACAAAAGGAAAGTAAGTAAAAGTGTCTTTTTCATAACGTCCTCTTACATTACAGTATAATTTAACCCGGCCCCGCGCCCAGGGCCGTTGGGCCTAATAGGCTGGGTTTTTGGACCCATAAAAAAATAGGACCTTTCACCCCTTTCCGCCTGGCGGCAGTCTTTCCCTATACAAGGAGGACATAAAAAAACCTCCGGTATTAACCGGAGGTTTCTAAATGGAGCGGGCGAAGAGAATCGAACTCTCGTCTCAACCTTGGCAAGGTCGCGTTCTACCATTGAACCACGCCCGCAAAATCTTTCTTTATTCCCAACACAAATATTATAACAAATTTTATTTTAAAAGTACAGACGATATTTTTTTAAGGTACGGATTTTGCTGTACCGCCCGACGGACAAAGGGGTTGTTTTTCATCTCCACCAAATAATGGTTGGAGTTGATAATTTTGGCCGCTTCCTGCGGGTGATCTCTGTAATATTTGGCCGATTTGCTAATTAACAAAAACGCCATAAAGCGGCTGCCCGCAATGGTGTTTAATAATTTTTCATCCGCCAGCACGCGTTTTACCGTTTCATCCTGAAAGAACTCATCCATAGCGGCCTGGTCTTCCACAAATAGTTTCAGCTCAATCGGGTCATTAAGCAAGTTAGCCACGTCCGGCCGGGCTAAAAAGCTTTTAATCATATCATCCCGGTTTAATAAATAGGGCAGAATTTCCGGGTCGTCCACGTTTGAGGCAATATTTAAAGTAAGTGCCCACGGGGCCGCGCCAATGGTTTTAAAATTACCCGTATTAAAAGTATTTAAATTATAGCGGCTAAGAATGGGGATGGTGGTACCCAGGCCGATGACGGAGGCGCTTCTGTCCTGCCCTTGCTGGATTTGCACGTAACGAACCCCGGTGGAGGGGTTAAAATCCTTGGCTACGGAAAGGCCCTTTAAGTTGGCCGGGTCCAGCGCGGCGGGGATATTTTCCGCCTTGTTTTTAGAAGCTAAAACAAAAATAAGCGATAAGAACAACACCCCTATTGTAATGCCCATAGCAATCAGGGGCATATAATCCAGCCAGGTTTTGGGGCGCTGGGCCGCTTTACGGCGCGATTCCGCCACCGCTGCCTGGTGGGCTTGTTCCTTTACTACTTTTTGTGGGGTACGCAAACGCTTTTTTATTTCTTCTAAATTCATATTTTTATTTTAACAAATCTAGGCCATAAATTCAGCCCGTAGAATAAGTATAATAATATATATGAAATCACATACCCAATACCTGCATATTCATACCCCGCAGCGTTACCAAATTGTAAACATTACCCCGCAAGTGGAAGAAGCCCTGGCCAAAAGCGGCATAAAAGAAGGGTTATGCCTGGTAAATTCCATGCATATTACTTCCAGCGTGTTTATTAATGATAACGAATCCGGCCTGCACCGGGATTTCCTGCGCTGGGTAGAAGAACTGGCCCCCTACGGGGTAGATAAATACCAACACAACCTAACCGGTGAAGACAACGGGGACGCCCACTTAAAGCGCACCCTGATGGGAAGGGAAGTGGTGGTAGCCGTTACCAACGGGCGGCTGGATTTTGGCCCCTGGGAAACCATTTTTTATGCCGAATTTGACGGCCAGCGCAACAAACGCGTACTTGTTAAAATTATTGGAGAATAACCATGAAAAAAACCATCTTTTACCACGATACGGACTGCGGCAACGTGGTATATTACGCCAACTATTTAAAATATTTTGAAGAAGCCCGCACCCTGTATATGGCCGAAAAGGGCTTTAGCGTGCCCGCCCTTATGCAAAGAGGGCTTTATTTTGTGGTAGCCCGGCAGGAAGTGGAATATAAATATTCCGTGCGCTATGCGGACGTAATTGACGTAAGCACCCGCGTGGTGGAAGTGTCGGACATTAAAATTGTGTTTGAAAACATCATCACCAACCAAAACGGCCGCCTTTGCACCAAAGGCAAAACCACTTTGGTCTGCGTGGATAAAACCGGCATGCCCACCCCCATGGGGGCGGACGTAAAAGCCGCCATGGCTCCCGCCGCCTAAGCCTCAAATTTGCCGACAAAAAACCCCGCTTGCAAAAGCGGGGTTTTTGTATCGTTGGATGATTTAATTGGTAAAAAAGTTGCGCAAGGCAATGCGTATATTGCGGGCGCGGCTTTCCTGCTCGGTTTGTTGTACTTCTTTAATCTTTTCAAAAGCTACGCGCGCGCGGATTTCATGCGCTAAATCGAGTGGGGTGCGGTCCTTCCCGTCGCGCAAGAAAACGCTGTAAGGCTCCCCGTTCAAAAAACTTTGCAACAGGTCCAACGCTTGGGGGTTGTTCCCCGCGCATTGGCGCACCAACATGTGCATAACGGTATCTCCCGCCACGGTTTTGCGGTTTAAGTCTGCATTTTTGGTTAAGTATAAGAAAGCCACGTCATAGCGTTTGGCGCGAACCTGGGCCATAAGGGGCGTTTCGGAGCGTAAGTCCCCCGCGTTAATCAGTGCGGTTTTAAAGGCGCGGCGATCAAAAACATCACTCATATCTTGGGTTTCTCTGCCGCGCAAGACGGCATAGGTTTTCATAAGTTCCAAGGCGGTATCATAACTAGCGGCTAAGTGGAAAGCATTACGTTTTAGGCGGTCTTTGGCTTGAAAGACGCGGGTATCCGGCAACACTTGCGCCAAGCGGGCAATGAGTGCCACATCCCCTTGAAGGCTGGCATGTAAGAGAAGGGTTTGGTCGTCCTCCCGGTACGACAAGACGCGGCGGACGGTTTCATCCTTAGCCGGCCCCGGCTGCATGGACATAATTTCCTGACGAAGGCCCGCCAACGCGGGGTGACGCGGAGCCTCCGCCCACGCGCCCAAAGAGAGAAACAAAAACGACAAGAACAAAAAAATTGCCTTGGTATCAGCCATAAATCCCTTCCGGTTACGGGCCCTTTCCAAACCGGCCCTTTTTACCTTTATAACAAATATAGCCCCAAAAACCAAGCCCCCGCCTCAAAACAAAACCGGCCCGCTTGCTTGCGGGCCGGAAAAGGTTTAACAAGGTTTTTTAAAACGCACATGCCACAGGTATTCTGTATTGCCGTGGGTGCCTTTAATGGGGCTTTCCATCAGCGCCATAGATTGGGCGCCAAACTTATCTTTTAAATGCTCTTCAAAAAAGCCCTGCACGCTGGCAATGGCCGCCTGGCGGTTTTCTTCCGTCTTTACAATGCCGTGCGGAACCTGCTTGGGGGAAAGCTCAAACTGGGGCTTAATTAAAAACACAATATCCCCCTCCGGCGCCATTACATGAAACAAAGGCTCCATAATCATTTTAAGAGAAATGAAAGACACGTCCACCGCGGCAAACTGCGGGGCCTCTTCAAACAAATCCGGCGTCATATAGCGGGCGTTGGTTTCCGGCTTAAAATGAAAGTTTTTATAGCGAAGCATTTCACTGGCCAGCTGGCCTTTGCCCACGTCCACCCCGTACACGTCTTTGGCGCCGGCCTGAACCATACAGTCCGAAAATCCCCCCGTGGCCACCCCAATATCCACGCATACTTTGTCTTTTACGCTTAAATTCCAGGCTTTTAACGCACCGGCCAGTTTTAAACCGCCGCGCGATACATAGGGGCAGCTTTTTTCTTTTAGGCTCAGTACGTCTTCGGGCAGGATGGAGCGGTCCGCCCGTGTATCCACCTGGCCGTTTACCAATACTTCACCCGCCATAATGCTGGCCTGCGCGCGGGTGCGGCTGGCAAAGAACCCTTGTTCTATCAGTGCCATATCCAGGCGTAGTTTTTTACTCGGCATCGTCGTCTTCCTTCGCGTCAAACGGGGTTAAAGAAAGGGTTCCCCCCTGGCGTTTTAACGCGTTTACTTTAAATTTTACGTCTTCCAACTTGGCGCTAAGCGCCTGGGAAAGGGCCATGCCTTCCTCAAACAGTTTAACGGAAGCGTCTAAATCCGTCTGTTCCGCTTCCAGGGCGGAAACAATTTCTTCCAAACGGGCCAGTTGGCTTTCAAAGGTTTTTTTGGTCATGCGTCCTCACTTTACTTCGGCGCGTATTGTGCCGTCTTGTACTTGAATAAAAAGGGTTTCCTGCTCGGCCGTTTGCAGTACGCGGCTGATAATTTGCCCCTGCGCGTTGCGGGTAATGCTGTAACCGCGCTTTAATACCGCCTGCGGGTTAAGCGCGCTTAATTTATGCGCGGCCGCTTCCAGCCGGCGGGAATATCCTTCCGCCAGGGTTTGCATACGGTCCTGCAGGGAAAGGGTCAGCTCGTCCACGCGCTGTTCCTGCTCCCGCGTTAAAACAGAGGGTTCCAAAAACACTCGGTTGTTTACGGCCGCTTCCAGCCGGCGGGCGGCGCGCTCGTACAACACGGATACGGCCTGCGCCAAACGCTTGGCCAGCTGGGATACTTTCTCGCGCGTGTTTTGCGCGTTTTGCACCACCAGTTCCGCCGCGGCGGACGGGGTGGGGGCGCGCAAATCGGCCACAAAATCGGCAATGGTAAAGTCCACCTCGTGCCCTACGCAGGAAATAACCGGCACGCGGCTGGCCGCAATGGCACGGGCTACGGGCGCTGCGTTAAATGCCCATAAATCTTCGATACTGCCGCCGGCGCGGCCCACCGGCATAACAGCAATGGCGGGTTTTAATTGGTTTAAATCTTTAATGGCTTGCACAATTTGCGGGGCGGCTTCGTCCCCCTGTACCAAAACGGGGGCGATGATCACATCCAAATTGGGGTTGCGGCGGCGAAGAACGGACAAAATATCCCGCACCGCGGCCCCGGTGGGAGAAGTAACCACCCCAATACGCTTGGGGTAAGCGGGGATGGGCTTTTTGCGGGACTCGTCAAACAACCCCTCCAGCTGCAGTTTGTGTTTTAATTTTTCAAATTCTAAAAACAGTTTACCCTGGGAAAGCGGCTCCACCGATTTTACCACTATCTGATACCGCCCCTGCTTGGCGTAACAGCTCACGTCCCCCATTACCCGCACGTTTAGGCCGTCTTCCAGCATTTGGGCAAAGCGCCAGCCGTACCCTTTAAACAATACGGCCGCCAGCACACCGTTTTTGTCTTTCAAATCAAAATAGATGTGCCCGCTGGCGGCTTCGCGCAGGTTGGAAACTTCCCCCTCCACAAAAATACCGGCAAAAACGCCTTCCAGCATTTGTTTAATAACGCCGTTTAATTCGGTGACGGAAAACACCTGCCCGCAAAAAGGTCTTTCGGGTTCCATTTAGTCCTCTTTTAATTTTTTAAGGCGTTGGATAAGAGCCGGCTCTTTACCCAGTTCCCCCGGCACGTAAAACTGCATGGGGCTGGGCATATACTGCTGTTTTACATAGTGGTTTGGATAGTCATGCGCGTATTTATACCCGCGGTTTTTACCGCCGGAGCGCAGATGGTCCGGCACCGGGCGGTAGCGGCCTTCGCGCACTTCGGCCAGGGCCGCATCAATGGCTTTATAGGCAGAGTTGCTTTTGGGGCAACACGCTATATAAATGGCCGCGTGCGCAAGCGGAATGCGAACCTCCGGCATGCCCAATACTTCGGCCGCTTTAAAAGCAGCCTCGGCAATCATAATGGCGGCCGGCTCGGCCAGGCCCACGTCTTCGCTGGCGCAAATTAAAATGCGCCGGGCGATAAAACGGGGGTCTTCGCCGCTTTCCAGCATACGGGCCAGCCAGTAGACGGCGGCGTCCGGGTCGGACCCGCGCATGGATTTAATAAAGGCGGAAATAATGTCATAATGTTCGTCGCCTTTTTTATCATAATTTAAATGGCGTTTTTGGATGCACTCTTTGGCAATATCCAAATCAATTTGTTTAATGCCCTGGGCGTCCGGCTCGGTAGTAAGGACGGCAATTTCAAAAGCGTTTAACATTTTGCGCCCGTCCCCGTTGGATTGGGTGATAAAATAGTCGGTCGCATCATTGGTAAGGGCGGCGTTTTCCTTCTTGGCGGCGCGGAAGAGGATTTGGCGCAAGTCCCCCGGGCCAAGCGGTTTAAACTCAAATACACTAAAGCGGGAGAGAAGAGCGGTGTTGATGTAAAAATAGGGGTTTTCGGTCGTGATGCCAATTAAAATAATGTCCCCGCGCTCCACGGACGGCAAAAGCACGTCCTGCTGGGTTTTGTTAAAGTGGTGGATTTCGTCCAAAATAACCAGGGTTCGGCGCTCCTCAAAACCGGGGTTGCGCATGCGCTCTTTGGCTTCGGTTAATACTTTTTTTAAGTCGGCCACACCGGCGGCCGCGGCGTTTAGCTCCACCGTTACCGCATGCGTGCGCGAGGCAATATAGCGCGCCGTGGCGGTTTTGCCACAACCGGGCGGGCCAAAAAACACGGCGGATTTTATGGTGTCCGTTTCCAGCAGGCGGCGCAGCATTTTGCCTTTGCCCAGCAAATGGGGCTGGCCGGCAAAATCTTCCAGGGTTTTGGGGGCTTGGCGCGCGGCCAAGGGCATTAAGTTTTCATCATCCGCCATAGGTCATCCTTTATAAAGAAGCTTTTAATTTGGAAATTAAATGGTCTACCCGTGTTTCTTCTTCTTTGCGCCGGCCGCCTTCGTTTTCACCCTGTACGTATACTTGGGCGGCAAAATGCAAAGCCGTAAGGAGGGCTTGTTTGAGGGTGTCAATTTCTCCGTTCTCACGCAGTTCGGTCATTTTCTTTTCCACTTCTGCGGCCAGGTTGGTAATCTCCACCCCGCCCAAACCTTGTATTTCTACATCCAGCGGGATTTTGCGTATTTCCACTTGTATAATATCTTTTGCCATAGTTGTATTGTACCTTTTTAATACCGCAAAGAAACCCGCCCCAAGCGGGCTAAAAAAGGGGAGCCTGGCCCCCCTTTTTTAAATAACGGCCCATTGATAAGCGTTAAACAATTTCGTCGCGCTTTTCTTGGGCTTTTTGAATTTCTTTATCCACGCGGGCCGCCAAACGCTTAAGCACCGTTTGGGTGTTACGTTTCCACTCCCGCAGGGTTTTCAGCTCGCTTTCCGCTTCACGCAGTTTGGCGGCGGACTCTTCCAACTGGCGCACGCGCTGGCGCAGGGCGGCGTTTTGGGCCTCGGCCTCTTTACGCCGCGCCATTACCTGCGAAACCAATAGCTCCAGCTGTTTGAGTTTTTCCTGCATGGGCTTTACCTCAGGCTGGCACCCAATTTGGCACCCAGCTCGGCCACTATTTTATTAAAAGCGGCGTCTGTTTCCGCATCTTTTAACGTGCGCTGCGGGTGGGAAAAAGCCAGGCTAAACGTCATGCTCTTTTTACCGGCGGGCAAATGTTCGCCCTGGTACAGGTCAATCAGTTCATAGCTCATTTTTACGTCCAGGCCGGTTTGGCCCAGTACGCTTTCCACCTTGGCATAAGGCACGTTTTCATCCAGCACGACGGACAAATCCCGCAAAGACGGCGGGAATACGGCCGGCGCCGTCATGGGGTTAAAGTTCTGCGCGCAGAAAGCTTTTTCCAACGCTTTGCAGGAGAATTCAAAACCCCATACTTCCGTCCCTTTTACGCCAAAGGCCTTCAGCGTAAGCGGGTGGAATTTACCAAACGTGCCGATTTTTTTGCCCCCGTCCAAAATATCCATGGAAATTTTGGGGTGCATATACACCGGCGCCTGGGCGCTGGGCTGCAGTTTTACCGCCGTACCCAGCAGGCTTTGCACCACGCCTTTTACAAAGTAAAAATCCGGCTTGGTCAGCCCGCCCGCAAAGAAGGGACGGGTTTGCAAATTGCCTGTCAGCACACCGGCCACGGTGTAGCTTTCACCGGGGTAGTTTTTAAACAAAGCAAATGTTTTGGTGGCTTCAAAGAAAGCCAGGTTGTGCTGCCCGCGTTTTTGGTTGAACTCAATATTTTTAAGCAAAGAGGGGAGCAACGTGGGGCGCAAATAATCCCACCCTAAAGCCATGGCGTTTTTAATATGAATGCAATGTTTGGGGTCAAAACCAAAAGCTTTTAATTCTTTTTCACCCACAAAATCGATATTTTTGCATTCATAAAAGCCCATACCAATCAGTTCTGCGCTCATCTTTTTGGTAATATCAATGCCTTTGGGGTTATCGGCAAATACCACGGTGGCTTTGCTGGGGGCCAGGGGGATATTGTCGTACCCGGCAAAGCGGGCGGCTTCTTCGGCCAGGTCCCAGCGGGTGGTTAAATCGCGCCGATAGGTGGGGGCACGGAAAGACCATTTATCGGCACCGGCGTTAAATTCCAGCGCCAAGCGGGAGAAAATACCTTTCAGCGTTTCTTCATCCAACTGCGTACCCAAAATACCATTGATTTGCGCCGGGGTAAATTCCACCACCGGGTTTTGGTATACTTCGGGGTAAGCGTCGGCCAGTTCGCTGGGGGTGCCGCCGCAAATATCGCAAATAAGCTGCGTGGCGCGGCGCATGGCCAGCATGGCGCCCTCAATATCCGTGCCGCGTTCAAAGCGTTGGGAAGAATCGGACGAAACGCCAAAACGTTTTACCGTTTTGTTAATGGTGGAGGCGTCAAAATAAGCGGCTTCAACAAACACGTCCTGCGTGTCTTCTTTAATGCCGGAGTTGAGCCCGCCCATCACCCCCGCCAAAGCGGTGGCTTTTTTATCGTCCGCAATGACCAAAGAATCTTCGGCCAGTTCCAGCTCGCGCCCGTCCAAAATGGTAAATTTCTCGCCGGGTTTGGCAAAGCGTACCACGACATTATTGCCCTCCACTTCCGTGCGGTCAAACGCGTGCAAGGGGTGGCCCAGTTCAAACATTACATAGTTGGTAATATCCACCAAGGCGTTTTTAGGGTTGAGGCCCATGGCGCTAAGGCGTTCCTGTATAAATTCGGGCGAGGTGGTATTTTTTACCCCGCGGATCACACGCCCAATATAGCGCGGGCAGCCTTGCGGGGCCTGTATATCAATATGCAAAGAGGCACCTTGGGTTTTAACTTCCGGTATTTGCGGAAGTTTGACCGGTTTGTTAAGCAGAACACCCAACTCCCGCGCTACCCCTAAGTGGGAAAGCAAATCCGGGCGGTTGGAGGTAATTTCCAAATCAAAGACCGTGTCTTTTTTGCCGTACAGGGTGGAAACGTCTGTCCCCAGCGGGATGTTTTCATCCAACACCAAAATGCCGTGGGCACGGGTGTGGGTAAGGCCCAATTCATCGGAAGAACAAATCATCCCTTCCGAGGCTACCCCGCGGATGACGGCCGGCTTCATGACAATCTTGCCCAAGCGGGCACCTACGCGGGCCAAAGGCACTTTTTGCCCCACGGCCACATTGGGCGCGCCGCATACCACGCGCTGGGTTTTACCACCGCCTAAATCCAAATCCACCAGGTGAAGGTGGTCGGAATTGGGGTGGTCCTCAATGTGGGTAATTTGAGCCACGTGTACGCCTTCAAAATCGGCGCCGGTGGTTTCCACACTGGCTACTTCAATACCCAAGTGAACAAAGTTTTGAACCATTTCCTCGGGCGTTAAGTCTAAATCAATAAAATCTTTTAACCAAGAGTACAGTATTTTCATTTATCAAATCCTTAAAATTGGGAAAGAACACGCACGTCGTTTTCATAAAACGTGCGGATATCGTTGATGTTCATCATCATCATGGCCAAACGTTCTACCCCTACGCCAAAGGCGTAACCGCTGTATACTTCCGGGTCAATGCCGCAGTTTCTAAGCACATTGGGGTGCACCACGCCGGAACCTAACATCTCAATCCAGCCGCTGCCTTTGCAAACCGGGCAGCCTTTGCCTTGGCAAAATACACATTTTACGTCCACTTCCGCGCTGGGTTCCGTAAACGGGAAGAAAGACGGGCGGAAACGGATTTGCGCTTTGTTACCGAATAAACCTTGCATAAAAGCGGTTAAATCCTGCTTCAAATCCGCCATGGACACATTTTTATCCACATACAACCCTTCAATCTGGTGGAATACCGGGCTGTGGGTAGCGTCTAAACTGTCATTGCGAAAAACGCGCCCCGGCGCCATAATGCGAATAGGCGGCTGGTGTTTTTCCATATACCGGCTTTGCACGTTAGAAGTGTGCGTGCGAAGCACCATGGAAAGCATGCCCGTATCGGCAAAAAAAGTGTCCTGCGCGTCGCGCGCTGGGTGATGTTTGGGGATGTTAAGCATATCAAAGTTATGCTTTTCATCTTCCACCCAGGGGCCTTCGGCCCATTCAAAACCCAAGCGGGAAAGAATGGTGGTCATGCGGTCCATCGCAACAGAAAGCGGATGCTGGTGGCCTTGGGCTACGGGAAAAGCGGGGAGGGTTAAATCCAAATTGGTTTTATTTAATTCGTCATTAATTTGCTTGGCGGCAAAAAAGGCGGTTTTTTCGTCCAACGCAGCCGCTAAGGATGCTTTGAGCGCGTTGCCCAGCGGGCCGGCGGTTTTTTTGTCTTCAATAGAAAAATCTTTTAATCCTTTTAAAAGTTCCGTCAATGCGCCTTTGCGGCCCAGGGCGGCAACGCGCAATTCTTCCACGGCGGCCAAATCAGCCGCGGCGGCAATTTTGGTTTTATATTCCTGCTCAATGGCACTGCAGGCAGTTTTGAATTCTGTAATCGTCATAAATATATTATAGTATTTTAGGCGTTATAGAGGAAATTTTAAGGTATTTTAAACTTTTTTACGCCAAACTGTTAATTTTTAGACAAAAAAACGGGCTTTCTGCCCGTTTGCGTATACCGTTTACCTGCAAATTAACCGTTAAAGCGGCTCATGGTTTTTTCCAGCCCGTTGGCCAGCCAGCTTTCCACCGCGTCGGCCGCTTTGGAGAGCGCCGGAGAAAGAACCTCCATATCCGCCCGGGAAAAGCGGGAAAGCACAAAGTCCGCCGTGTCAAACGGGGCCGGCTTGGGCCCTATCCCCACCCGCAGGCGCGCAATGTTTTGCGTACCCATCAGCTCAATAATGTTCTTCATACCCTTTTGGCCCCCGGCCGAACCGGACGCACGCATGCGGATATGCCCCAAATCCAGGGACAGATCATCAAAACACACCAGCATATTTTGGGCGGGAATTTTAAAGAACCGGGCCAGACTGGACACCATCCGGCCCGATTCATTCATATAGGTAAGCGGTTTGGCAAAAAGTACGTCTTTGCCTTGCAAACATACTTTGGCATATTCTCCCAGGTTTTGCCAGGCTTTGCAATCAGCCCCGTGGCGGCGGATGAGTTCATCCAGCACCATAAAACCGGCGTTGTGCCTGGTTTGCTGATACTGTGCGCCCGGGTTACCCAGCCCGGCAACCAGGAAGAGTTCTGCCATAGGTTATTTCTTCGCTTCGGCGTTTTTGGTCAGGTTGCCGTCCTCGTCTTTTTTACCTTTGGTGGAAGAGCTTTCCGGCTCGGCGGCAGCATCAGCAGCCGGGGCGGCAGCTACTTCTTCTTTCGGAATCATCAAGTGCACCACAGGGGCCTGAGGATCGGTTACCAATTCCACGCCTTTGGGCAATTTAATATCGCCGGCAACAATACCTTTGTTGATGGTCATGGGGGTCATGTCCACTTCAATTTCGTGCGGGATAGCGCTGACCAAGGCTTTGACTTCAATTTCGCGCATAATGTGTTCCACCAAAGCGCCGTAGTTTTTAACGTCGGCCGCTTCGCCCACCAATTTAACCGGCACAACCACGTGCATTTTATCGGTCAAAGATACGCGCTGGAAATCAATGTGAATAGGGGTGTCTTTCACCACGTGGTATTGGATTTCTTTTACCAATACTTGTTCTTTGCCGTTGGGCAAAGCTACTTCCACGATGGTGTTTTTACCGGCTTTAACGATTTTTTCCACGTCTTTTAAGCTTACGATAATGCTGACGGGTTCTTTATGGCTGCCATAAATCACGCCAGGAACATTTTTTTCCGCCCGGATTTTGGACAAGGCGCCTTTTACGCCAATGCCTTCTCTTAAAGAGGCGGTTACATTCAATTCTTCCATTTTATTTCTCCTGTATTTCCACTAAGTGAAATTTAGTTAAACATATCGCTGATGGAGCGGCCGTCATGGTTGCGTTTTATGGCATCCGCCAATAAATACGAAACGGACAATACGTCCACCTTCGGCCCCAAGTCCCGGATGGGCAAAGAGTCCGAAATAATCAGCTTTTTAATATCGGATTTGTTAATTTTGTCCAAAGCGTTTCTGGACAACAACCCGTGGGTGCACGCGGCGTAAATTTCCCGCGCTCCCCGTTCTTTGATTTTTTGGGCCACGGTGGTAAGGGTGCCGGCCGTGTCCACGATATCATCAAAAATAATGGCTATTTTGTCTTTCACGTCCCCAATTACGTTGTATACTACCGCTTCGTTGGCTTTGGGGCGGCGTTTATCAATAATTACCAAGCCGGCATCCAACCGGGCGGCAAATTTGCGGGCGCGTTCCACACCGCCCACATCGGGGGAAACCACTACAATGTCCGAGTGGTTTAAATGGTCAAAATAGTCCAAAAATACTTTGCGCGCACGCAGGTGGTCTACCGGGATGTCAAAAAACCCCTGGATTTGACCGGCGTGCAAGTCCACCGTCATAATGCGGTCCGCCCCGGCCGTGGTGATTAAGTTGCTGGCCAGTTTGGCGGTTATCGGTACGCGGGGAGAAGCTTTGCGGTCCGCGCGGGCGTAGCCAAAGTACGGAATTACCGCCGTAATTTTGCCTGCGCTGGCGCGTTTGAAAGCGTCAATCATAATTAAAAGTTCCATCAAGTTTTCATTGACGGGCGGGCAAGTGGGCTGAATAATATAGCAGTCATGCGCGCGGACGCTTTCCAAGATTTGTACGTCAATTTCGCCGTCGGCAAATTTTTCAACACGCAATTTGCCCAAATCCATATTCAGGTGTTCGCAAATTTTACGGGCTAATGCCGGGTTGGAATTGCCGGTAAAAATTCTTAAATCACCGTTTACGCTTTTAGTCATGTTTTATACCTTTTTTCTCCAAAACAACCTGACGCGAACGGGCTATTGCCAAAGATTCCTGCGGTACCAATTTGGTAATGGTTGACCCCGCGCCGATTTTTGCATAATTTTCCACCGTTACCGGTGCCACAAAATTGACGTTGGACCCGACAAACACATGGTCCCCAATGACGGTTTTATGTTTGTTCTTCCCGTCATAATTGCAAGTAATGGTTCCCGCCCCCACGTTTACGCCGGCGCCCATGTCCGTATCGCCGATATAGCTTAAGTGGTTTACTTTGGAACCTTCCCCAATGACCGATTTTTTAATCTCGGAAAAGTTACCCACCTTGGCCCCTTTCTTCAGCACGCTCTGCGGGCGCAAATGCGCATACGGCCCCAGCTGGCATTGTTCTTCCACGGTGGAGTCCTCTATATACGTACCCATCTTTAAGGTTACATTGTCCCCAATGACGGAATCCTTAATATACACATTGCCTTCCAGCATGCAGTTTTTGCCAATCACCGTTTTGCCGCAAATATAGCAGCCGGGGCAGATAAAACTGTCCACCCCAATTTGGGCCTGTGCATCAATAAACACGGCTTTGGGGTTGGGGATGGTTACGCCTTCGTCCATCAAGCGGCGGGCTACGCGTTCACGCATAATCAGCTCCGCCTGGGACAGCTGAACCTTGCTGTTTACGCCAAGGGCTTGCTCGTAATCATCACTGCCGTATACCAAAACGGGCTGTTTAGCCGCTTTGATATGGGCAAGCGTATCGGTTAAATAATATTCGTGCTTGGGGCCTTGCGGGGTAAGGGCTTGCAAGGCTTTGTCTAAATAAGAAAATTTGAAAACATACATACCGCTGTTAATTTCATTAATTAACAGGGTTTTTTCGTCCGCGTCGCTGTGTTCCACAATTTTTTCAAAGGAACCGTCCTGCTCGCGCACCACGCGGCCATAGCCGACAGGATCCGGCACGCGCACGGCCAGCACCATGGCGCCGGCTTCGTTCGATTGAAAAGCGCTGTACATCTTTTCCAGCGTTTGCGCTTCCAAAAGCGGGGTATCCCCGTTCAACACCATTACGTCTTCAAAACGTTTTAATAACGGAAGCGCCGCTTTTACGGCAGAGCCGGAACCGGAAAGATCCGTTTGTTCCACAAACACCAACGGTGCCGTTACCCCCCATTTAGGTAGTCCTTCTTTAACGGCTTCTTCCATCTTTTGGGCTTCATGCCCAACAACAAGGCCAATGGCGGCCGGGTTTAATGCCTGGGCCGCTTGTAAAATATGCGCTATAATGGGAAGCCCGCAAACCGGGTGTAAAGGTTTGGGGAGAGGGGATTTCATCCGGGTGCCTTTGCCGGCCGCCAAGATGAGTACACACAGATTTTTTTTGGCTACCATTTTGTTTAACTCTTGCCTAAAAAGAATCTAACTTGTTAACTAACAAATTATATTAATATTATACCAAAAACAAAAAAACGCCGCCACACACAGGGCTTGGTACTTCCTGCCTAGGCAAAGCATTACGTATATTGTAGCATTTGCCGCTATACAATACGCAAGGGGCAAACGCCTTACAAAGGCTCCACGTAACGCCCGTGGCAAAGGCCGTCTTGCACGCTTTCAATAACAGCCGTTACCAGCCCTTTGGCGCCGGCGGGAACCCCGCTCAGCAATACCTGCTGAAAGTTGGACGTAACGCCTTTTACCTGGCCCTCGTAACAACTTTCTATAAACACTTCCTGCCGGCTGCCCACCAAAGAGGAGGCAAAATCCGCCCGGAGCTGTTTATCCAGCACGCGCAAACTGTCCGCACGGCGTTTTATTTCTTCGTGCGAAAGCTGCGGCAAAAGCGCGGCCTTGGTTTTGGGGCGTGGGGAATAGCTAAACACATGCAGCCCCGCCAGGGCAAGGCCTTTAATAAAAGAGTAGGTGGTATTAAAATCTTCCTCCGTTTCCGTGGGAAAGCCGGCTATAACATCCGCAAATATAGAAATACCCGGCACGCGGGAGCGCAGAAGTTCCACCTTGGCGCGGTAAGCGGACGTATTATAATGGCGGTTCATATCTGCCAGCACTTTATCGCAACCAGCCTGCAGAGGCAAATGGAAATAATTGCAGAACCGGTCCGGCCGGGCGGCCATACAATCCACAATGCCCGGGGTTACCGTTTGCAATTCTATAGAAGAAAACCGCACCCGAAAACGCCCCGGCATTTGGGCAATTTGCCGGCACAGGGCGGCTAAATCCGCCCCGGTTTTGGGGCATAGATAGTTGCCGATATTGATGCCGGTAAGTACAATTTCCGTAAAGCCTTTTTGTTCTAAGGTTAAAATTTCCTGCAACACATCCGCCAGCGGCTTGGAGCGTTTATCCGGACGGGCAAACGGAACAATACAATAAGAGCAGAAACAATCGCACCCATCCTGTATTTTTATAAAAGCGCGGCTGTGCCCTTCATGGCCGGAAACCGTCCAGCACAGGTCCTCCTCCCCAAATAGCACTTGGCCCAGGGAATATTTGCCCACAATTTCCGCCTGTGGGAAGGTTTGCTGGATATGCTCCTTATGGGCGGCTGCATAACAGCCCGTAAGCACCAACCGGGCAGCAGGGTTGCGGCGCAAAATTTGGCGGATTTGTTTTTCCACGTCTTTATCGGCCTGGTGGGTAACGGTGCAGGTGTTTAAAAGGCACAAGTCGGCCGTTTCAAAATCAGCAGCAGGCGTCCACCCGTGGCGGAAAAAGTTTTCCAACAAGGCTTGGCTTTCCACCTGGTTTACGCGGCAGCCAAAGGTTTTAATAAAAAATTTCATAAAATTTTTGCACTGGCCGCTATACACGCCGTTTCCGCACGCAGGATATTTACACCCAGCGTAACGGGTAACACGCCGTATTGGGCCGCTATGACGATTTCTTCATCCGTCCAGCCGCCGGCAGGCCCTACATACACGCGCAGGCGTTTGGGGCAGAGCAGTTTTTCCAGCCCCCAGGCCACAGTGTGGGATTCTTCGGCCTCGTAGGTAATTAAAGAAGGTATTTTATCCTGCACGGCCGTTAAAAAGGGTACCGGCTCGTGAATTTCAGGCAGGCGGGGAGTATTGCATTGTTTGCAGGCACTAAGCATAATCTGGCGCCAGCGGGGGTATTTGTCCTCCCATTTGCGCAGGACGTCATACTCCGTACGGGCGGTGGTAATGGGGCATAATGCCGCCACCCCCAGCTGGGTGCATTTATCCAGCACCTCTTCCAGCCCGGTGCGGGAGTTGGGCGCAAAGTACAGCTCCAGCTCTACCGCCGGCAAACGAAGCGGCACTTTTTTAAGCAAAGTTCCGCGTACAAATTTTTTTTGTATCCGTTCAATACGGCCCGTAAATTGCAGGCCTTTGCCGTCAAACACGGTAATTTCGTCCCCCTCCTTATGGCGGGCTACGGCCGCCACGTGGTGGGCTTCATCATCCGTGATAAAAAATTCGGTTTCTTTAATATCGGCAAGATATTGGCTCATAATTTTATTGTAATAAACTTTGCGCCCCTCTGCCAGGTGGCACCAATAAAAAACCCGGGGGTCCCCGGGTTTTTTAAAACAGGTTTGGCTTAGGAAAATAATTCCTGCAAGAAGCTCTTCTTGCCGCCCGTTTCCTTAGCCAAGGCTTCCAGCAGTTCCTTTTGGCGGGCCGTGGGTTTTTTGATTACTTCTATTTTCACGTTTACCAATAAATCCCCAAAGCCTTTTTTGCCCAGGCGCGGCATGCCGTTGCCCTGCATTTTAAGCACGTCGCCAAATTGCGTACCTTTGGGGATGGTTACTTCCAGCTCTTTGCCTTCAATGGTGGGCACTTTGATGCTGCCGCCCAATACGGCCTGCGGGTATGTGATGGGGGCATCAATCACTAAGTCGTCCCCTTCGCGGCGGAAAATTTTGTGTTCTTTTACGCGTACTTCCACATACAAATCACCAAATCCGCCACCGTTTACGCCAATATTTCCCCCGTTGGCCACACGCAACGTAATGCCGGTGCGCACGCCGGAGGGTATTTTAACGGTCAGTTTTTCTTTTACCCGTTCCGCCCCGCTGCCGTGGCATTTTAAACACGGTTTTTCAATCACCGTGCCGGTGCCGTTGCAGTCCGGGCAGGTTTGGCGCATGGAAATAAAACCCTGGGAATAGGTTACCGTACCGCTTCCTCCGCAGGAACGGCAGGTTTTGCGGGCGCTGCCTTCTTGCGCACCCGTGCCGTGGCAGGCAGAGCAAGTATCCAAGCGGGTGTAGGAAACTTCTTCTTCCTTGCCGCTAAAGGCCTCTTCCAGCGTAACATCCACATCCACTTTTAAATCTTCTCCGCGTTGGGCGCGGGGCTTGCCCCCGCGGCGGCCAAAACCGCCGCCAAAAATATCCCCAAAAACAGAGCCGAAAATATCGTTAATATCAGCAAAACCGCCCGCATTAAAACCGTTAAAGCCGCCGGCGCCGTTTACGCCGTCGTGCCCGTACTGGTCATACATTTGGCGTTTTTGCGGGTCAGACAGGACGGAAAAAGCCTCGTTTACTTTTTTAAATTGTTCTTCGGCCTGCTTATCGCCGGGGTTGCGGTCCGGGTGGTATTTCATAGCCTGGCGGCGGAAGGCGGATTTAATTTCCACTTCCGTTGCCGTGCGTTCTATGTTTAAAATTTTATAGTAATCTTCTTTCATAGCGGTAGGCATATATTAAAAACCTTCTTTAATATATATTTTATGAAATTTAGCCCCCTCCTGCACACATTGCGGCACCGGCATAACGGTTTTGTTATAATACCGTTATGCCACCCATTACAGAAACTTTTTATCCCCATACAAGAAAAGACTGGCATTTATGGCTTAGCCAAAATCATCAAAATAAAAAAGAGATTTGGCTTCTCTACCCACATAAAGATACCGGCCTGCCGGGTATAGCCTACCCGGACGCCGTGCAAGAAGCCATTTGTTTTGGTTGGATTGACGGCCAACGATGCAAATTTGATGAGAAATTTTCCTGCCAACGCTGGACGCCTCGTTCTGCTACCAGTTCCTGGAGTGAATTAAATAAACATCTTGCCCGTTTGGCAATAGATAAAGGAATTATGACCCCGGCCGGCTTAAAAACCTTGCCGAATTTAGACCCAAACACTTTTGTTATTCCGCCCCTTCTGTTACAAGAACTAAAAAAAGATACTCTGGTTTGGAAACACTTTTGTGCATTTGCTCCCCATTACCAACGCATACGCCTGGATTATATTATCCGCCGTATGAACCGCCCCGTACTATACAAAAAGACATTGGAGCATTTTATGAAACAAACCCGGGACGGAAAAAGATACGGCCCTTTCAAAGACAGCCCGGATATTTATTAACCACATACCTAAAACACCGGCTGGCCAGCCAGCCGCCTGTTTGAAAATACAAAAACCCTGCCGGTTAAGGCAGGGTAAAAGTTTCAGCTGTGTTTAAAATTCTAAGCTTTTACAAAAATTGTTACCTTCGGCCATGTTGCCAATACACTCTCTCATTAAGACTGCTTGACTGGTCCAGCCAAATTCTATAAACAAATTTTCTTGTTTGAGCACAGTCAGTATGAGGAACCGCTCCAGGGCAATAAACTATAGAAATATATGAAACGCTTTTTTCCGTTATTATACCTGTACCTGAGAAATTATCAATATAGAAATAATCATCACAGGTTAACATATCATCCCCGGAACAAGAGCCAGGGAAAACGCCATTAAAATATAAATAGATATCCCCCAGCCTTATAAAGCCGGGGGTTTTCATAATACAACAAAAACGGCAGGAGTGTTTGCTCCTGCCGCCTTAAAATATTTTTCCCGGTTTCTTCCATACCTTTAAGGCAGCACATAACAGGGGTACTTGCCGCCACCACACTGGTTATTACTGGAAAAGCCCCCCATAGACTTGCACACACTGTCTCCCACTTCCGTATATCCACTGCAATATTTTAGCGAGGAAGTAAAATACCAAACGATATAAGTATTTTTAGTATAACACCCAACCGCGCCGTATGATGTTATCGCACAGGCAGAACCGTCTTTATATATTACGCCTGTATGCTCCGTTGCTGAAATATTAGTTGTACCTATAGTTTTAGCATCTTTTGTAATATCTATATCCAGCAAAGTAACATCACTGGGCCAAGCGCCATTGGCTAAATAATAACTGGTTGCGCCCGTTTTCAGCGCATTCAAACGTACAATGTTTTGCGTTGCGCGGGATTTTTCTACCGCCACTTGATATTGCGGCAAAGCAACGGCCGCCAATATCCCAATTATCAACACCACCACCAAAAGTTCAACAAGCGTAAAGCCGTTTAAACGCCCTGTAGAAAAATTTTTCATGTTCCGCCTCTTTTTTGATTAAATTTGATTTCTAATCAAATTTATCAAAAAAAAACAAAGCAAGCACTTTAAAAAGATGCTTGGAAAAAGCTATTAAAATACAAATTAAAACACCGCTTAAAAAGCGTGGTTACATTACAAAAAAGGTT
>CALUXL010000013.1 GCA_944324735.1 uncultured Elusimicrobiales bacterium
TTCTCACCCTTGTAAAAGCTGTATTCACTCCCAATCGCATAGTCCCCTTTCAACGTAGTCGCAAACTTGACCCAGTCCCCTACGCTTAAAAACGAAAAATCATTCCCAAATAAACCTACGTCCGGCAGCTGGCGGCTGATCTTTACCAACTCCGCCGTTAATGCTCTTTCACCGTTCATCGCAAGCAGACCCCGGCTTACGCTCATTATCACCGCAGGGCCCATAATCCCGTTATAACCTTGCGCTAATAAGTTGCTTAACGCTTCCGCGTCCGCATTAATCTTGCCGTCGCTGTCTTCTCCCAATACGCTTAACGCCAAGGCTTGCTCAATGACGCCTTGGCACGCTTTGGCTTGTTCTTTTACGTCCCCATCACGCCCTAAGCGCGCTTTGATGCCGCTGATAAAACCTACGCTGCCGCAGCTCTTTGCACCCGCGTTTACCGCCCCGCGTAAGGCCGCCGCTCCCTGCGCTTTCACTTTGGCATCAATCGCCCCTACAGACGTAAAAACAGGCAAGGCTTCCTTTATCAGCTCAAGCCCCGCCTTACGATTCGCTTTATAAACCGCTATAATCTCACGGCCTAATTGTTTTAAATATATACGCGCTTCTTCTTCCGCCGCCTTCGCTACTTCTCCGCTCGTTTTGCGATATTCACTATACGCAGCCTTGCGGCCAGTGGCGCTCATCATCTTGTCCCATTCGCCTTTTACCCAGGCACGTTCTTCTTCGGTCTTCGCTTCCCCTAATGCAACGGCCAATACTTCCTTCATGCCGCTTTCATAGGCGCGGCTAAAGTCTTCATACGTAAGCTCCCCACCGGCAGCTTCCGCCCCGGTACCACCTTCCGTAAGCGCTTTTACCACCGCTTTTACCTCGGCTACTTTGTCCGCCACCGCAAACTTGCCGTTGCGTACTTGGGCACGAACGGCTTGATCAATACCCATAGATACACGGGCACGCGTGCGGGCGGCAGCATCCGCCGCCTGAGCATAGGACGGCGCAACACTGGCAAAAAACAGGGAGAAACTTAATATAGCGCAGAGAAGTTTTGTCATAATAG
This sequence comes from uncultured Elusimicrobiales bacterium, assembly GCA_944324735.1. Classification (GTDB taxonomy): domain Bacteria; phylum Elusimicrobiota; class Elusimicrobia; order Elusimicrobiales; family Elusimicrobiaceae; genus Avelusimicrobium. The sequence continues at coordinate 1,064 of CALUXL010000013.1, forward strand.
GAGCCTCAACATTAAAAAATAAATAGATACAATACGGCCTTATACTTATGTTATAACACCTAGCGACCCAAAAAACAAGGGATAAAAGGCCCAAAAACCCACTAGGCCTTTTGGGTATAAAAAAAGCACGTACGACGGAGATTTAAACCCCTTTATACGCGCCAAAGAGGCGGACCTGCCGCCTCTACTTGTATTGTAACATAAAAAACCCCCTAACAAAAGAGGGGGAAAGGATATTTTTTTATTTTTAAAACCGCTTGTTTTACCAATCGGCCGCTTTGCCAATTTCGTTCACGGGCAGTTTATCCCCAAACGTAAAAGAGCGGGGCATTTCATGCACGGATAGTTTTTGCCGTAAATGCGTGCGGATAATATCCAGGTGCCCTTCGTTATAGCCTTCATTAAGAACAATAAACGCTTTTAAGCGCTCGCCCTCTTCCGGGCGCATCAGGCGTACTTTGCATTCCTTTACCGCCGGATGCTGGGAGAGGACCTCCTCTACGTGGGACGGGTATACATTAATCCCCGCTACCTGCACGCACTTGTCCGTGCGGCCCAGGGGGCGGATAAAGCGGGCGTTTTCCATATCGGCCTGGTCCGGCAGAACTTGCCAGCTATCCTGCGATTTGCGTTTGAGGCGGATTTGGTCCTTTAAATCCAAGTCCCAAAACCCAAACACTTCAAACGCTTCCCCGGCGCGGTGGCGACGGCCGACGGCACCCATTTCACTGGCGCCGTAAACCTCGGTAAATTTTTCGATACCCAAATCATACAAAGCGGTAATTACTTCGTCTTTCATCGGCGCGGTGGAGGAAAGGCCTCTCACCCCTTGCGGGAATTTATTGCCCAGTTCCACCCAATACTGCCAAAATAACGGAAACGCCACCACTAAATCACCCTCTTTTAACAATTCCTGCCAATTGGCCGTGGGCAAAGCGGGCAGCCAGGTTACTTCCGCCGGTAAAACGCGGGGAAGCATAAGCGTAAAGGTAAACCCATAAAGATGATGCACCGGCACCAGCCCTACCACGCGTTTAACGCCTTCAAACTCTTCACGCACGCCGTAGGCTTCTTCCTCAATCATAGCGGTGGTGTGCGGGCATTTTTTATAAGCGCCCGTACTGCCGGAAGTTAAAAAATTAATCTGCCCGTAATACAAAAAAGCGGCGTAATAGTAATTAACCATATTTTCAAAGGTGGAAAAGCGTTTGGCCGGCTGGTTGAACATATCCCCGGCTACTTGTTCAAACCGGGTGCGCTGTTGCACATTTAAACAGTCAAACAACGCGGAAGGATTTTGGTTTTCAAATACGGACAAGGCATCGGCTTTACTGCGCGCCAGCTGTGCGCGCAGGGCGTCGGTAAGCATATGTTTAATGTCATTTTTAGTAAGCATGGAAAATTTCTCCTTTAATTACAGTACATACCCCTAAAGAAACGTCCTTTACTTCAAAAGTGCGTTCTTTTTGTTTCAGCAAACTGCATAACTGTATGGCCGGGGCTGCCGCTAAAGGGGCCCAGCCTTCCCCCAAGGAGGGAACATCGGCAGTTTGTTGGCATGAAAATTGAAAATCGGTAATTTGGGCTTTGGTGTGCGGCGTTTTGCGGGCGCTTATTAAAAATGCCGCCGCAGTGTGGGGGGGATAATCCCCTTGCACTTCCCCAGAAAACAAGCGGGGGTATTTTTCCCGCAAGGCATCAGTAAGCGGGTTTAAACTGTCCGCCACCGCCACCAGCACATAAGGCGCCATGGAACTATACAAAAAATTTTGCGCCGTAAGGAGCGCCGCCCCAAAAGACGTATTAAACTGCCCGCTGGTTACACACGGGCCGCGTAAATTTAAAAATAAAGATAAGGTTAACCCGGCCGAATTATGCACACTGCCCGCAAAAGCGGTGGGGGAGGAAAGATCATCCCCGTCTTGCAAAATACTGTCTATAAATTTACAGGTGTTTTGCAAACTGCCCGGGCCAATGCCTAAAGAAAGGGCAAAAGGTTTTTCCTGCGCTACAGGCTGGCCGGCCATTTCCAGGGCTTGGCAGGAAGCCAGCAGAATCTGGGCGGATTGGGTTTCCATACGGCGCAGGCGGCGCGCCTCAAACCAGGGGGCAAAATCCTGCGGTTGCGGGGGCTGGGTGCAAAAAGCAAAACCGTCTATATACAAATCAAGCGCCATATTGCCGCCCTCCTAACACCAGTGACGCATTGCAGCCCCCAAACGCCAGCGAACACGATATAGCCGCCTGGCCGCGCACCGCTTGAAGCGCGGTAACGGGGGTTAAATGCAGGGCAGGGTCTTCTTCCTCAAAGCCCCAGGCGGGGGTAACCTGGCCGCGGTTTAAACACATAAGCGTAATAACCGCCTCCAGCGCGCCCGCCGCGCCCAAAGTGTGCCCCGTAAGCCCCTTGGTGGCGCAAACGGGTACCCCGGGTAATAATTGGTTAAAAACCAAGGCTTCGGCCGCGTCGTTGGCTTGGCTGGCGGTGGCGTGCGCGTTTACAAAGGCCATATCCGCCCCCTGCAAACCAGCTTGTTTTAAAGCAAAAGAAAGGGCTTTGTTTAGGCCCCGGCCCTGCGGGTCCGGCGCGGTGGGGTGGTACCCGTCACACGCGTTGCCATACCCCAGTACAAAACCCGTTGGCGTTACGCCTAAACTTTGGGCAGCAGAGGGGCTAAGCAGTAAAAGCGCGGCGGCGCCTTCGCCAATATTAATGCCGCTGCGGTTTTTGGAAAAGGGTTTGCATTTATCTTTAGAGGCAATTAATAAGCGGATAAAGCCGTCATACGGAACCCGGTTTATTTCGTCCGTGCCGCCGCATAATACGGCGTCGCACAAGCCTTGGTGAATCCAACCGGCGGCCAGGCCCACCGCGTCCGTGCCGCTGGCACAGGCGGTAACCACCGTTTGCACCGGGCCGGTAAAACCAAAAGCGCGGGCCGCGGCCAAAGCGGTGGAAGAAGTAAAATATTGCTGTAAAGCCTGCGCGTCACCCTCCTGCAAAGTTTGGCGGCTGTAGCGAGAGTAAGCCTCAAAACAGTGAAAAGACGCATCAACCGACGTGCCCACACATACCCCCGTGCGCAGGGCGGCCAGTTGGGCGGGCTGAACCCTGGCCTGATTAAACGCTTCCCGCGCGGCCGTTAAAAAGTAACGCAGGCTTAAACTGCCGGGGCCGGGGGGGAGGTTGTCCTCGGGTATTAAAAACACGGGGTATTTATCCGCCAGTGTGCTGTTTACGCGCCCCGCCGGCAACGCAAAACGGGAGCGGCCCGTTTCCAAGCCGTTCCATAAAGCGTTTTTACCGCTGCCGCAGGCGCAGATAACGCCCGTACCCCCAATGCAGGCACAAGTCATAAGTTATTTTTTGCGGTTGGCGTCCACATAAGCGGCCAGGGTGCCCAGGTCTTTAAAAATCTCGCGCCCTTGCTGCATATTTTCTATGGTGATACCGTACTTTTTTTGCAAAAGCATAATCAGTTCCACCGCGTCTAAACTGTCCAACCCCAGGCCTTGTTCGCCAAAAATGGGGGAAGACGCATCAAAACCCGATAAATCAGCCCCGCCCAAATCAATATTGGCGGCAATAAGCTGTTTAAGTTCTTCTATGGTTTGCATGATTCGTTAGTCTCCCAAAAGTTGTAATAATTAAAAAACTGATATGGATATTTTACACAAAAGACTTCCAGCGCGTCAGCGAATTTTTGCGCAAATTCCTCATACCCGTGTTTGGCGGCCCCGCGCTCCGGCACGGTAAACACGCCGGCTATTTCCGCCCCAAAACGCCCGCCGCCAAGCCAGGGGAAAAACATCACCGCCACCGGCGCCCCCGTGCAGGCCGCCAAGCGGTAAAAACTATACGGCAAATACGCCGTTTGCCCCAAAAACTTAACAGGCACGCTGTTGCCGGGGGCACCAAAGGTGCGGTCCCCCATGGCGCAAAGCACTCCCCCGTGGCGCAGGGCGGCCATCATTTCCACCACGCCCCCAAAGCTGGAGGCCGGATTAATAAACGTAAAAGGCGCTTTTTGGGAGCGGTGCTCATGCACCATTTTGTCATTATCCTTGGGGTTGCGGTAATATACAACATATTTGGGGGCGTTAAAAAAATCAAGACACGCCGCCGCCTGCTGCCAACAGCCGCAATGGGCGGTAAGCATAATAACGCCTTGGTGCTGATCGGCCAAACGCTGGCAGAGGGAGCGGTCCTCCTTACTGGAAACAATGTCCGCCCGGCCCAAAATGCCCAGGGCAGCGCGGTCTGTAAGCGTACGGGCAAAAGTTAAGTTAAGCAGGTACGCGTGTTTAAACGCCTGCCAGGCATTTTTGGGCGCAAAACGCTTTTGTATATAAACGCGGCTTTTGGCCCGTATGGAGGGGGAAAGTGTATACACCAGCACCAGCGGGTATAAAAACAAATACGCCAAAAAACGCCCGCCCACAAAAATAAGCGCGTAAATAAAGCGGTGTTTAAAGCGGGAGGCTAAACTGGCCCCCGTCCAGCTTTGCGTCATTTTAAGCTCCTGTGTAAAACAAAACCGATTCCCCACACCACCACAAACGCCACCGCCGCCAGCAAAGGCGCCACTACCAAAGACCCCAGCACCCACTCCCACACGCGCTGTAAAAACTGGCGGCCCAGGGTTTGGAGGGTAAACTCCGTCAAAAACCGGCCGTTACGCATAAAAAACCCGGCCTCTATACATAATGCGGGCACAAACGGGCCAATGCAAAGTTTTTCAAAAGAGATACTTAAAATTTTATTTAAGTTCCACCAGCCGGCCCCCCAAAAAAGCATTACCTGCCGGATGCCGGGCAAAGCAATAGAACCGCAAAATATACCCCACGCGCCGGAAAAAGCATTGCGGGTGATACTATCTTTTTGGCGTAAATTTTCAAGCATTACTTCCCAATACCCGCGTTTTTTAACGGTGGGCGTAGTGCCGCCGCTAACATACTGGCGGTGGGGAATAGGCAACATGGAACGCATGGTTAAATGCGTATTAATGAGGGTAAGGCGCAAATTATCGGCCAGTTTGTGGAAATGAGACACCCTTTGCCCCGCCGGCGGATAATAAACCGATACTTCCAC
>CALUXL010000014.1 GCA_944324735.1 uncultured Elusimicrobiales bacterium
TTAAAGAAAGCAAAAAGCCCGGTTAGCACCGGGCTTTTTATTTATAGAAAGAAGCCAATTAACAACAATAAAAATCTATATAAAAATAAAAGTTATTAAAATTTAAGTAATTTTTCTAAAATGCAACAAGTTTATTAATAAACAATAAAATTAATGCGTTTTTAAAAATACTTAAAAAATAAGTATTTTTATTTCCAACTACATTTTTACATAAAACATATTTATCAGTTTCATGGTAGCAAAAAAACGCAAAATAACACGCAATTTTGCATTTTTAATTCATTAAAATTAAAACATTAAACATATTTTTATGCCTTTCATAAAATAACACATAAAACATTGGTTAAATGTAAGCACCTATCTATCCCCAATAATATACTTGCCTAATAGCAAATACCAGCGGGTCAAGCCAGAACCTGCCCTATGCCCCAAACTATATTATAAATAGCCCCTAGGGCGGACAAACGTTGTTCTATTAATATAGGGTATAGGCAAAAGCTCTTAATAGCCTAGGAAAGTGTGTATTTTATGGGGAATATTGAACCTGCTGGGAACCATTAGCCGAAAAAAGAAACTTTAAGGCTTTAATATTGGCCCAATTTACAGGGGTGTTGTTCCATAAACTATTTATTATTGGGTAAAACAGCATTGGCCCCTTATAAAAACCGTAAATGCGGTGGGAGAATCGGGGCCGTGCGTTTAAGGCAAAGCCACAGCTAACAACTTTTATGCTAAATAACGCCTACACACACCTGCCTCATGCGGGTACCCCCGATACCCATAAAAAAACCCCGGGCCGTAAAACCCGGGGCTTTTTATTTAAAACAACTGATTATTTATGTTTCTTTTTAGCCAACACGTCTTTGGCCGCGGCTTGAGCAGCAGCCAAGCGGGCTATCGGCACGCGGAAGGCTGAGCAGGAAACATAAGTGAAGCCTTCGCGGTGGCAGAATTCCACGCTTTCCGGGTCACCGCCGTGTTCACCGCAGATACCCACTTTCAAGTTGGGTTTGGCATCGCGCCCTTCCACCACGGCGTGTTCAATAAGCATACCCACGCCGCGCTGGTCCAAGGTTTGGAACGGGTCCGCTTCCAAAATACCCTGTTTTAAGTATTCCGGCAAGAAGGAACCGATATCATCGCGAGAGAAGCCAAAGGTCATCTGCGTTAAGTCGTTAGTACCGAAGGAGAAGAAGTCCGCTTCCTGGGCTACTTCATAGGCCAGTACAGCCGCACGGGGGATTTCAATCATCGTACCCACGGAGAATTGCAGCTTTTTGGTTTTAAAAGCGGCGCATACTTCGTCATAGGCTTGGCGGATGAGTTTCTTTTGGGTGATGATTTCGTTTACATCACAGGTTAAAGGAATCATCACTTCCGGAGCGGCTTTTACGCCTTCTTTCAACAGTTCGGCGGCGGATTCAAAGATGGCTTTGGATTGCATGAGCGTAATTTCCGGATAGGTTACACCCAAGCGGATACCGCGGTGCCCCATCATCGGGTTTACTTCGTGCAAGCCGGCGGCGCGTTCTTTGAACACGTCCATAGAAATACCCAAAGCTTGGGCCAGTTCCGCCTGTTTTTCAGGCAAGGTGGGCACAAACTCGTGCAAGGGCGGGTCCATCAAGCGCACAGTTACCCCAAAGCCGGCCATGGCTTTCATGGTGGCTTTGATTTCTTTCTTCATATACGGGAAGAGTTCGTTTACCGCTTTTTTGCGTTCTTCTTCATTGCCCGATAAAATCATCTTGCGAAGGATAAAGAGCGGTTTTTCGGAATTTTTGCCGTAGAACATGTGTTCAATACGGAACAAACCAATCCCTTCCGCCCCAAATTTGCGGGCATTTTTGGCGTCTTCTTCCGTGTCGGCATTGGCGCGCACTTTTAATACGCGTACTTTGTCGCACAGATCCAAGAATTTGGCCAAGTTTTTATTGCCTTCGCCGGCTTCCAACATTTTTAAAGCGCCGTCATACACCCAGCCTTTGGTACCGTTTAAGGTTAAAGCGTCGCCTTCTTTAAAGGTTTTGCCGCCCATGGAAACGGTTTTGGCTTCCAGGTTAATTTCCAGCTCGCCGCAGCCTACAATGCAGCATTTACCCCAGCCGCGGGCTACCAAGGCCGCGTGAGAGGTCATACCGCCGCGCTGCGTTAAAATACCGGCCGCCGCGCGCATACCTTCAATATCTTCCGGGTTGGTTTCTTCGCGCACTAAAATGGCGTTTTTGCCGGCTTCTTGCAGTTTAATGGCATCGGCAGAGTTAAATACAATTTCGCCGCAGGCGCCGCCCGGGCCGGCCGGCAAGCCTTTGGCAATGGGTTTGGCCTGGGCTTCGGCTTTCGGGTCAATGGTGGGCAGTAAAAGTTCACCCAACTGGGAAGGAGTTACGCGCAACACGGCTTCTTCCTTAGAGATCAAGCGTTCTTTTACCATGTCCAACGCCATCTGTACGGCCGCGGTGCCGTTTCTTTTACCTACGCGGCACTGCAACATCCAAAGTTTCTGGTCTTCAATGGTAAATTCAATATCCAGCATATCGTGGAAGTGTTTTTCCAGCTTTTTCTGGATAGCGTCCAACTCTTTATATACCTTGGGCATTACTTTTTCCAAGGTGGGCAAATGGGCAGAGTGGGCATTGGTAGACCATTTGTTCATCGGGGAGGGAGTGCGGATACCGGCCACCACGTCTTCACCCTGGGCGTTGATTAAATATTCGCCGTAGAAGTGGGCATCCCCATTGCCGGGGTTGCGGGTGAAAGCCACGCCGGTGGCGCTGGTTTCGCCCATGTTGCCAAACACCATGGTTTGCACGTTAACGGCGGTGCCCCAATCGTGCGGGATGTTTTCAATATTGCGG
>CALUXL010000015.1 GCA_944324735.1 uncultured Elusimicrobiales bacterium
GGCGTATAGATGAGGAGTTAAAGTTTTTAAAAGTCGAAGAAACGTCGGGCATATTGCAGATGGAGAAGAAAGGGATGGGTAATCGTCGGACAATACGGCAAATGGTGGAAAATGCTAAAACAAACCCTAATTACTCTATAAGAGACTAAACCTATTCTTCTTTTCTATATTCAGAAATAAAAATCCCTCGGCATCCCCGGGGGATTTTTTTGCTTTTCCGTCGGGCTGCAATTTAGGCACTACTGCCAGCGTGGCTACCTGCCAAAATGGGGTTATTTTTGACGTGTTTGATATTGACGCACCCAATATTACCGGCATTAACAAGCAGGTTAAATTGGGGTATGTAATTGGGCTTAACCGTTCCGCCCATCCTGGCGCGCGCCGCTGTTTGGCTTTAAATACAGATAAAGTAGCCAATCAGGTATGTAAAAGCATGGGGGGAACACAAATAACGGGGGAAAATTACAATTATTTTAAAACGGTGGTTGGAACCGCAACCGTGTATGCTTTAGAATAGTTAAAACAAAAGGCCTCTTCATAGCGGAGGCCTTTTTATAATTACAGATAGTTACTACAAAGAAAGTGAAAATACAAAGGCGTGTTATTTAATGGTTTTTGTATTTGAAAGTTCTAAAGCCATAAAAAACCCCCGGGTGTTAACCGGGGGTTTTAAACTTATTTGGTTTTGTGTTTTACGGGTTCACCGTAGTACGCTTTCAGGTAGAGGTCTTTGATCTCGCTGATAAGCGGGTAGCGGGCGTTGCCGCCGGTGCACTGATCGTCAAAGGCCAGTTCGGAAAGTTTATCCAAGTTGTCCAAGAATTCCTTTTCCGGGATACCGTATTCTTTGATAGAGCGCGGAATATTGAGTTTGTGTTTCAAGTCTTCCACCATATCAATCAGTTTCTGCACTTTGGCGTCTTTATCGTCGCCCAGGTCATTGTGGGGGAGTAAGAAGTCCACAATCTTACCATAGCGGCCCTTTACAAACGGGTATTTATACTGCGGGAATAAACCCTGTTTGGTGGGTTTATCCGTCGCGTTGAACTCAATTACATAAGAGAGTAACAACGCGTTGGCCAAACCGTGCGGTACATGGTACATAGCACCCAGTTTGTGCGCCATAGAGTGGGAAAGACCCAAGAACGCGTTTGCAAACGCCATACCGGCAATGGTGGCGGCATAGTGCATTTTTTCACGCGCGTTGATGTCTTTGGCACCGTAGGTGTAGGATTTTTCCAAATATTTAAACACCAGGCGGATGGCTTCCAAAGCTTGCCCGTCCGTAAAGTTGGTGGCATATACGGAGGTGTAGGCTTCAATGGCGTGGGTAAGTACGTCCAAGCCGGAGAAGGCCGTTAAAGATTTGGGCATGCCGAGTACAAATTCCGGGTCAATAATGGCCATATCGGGGGTTAAGGCATAGTCCGTAATGGCGTATTTGGTGCCGGTTTTTTCGTCGGTGATGATGGTAAACGGCGTTACTTCAGAGCCGGTACCGGAGGTGGTAGGAATGGCCACCATGGTAGCTTTTTTGCCAAGCGGCGGGGCCGCGTAAATGCGTTTGCGGATATCCATAAAGCGCATGGCAATATCTTCAAAACTGGTGTCCGGGTTTTCGTACATCAGCCACACCATTTTACCTTCGTCAATAGCACTGCCGCCGCCCAGGGCGATGATCAAGTCCGGCTGCCAGGAATTGGCAATCGCCAAGGCTTCTTCTACGTTAGAGATGTTCGGGTCCGGCAACACGTTGGAAAATACGCGGAATTTGATATTCTGGCTTTCCAACACGTCCGCCACGGCGCGCACATGGCCCAGTTGTTCCATGGTTTTATCGGTAATGATATAGGCGCGCTGTTTGTCTTTCAGTTCCGCCATGGCTTGCTGCAAGGCGCCGCGTTTGAAGTAGATTTTGGAAGGTACTTTGTACCAGTACATATTTTCGCGGCGTTCCGCCACGGATTTTACGTTCATAAGATGTTTTACCCCAATGTTTTCACTGACGGAGTTGCCGCCCCAAGAGCCGCAGCCCAACGTAAGGGACGGGGCCAGTTTAAAGTTGTACACATCGCCGATGGCGCCCTGAGAAGACGGAATATTGATAAGCGTACGCGCGGTGGGCATATCTTTAAACATATCAATATGTTCTTCGTTGGCTTCATCGGTATACAACACGGAGGTGTGCCCCGCGCCGCCGTAAAGGATTAAGTCGCGGGCCAAGTCCACCGCGTTTTTAAAGTCTTTGGCGCGGTAGAAAGCCAGCACGGGGGAAAGTTTTTCCCGGGCAAACACTTCTTCGTCGTTTACTTCGGCCGCTTCGGCAATTAAAATTTTGGTGCCGGCGGGCACTTTAATACCGGCCATTTGGGCAATTTTTTCAGCGCTCTGGCCCACAATGGCGGAGTTCAATTTCCCGTTTACCACAATGGTTTCGGCCAGTTTTTTGCGGTCTTTGCCGGTTACAAAATGGCAGCCGCGGGTGATGAATTCTTCTTTTACTCTGTCGTATACGGCGTCTTCCACCACGACGGACTGTTCACTGGCGCAGATCATACCGTTATCAAAGGTTTTGCTCATGATAATGGAGCTGACGGCCATTTTAATATTGGCGGTAGCGTCAATAACGGCCGGGGTGTTACCCGCGCCTACGCCGATGGCCGGCTTACCGGAGGAGTAAGCCGCTTTTACCATACCGGGGCCGCCGGTGGCCAAAATTAAGTTAATGTGCGGGTGGTGCATCAGCGCATTGGAAAGAGGCATGGTGGGGTTATCAATCCAGCCGATAATGCCTTCCGGCGCGCCGGCCGCTACGGCCGCGTCGCGCACGATGCGGGCCGCTTCAATGGTGCATTTTTTAGCGCGCGGGTGGGGAGAAAATACAATCCCGTTGCGGGTTTTTAAAGCGAGCAAGCTTTTAAAAATAGCCGTAGAAGTAGGGTTGGTGGTAGGCACCACACCGGCAATAACGCCGATCGGCTCGGCCACTTGGCGGTAACCAAAGGCATCGTCGTCAGACAGGGTGCCGCAGGTTTTGGTGTCTTTATATTGGTTATAGATGTATTCAGAGGCAAACTGGTTTTTAATTACTTTATCTTCCATTACCCCCATGCCGGTTTCTTCCACCGCCATTTTAGACAGCGGAATACGGTTTTGAGCCGCGGCAATAGCCGCCGCACGGAAAATTTTGTCTACTTGTTCTTGCGTATAAGTTGCATAAATGCGCTGGGCTGCTTTCACTTTGTCTACGATGCTGTCCAACAAGGCCAGCTCTTCGGCAGAGGCTTGCGCCGGCGCGGTTTGTTTTTTGTCCGCCATAGTTTGGTTTCTCCTTGTAAAATATCCTAAAAAATCTGTTGTGGATATTTTTATATCTATATTTTATATATTGCTATAATTCTTGTCAATATTGTATATATAAAGCCTTTTTATAACGCTTGACAAACAAGGGGGTAAAAAATATATCATAGATATTGAAATATCCACAAAACAACATTTGTGTAAGAGGGAAATATGGGTTTTTTTCATCATAAAAAAGAAATTAGCGTGCAAACGATCCGCCGTCTTCCGCAGTATTTGCGCATTTTCTATAATTTGCACGGCTACGGGCGGGAGTTGGTATCCTCCACCTTTTTAGCGCAGGAAACACAGCTTTTGCCCATTGTTATTAAAAAAGATTTGCAAGCCGTTGGCGCCCCCAGCAAACTGCGCGCCGGGTTTAAAGTGGCGGGAACCATTGCCGCTATTGAAAAATTTTTAGGCTGGGATAATTTAAACAAGGCGTTTATGGTGGGGGTAGGGCATTTAGGTTCGGCCCTGCTTGGGTTTCAGGGTTTTAAAAACCACGGGCTTGAAATTGTGGCCGCCTTTGATACCCACCCGGAAAAAGTATCGGCCGAGGTAAACGGCGTACACGTCTACCATACCGCGCAACTGGCCACAATTATTGAAAAATTAAATTTAAAAATTGCCATCCTTACCGTGCCCGCCTCTGCCGCGCAGGGTATAACGGATACCCTGGTAAACGCGGGGATAAAAGCCATTTGGAATTTTGCCCCCGTTAATTTAACCGTCCCGCCGGATGTGGTGGTGCAGAAGGAAGATATTTCCGCCGGATTAGCCGAGCTTTGTGCCAAGCTAAAGCGCTAAGCGGATTTTTTGTATAAAAATAAAAACCCCCGGTTTTGTGCCGGGGGTTTTTGTGTGTTTAAAACGGCTTTAATACTGTGCAGGGGGGAAAACCTGCCCGTTTAGGAGGGTGGCCTGCAGTTTAAACTGCTTATCAAAAAGCACAATATCCCCCACGGCACCGGGGTTTAATGTGCCGCGCCCAGTAAGGCCCAGTAAACGCGCCGGCACGGCCGAGGCACACGCCACCGCCTGCGGCAGGGTAAAGCCAAAACGGGTTAAATTTTCCACCCCTTTTAGCATGGTAAGGGCAGAACCCGCAATTACCTTATCGGTTTTTCTTCTCCATACGCCGCCTTCCAGCACTACTTCTTCTCCGTTGGCAATAAAAGGGCCTTGGGCCTGTGCGGTGGGTTTTAAAGCGTCCGTTACCAGGGCAATGTTTTGGGGCGGTTTTACGCGGCCCAAAAAGCGGACCACTTCCGGGTGTACGTGTACCCCGTCGGCAATAATCTCGCAGGAAATTTCCGGCTGCATTAGCACCGCGCCCGCCGCACCGGGGGCGCGGTGGGTAAAGGGGCTCATGGCGTTAAACATATGGGTGGCGTGGGTAACGTCTTGGCGGGCGGCCACCATAAATTCTTCATACGTGGCGTTGGTGTGGCCGGCTTGTATAAGAATATGATGTTCTTTACAAAACGATAAAACTCCTTCCAGCCCGGGCAGTTCCGGCGCCAGGGTGATGTTTGTAATGTGCCCGCGGGCGGCTTCGTAAAGTTGGGGCAGAAGAGCCGCGTCCGGCGGGAGGATATCCTGCGGTTTCATAACGCCCGGTTTGGCGGGGGAGATAAAAGGCCCTTCTAAATGAAATCCCAGCAGTTGGGCACCCTTTTCTTTGCCAAACGCGCCGGAGGTGGCACGCAAAATATGCAGCATTTGCTCTGGGGTGGCACAATAAAGCGTGGGGCAGAACGCACCCACCCCCAGCCCGGCCAAAGCCAGGGACATTTGCAGTAAATCTTCCTCGCTGGCGTTTTCCGGCCCGTGCCCGGCCAGGCCGTGGATGTGTAAATCAATAAAAGCGGGGGCCACGTAGGCGCCGTTGGCGTCTATTATTTGCGCCTGAGGGGGGAGTGGCTGCACGTTGTCATTAGGCAGAAGGGCGGTTATTTTGCCGTCCTCCACCACCAGGGTATGGCGGGGTTTTATTTCCCCGTCTGTAATGGCAGAAGTGTTAAGAATGTAAATGGGGTTCATATTTATAATTCCAGGCAGTAGATGGCGGCCTCGGGGTTTTGGGTTTGCAGGTCCGTAAAGCATTGTTTTAAGTCCTGCGGCAGTAAAGAGGCGGCCTCTTTATCTATTAACAGCATGGCATTGGGGTGCAGCTTTAAGGCGGTAAGCGGGCAGGATTCAGTCGGCTCACTTTGGGCAAAAGTGCTTACGGCCTGTGCCTTTTTGCTACCGCTTGCCAAAATAAGTATTTCCTGCGCGTCCAGCAAAGTGGCTATGCCCACGGTAAGGGCGTGGGTGGGTACTTTATCCAGCTGGTTGCCAAAAAAGCGGGCGTTGGCTTCCCGCGTGCCGGGGGTTAGTTCCACCATGCGGGTGCGGGAAGTAAAAGAGGAACCCGGTTCATTAAACGCCAAATGGCCGTTGCGCCCCACCCCGCCCAAAAACAGTTTAATGCCGCCCGCCTGACGGATGGCCTTTTCGTAGGCGGCGCATTCGGCCTGCGGGTCTTGCGTCATACCGTTTAAAATGTGGCGGTTTTGCGGGGCGATGTTTACGCCGGAAAATAAATGCTCTTGCATATAACTGTGGTAGCTTTGCGGGTGTTCCGGCAGGAGGTGGACGTACTCGTCCATATTAAACGTAACAAAGGGGGAAAAATCCAACTGGCCCGTTTGGTAAAACAACCGCAAATTGGCGTACATATCCGTTACGGTTCCCCCGGTGGGCAGGCCCAGGGTAAAGGCCTCTTGCGGGTGCGCAGAAAGGAAACTCTGCGCCGTTTCTTTAATGTACGCGGCGGCCCATAAACCCAAATTGATGTTTGCAAGAGCCAGTTTCATAAATTAACCTCTTTTTACAAATTGTCTTATTTCGTCGGCTATTAAGTCGGCTTCCGGGCCGATGACTACCTGCACGCTTCCTCCCGCGGCTTTTACCACGCCGCGCGCGCCTAATTGTTTTAAGGCGGCTTCATCGGCTAGGGCCGGGTCGGCCAGTTCCAGGCGCAGGCGGGTGGCGCAGGCGTCGATGGTTTTTAAATTGTCTTTACCACCCAGGGCAGCCACATAACCGGCCGCGCGGGAGGTAACAGGTTCGGGCGTTTCTTGCGGGGCGGCTTGCACAGCCGGCTGCGGCTGTGCGGCCGTTTGCTGGGCGGAGGTGTCTTCCCGCCCGGGGGTTTTTAAATTCCATTTGCGTATGGCCCACACAAAAATAAAGTAATACACCACGCCATAAGCAAGCCCCACCGGCAGTAAATACCAGCCGTTGGTGCCTAGGCCGTAGCCTAAAATATAGTCAAACAATCCGGCCGAGAACGTAAACCCCAGCTTAACATTAAGCATATTCATTACGACGAGCGACACGCCCGTCAGCACCGCATGCAGTGTATACAGCGGGAACGCCAAAAACATAAAGGAAAATTCAATCGGCTCCGTGATACCCGTTAAAAAGGAAGTAAGCGCCATGGAGAGCAGTAGCCCCGTAATGGCTTTTTTGCGGGCGGTATCGGCGGTGCGTATCATGGACAAACACGCGGCCGGCAGGCCAAACATCATGATGGGAAAGAACCCCGCCATAAAAGCGCCGGC
>CALUXL010000016.1 GCA_944324735.1 uncultured Elusimicrobiales bacterium
CCTTTACCAAAAACTTTTACCAGGCCGTTAAAAAAATCCACATCTTTTATTTTAAGGCCGGTTATTTCGCTTCTGCGTAGCCCGCTGGAGTACATGAGCTCAAACAGGGCTTTGTCCCGCGCGGCTAAATGGCTGTTGGCAGCCGTATCTAGCAGGCGGGTTACCTCTTCCTGGGTTAAGAACTTGGGCAATAATTTTTGCCGCTTGGGGGCCGGCAGCAACTTAAACGGGTTGCGCGTAAGCTGCCCCTGGCGCATTAAATACGCCGCAAAACTGCGTAAAGCCGCTATTTTGCGTAGTACCGTATTGCGTGCGTCCTCCTGCGGAAGCGAGGCTAAAAAAGAACGTATAACAGCTGAAGTAAAAAACTTTAAATCATCTACTTTGCGCTTCTTTACATAATCGGTAAATTCACGCAAATCGGCCCGGTAGCTTTTTACCGTATTGGGTGAAAAGTTTTTATTTTCCAAATGCAGTAAAAACGCCTGAACCCATTTTTCCATATGTTTACTGGGCGGAGGTTTTCTTTTCGTGCTCCGCCTTTATTTTAGCTATTTCCTCGTCGGAAATATTCACAATGGTTTTACATTTCGGGTAGCCGGAACAACCCAAAAAATACCCGCGTTTAGAACTTCTAAGCACCATCGGCTTGCCGCATTTTTCACACAGTACATTGGTTACAATGGGGCCGGTGGAGGCTACTTTGTTGCCGTCCGCGTCAATGGAATAGGTGTTCTTGCACTTGGGATAGGCCGAACACGCCATAAATTTGCCCCGGCGCCCCGTGCGTATTACCATGGGGGCACCGCATTTATCGCACACTTCATTGGTGGCTTGCGGCTGCACCTTTTGCCCTTCGCTGGTTAAGTTGATTTTTCCTTTGCAGTTCGTGTCACTGCAAACCAGATATTGCCCAAAACGGCTGTGTTTTAATAACATCATTTTGCCGCAGATGGGGCATTTTTCGTCGGTCTCTTTGGCGGCGGGGCGCTGCATGCCTTTGTCGGCCTCGTCCAACTCTTTTTTAAAGTTGTCGTAAAAACCGTTCAGCAGGCTTACCCAGCCTTCGTTGCCTTCGGCTACTTTATCCAGTTGTTCTTCCACTCCGGCGGTGTAGGAAAGGTCCATAATTTCCTTAAAGAAACCTTTTAGGCTTTCCGTTACCGTTATACCCAGTTCCGTAGCTACCAGCTTGTTGGATTTGGGCTGGCGGGTAATGTATTTACGATCCAAAATGGTTTTAATGGTGGGGGCGTAAGTGGACGGACGCCCAATGCCGTGCTTTTCCAGCGTTTTAATCAGGCTGGCTTCGTTATAGCACGGGGGCGGAGTGGTTTTATGGTCTTTGCTGGCCAGTTCCACCAGGTTCAGCTGGTCCCCTTCCGCCAGTACAGGCAGCAGGGCGGAGCCTTCTTCTTTGGGGTTGTCGTCCTCTTCGTCTTTATAAATAGACAAATAACCCGGGAATTTTACCGTTCTGCCCGTGGCGCGCAAGACGCATTGTTTTTCGTCCCCGCCGCCGGCAATGTCGATGGTAACGGTATTAAATACCGCTTCAGCCATTTGGCTGGCCACAAAGCGCAGCCAAATAAGTTCGTACAGTTTATACTGGTCTGCCGTTAGGTAGGGCTTCATGGCTTGCGGGGTGCGGTTTACGTCCGTGGGGTGGATGGCTTCGTGCGCTTCCTGGGCACCCATTACTTTGCTTTTGTATACCGGTTGTTTGGCGGGTACAAAATCTTGCCCGTATTTGGCGGCAATAAATTTTTTGGTTTGTTCCTGCAACAGTTTGGACACGTTAAAAGAGTCCGTACGCATATAGGTAATTAAACCCACGGTTTGCCCGGAAATGGCAATACCTTCGTACAGGCTTTGGGCCGTCATCATGGTTTTTTGGGAGGAGAAGCCCAACTTGTTGTACGCGTCCTGCTGCATGGAGCTGGTAATAAAAGGCGGTTTGGGTTTTTGTTTTACGGCCTTTTTTTCCACCTTGAGTACCGTGCTGGGCGCTTTGCGCAGCAGCGCCGTAACGGGGGCCAGCGTTTCCGGCTTGTTAAAAACGGTGGTTTTTACTTTGTAATCTTCGGCAAATAAATGGTAGGTGGTGGTTTGTTCCACATTTTTGCCTTCCCATTTTAATACGCGGGCCCAAAACTGGGGCGCGGCGCCGGGTTTTTCAAACTGGGCGTTTAAGGTCCAGTATTCCTGTTCTTTAAAATCGGCAATTTCTTTGGCGCGCTCGGCCAGTAAACGCACGGCGACAGACTGCACCCGCCCCGCGGACAGGCCGGAAGTAATCTTCTTCCACAACAGGGGGGAAAGTTTATACCCCACAATACGGTCCAAAATGCGGCGCGCCTGTTGGGCGTCCACCAGGTTTAAATCAATCTTGCGCGCATGGGAGAAGGACTCCTTAATGGCGGACGGGGTAATTTCGTGAAAAAAGATGCGCTGGTAGCGGTCCTGCGGAATTTTTAATAATTCCACCAGGTGCCAGGCAATGGCTTCCCCTTCGCGGTCAGGGTCGGTAGCCAGGTAAATTTCGCTGGCGTTTTTGGCCAGGGGTTCCAATTCTTTGATTAGTTTTTTGGCGCGGTCCACCGCTACATAGGTGGGGGTAAAGTTATGGTCAATATCCACGCCAATGTCTTTGGAGGGAAGGTCCCTCACATGGCCGAAAGAACTGCGCACAATGAAGTCGCTTCCTAAAATTTTGCTGATGGTTTTTTGTTTGGTGGGAGACTCTACAATTACCAGCTTTTTTCCTTTTACGTTTGTTGTCGCCATGGGGTTCACATCCTTAAATAGTTAAAATTTGCTGCGGCTGTACAGGCCGTTTTGGCAGGCCAGTATGCCTTTTATTTCCAGTTCAAAAAGCAGGGTGGCCGCTTGGGGTACGTCTATTTGCAGGGCTTGCACCACTGCGTCTAAGCTGGCTTCCCCGGGGCCTATTACTGCCAGTACCTGCTTGGATAAATCGTCCAGCCCGTCCTCTTCCTGCTTGGCAATAAGGGGGGCTTTTAGCGGCGCGGCGTTAATGCCAAAGCGCAGCTGCTCTGGTATATAGTCTATTATATCTTGCAGACAGGAAACAACCCCCGCCCCGTCCTTTATCAGCTGGTTGGGGCCGGCGGATTGCGGACTGTCTATCGGCCCGGGTACGGCCAGTACGTCTTTGCCCATTTCCAGGGCCAGTTTGGCCGTAATCAGCGCGCCGGATTTTACTTCCCCTTCCACCACGGTTACCACCTGGGATAGGGCCGCAATAATGCGGTTTCTGCGCGGGAAATGAAACGCTGTGGGCGGGCTGTTTACAGGCAGTTCCGACACGATTGCTCCGCCATACTCCAAAATGGCTTTTGCCAGGGGGCGGTTTTCCGCCGGGTAGCAACGCCCTACCCCGGTGCCTATGACGGCTACCGTGGGCTTTTTAAGCCGCACCGCGGCGGCGTGGCAGGCGCTGTCCACCCCGCGGGCCAGGCCGCTGATGACGGTTACCCCGCATTGGGTCAGTTCGGTAGCCAGTTTGTCGGCCGCGCGGCGGCCGTAAGGCGTTATTTTGCGCGTGCCCACCATGCCCACGGCGGCCTGTTCGGGCGCGGGCAATTTGCCAAGTACATACAAAACAATGGGGGGCTCTTTAATGGATTTTAAGGATTGGGGGTATTCTTCGTCTTCCGGTAAATAGATGTGCCCACCCAGCTGGGCGGTGCGGTCCCACTCCTGTTGCGGGTCTATGGAGTAGGCTTCTTTTAAAAAACGCTGGGCGGTGGCCGGGTTCATTTGCGCTTCCTGTGCCAGGGTTTTGGCGTCTTGGCGCAGAATTTCCTGCGCGGAGCCAAAAATGCGTATCAGCCTTTCCAGCCAATCCGCCCGAAAATACGGAAAAGCGTTTACCTGTATGCGTGCCAGCCTTTCGGCGGCGGAAATAGCGGGGTTCATTAAATGTCTGCCACTCCTTTGCGGTCCAGCGGGCGGTATTGCAAGACCTCAATAATGTGCCGGGTTTCAATCTGTTCCTTTTGTTCCAGGTCCGCAATGGTGCGGGCGGTTTTTAAAATTTTGTCCAAACTGCGTGCGCTAAGGCCCAGTTTGCGCATGGCGGCTTCCAGCACGGTGTCCGCCCCCGGGGGGAGCGGGCAGAATTGTTTTATTTCGGCCGGTGTCATAAACGCGTTGGCCGTGGTGGAAGAGTGGGCAAAGCGCCGGGCCTGCCGCTCCCGTGCGGCCAGCACGCGTTTGAGAATATCTGCCGAGTGTTCGCCCTCTTCTTTTTGGTTCCAGTCTTCGTAAGTAATGGGGTTTAAATTAACGGTTAAATCAATACGGTCCAGCAGCGGGCCGGAAATGCGGGCCCGGTAGCGGTTAATTTGCGCGGGGGAACAGGTGCAGGTTTTATGCGGGTGCCCCAGGTTTCCGCAGGGGCAGGGGTTCATGGCCGCAAGCAGAGTAAAACGCGCCGGGAAAGTAACGCTTTCTTTGGCGCGGGAAATGGTTACCACGCCGTTTTCCAGCGGTTCGCGCAGTACTTCCAGGCTGGAGCGGGAGAATTCGGCAAATTCGTCCAAAGACAGCACGCCGTTGTGCGCCAGGGATACTTCCCCCGGGCGCGGGTTGGTGCCGCCGCCAATGAGAGCCGCGTCGGAAATGGTGTGGTGCGGGTCCCGAAACGGGCGTTTGGTAAGCAGACGGCTTTTGCCCATTAAGTTGCAAATGGAATAAATTTTGGTTATTTCCAGCGCTTCGGCCTGGGTAAGCGGCGGAAGTATGCCCGGGAAACGCTTGGCCAGCATGCTTTGGCCCGTGCCCGGCAGGCCAATCATCAGCACATTATGTGCGCCGGCGGCGGCAATTTCCAGTGCGCGCTTGGCCAGGGGTTGGCCTTTTACTTCACAAAAATCCAGGGCGGGGGAAACTTCCTCTTCTTGCGGGGGAATAAAATTAATTTGAACGGCACTAAGAGGAATTTTGTTTTCTAAAAAGTCCGCCAGTTCCCGCAGGGTGTGCGGGGTAATGAACGGGACGGAGGAAATGCTTCCTTCCTGCACGTTTTGCGGAGGGATAACAGCCGTTTTGCTCGCATTTTTGGTGGAAATAAGCATGGGCAGCACCCCGGCACAGGGGCGCAGGGCTCCGTCCAGCGCCAGTTCCCCGGCAAAAAGATACTGGCCCAGTTTGGCCTGGGCTTCATCGGAGAGTTGTTTGCTGGCGGCTAGAATGCCGATGGCAATTGGTAAGTCAAACTGGGTACCGCTTTTGCGTTGTTCGGCCGGGCTTAGGTTAATGGTAATGCGTTTTAACGGGAAATCAAAGCCGCTGTTGCGAATGGCGGCAATTACGCGTTCCTTACTTTCTTTTACCTCTGTATCGGGCAACCCAACGACGGATAAGGTGGGCATGCCTGGGGCAATGTCCACCTCTACCGATACTAAAAAACCGTCTATGCCTTTAATGGCGCAAGCGTTTACCTTAGAAAGCATTTAAATAAAGTTAAGCACTATCCCTTGGGGAGAAACGCCCATGACCGTAAAATTCTGGTTATACTTACGCAGAATTTTAGCCACCAGCTCTTCCCCGGAGGGGATGTTGGCGGAAATTTCAAAATAAGCGGCGGAGTTGGTATACTTTACCAAATTGAAATCTTCAATCTCGCGCAGTTCTTTTAAAATATCCTGCAGCTGGCGCAGGCGTTCAATATTATTTACGTTTTCAACGCGCAAATTGTATTTTAAGGCCGAGTTGATGGCTGCGTTCAGCGGTTCCACCAGTTGCTTGGCGGCGGCTTCGCACGCGGCGGAAATGGATTTTTGCGCCGCAATGTCTTCCAGCGGGTCCAAACCGCTTAACTGTTGGGAGGCTTCGGCCACTACTTCGTAATTCTTGGTGGAAACGGCCTTCATGTTTACGCTGGCACGGTACGTTTTAAACGGGGAAGTAAGCCCCGTGGCCAGGGTGGTTAAAGGTTTGGATTCAACATCTGTAATAATTAAAAAGCGGGCGCCGTCGCGGCGGGCTTTGTCGATGGTTTGGTTGGGGTTATCTAAATTGTTTTGGCTTAAG
>CALUXL010000017.1 GCA_944324735.1 uncultured Elusimicrobiales bacterium
CATTGACGAGGCGCACCACTTCCAACCCGGCAATGCGGCCGGCGTCTTTGGTGGCTTGGCGCTGGTTGTCGTTAAAATAGGCCGGCACGGTGATAACGGCTTTTTCAACCGGTTCGCCCAAAAAGGCTTCGGCGTCTTTTTTCACTTTCTGCAAGACGAATGCAGACAGCTGCTGAGGCGTAAATTCCTGCCCGCGCAAGTTGTATTTGTAGTTTTCCCCCATTTTGCGTTTAAAGGCGGTTACCGTCCCTTCCGGGTTGGCAATGGCCTGGCGGCGGGCCGGTTCACCCACCAAACGCTGGCCGTCTTTGGTAAAAGCAACGTAAGACGGAAACGCTTTCCCCCCGATAGAGCTTCCTTCGGCAGACGGGATGATCGTCCCGCGGCCGCCTTCCATAACGGCAGCAGCCGTGTTGGAAGTGCCCAAATCAATACCAATAATCTTTGCCATACTTATTTCTCCTTACTGTTCTGTAAAAAAATGTTAATCTTGCGATTCTTGTCCAACAATTACGCGCGCCGGGCGCAGTACTTTGTCGTCCATCATAAAACCCATTTGTACTTCCTGCAGCACCAGGCCCGCCTGTTCCGAAGAGGACGGAATCATGGCTACTACTTCCTGGGTGTTGGGGTCATAGGGTTTGTCTAAAACGTCCATGCGGGTGATGCCTTCTGCGGTGAAGGCTTTTTCCAGCTCGCTTAAGATTAGGCGCATGCCGTCACGCAAGCTTTTTGCTTCCCCCGTAAGTTCCTGCTCCGCAGGCGTTTTATCCATTTTTTCCCGCTCGCGCAGCATTACTTCGTAAGCCGGGAGCAGTTTTTCTGCAAATTGTTTTTTGCCATAGGCCAAAAAGGAGGCTTTTTCCCGCTCCGTACGCTTGCGGTAGTTGTCAAAATCCGCGCTTAAACGTACAAACTGTTCGTAATAGTCCGGGCGTTCGGCCGGTTGAGGTACTTCCTGTTTGGCTGGGGCTTCTTCCTGCACAGCTTGCTGCTGCGCGGCGGAAACCTCTTCTTCTATATGATTGTGGTTTTTCTTACTCATAATCGTCTTCTTCTTTAGCGGGCAGGGCGTTCCAGTTGCGGATGGATGCCTCCAACAAACTGCCAATAAAGTTCACCAGGCTCATCACACGGGTATATTCCATGTGTTTGGGGCCGATGATACCCAGCATGCCCACCGTCTTGTCCCCCACTTTATAGGCAGACGAAACAATACTTAAGTTCTTCAGTTCTTTCAGTTCGTTCTCGCTGCCGATGCTTACGTTTAACTTCTGGTTGGATTTCTGCATATCGGTCATCTTCTCGCATAATAAAGAAGAGAACCGCTCGCGTTCTTCCACCACTTTCATCATTTGTTTCAAATCTTCATAATCGTCGGAACTGGTATTTTCCAACAAGTGCCCAAAACCTTCTATATATAACTCGTCCGCGCTGGCCTGGGGGCGTTCCATGTCTTTTAAGACTTGAACGGCCAGGTCGGCCACGTCGGCAATTTCCTTATGGCCGGAGTTAATGTACTGCCACAATACCCGCTGCGCCTGGGCCAAAGGCAAGCCGGAAATTTCCGCATTGATAAAATGGCTTAGCATACGCAGGCGGTTTGGGGACAACATATACCCAAAGCGCACCGGCCAGTGGCGTACAATGCCGGACTCCGTTACCAGCACCGCCAGCACTACCCCCGGAGCCAAGGGTATAAAATCCAACCGCTGTACACACTGGTCTTTTACATTGCTGGTGTACACAAAACCCGCCGCGCCCGAAAGCATGGCTAACAAGCGGGATGTTTGCACCATCATGTTGTCCACTTCGTTTACGCGCTGGTCGTATTGGCGTTCAATTTGCTGACGCTCCTGCGCGGCCATTTTTTGCACGCTGGTTAAATAATCTACATAGTAACGGTAGGCTTTATCGGTAGGGATGCGCCCGCCGGACGTATGCGGCTGGTATAAAAACCCTTCGTCCTCCAAATCCTTCAGAATGTTGCGGATGGTGGCGCTGGAAACATCCGGCAGGGCACTGTCGGCAATCATTTGGGAACCAACCGGACGGCGGGTTTCCACATATTGCTGCACTACCCAGCGCAGGATTTTTTCTTTACGCTCTTTGGCAACTTCGGGTTTTAATATTCTCATAAATTTATAGAGTAGTTTTTAGGTTTATTTTAGCACTCTTACTACCCCACTGCTAAAATTATAGTCAATTATTTTATTTTTGTCAACCCCTTTTTTAGACTGCTAGTTTTGCCCTTGTTTCCCGTCTAAAACCCTTGGGCTGCGCAGAAATAATACCCCTTCCAAACAACACCCTTTTTATACTTAAACACAAAAAGCTAAAATAATATATATGAACTTTTTTATTGATTCCCATGCCCATTTAAATGACCCGGCCTTTGATGCCGACCGGGATGAACTTCTCTCCCGCCAGCTCCCTCAGGCGGGCATAGTACACAGTTTTGAAATTGGCTGCGCCCCCAATGAGTGGCAGCCCGCCCTGGATTTGTGCGATAAATACCCCCAACTGGTTCACGCCGTGCTGGGGGTACACCCGGAATATGCCCCCCAGTTAACCCCAGAGGGTTTAAAGCAACTGGCCGCCTTATTGCCGGATGCACGCAACACAGCCGTGGGGGAAATTGGGCTGGATTATACTTGCCAAGCCATCGCCTCCAAAGACTTACAACAAAATACCTTTATACAAATGCTTCAGCTGGCCAACCAAACCCAAAAACCGCTGGTACTGCACGTACGCCGGGAAGGGGAAGATTACGCCTCTTATGAAGACACCTTCCAAATTTTAAAACACAACTGGAAACAGCAAACCAACACCCAACACCCGGCCGTACTGCATTGTTTCTGCGCCCGGTATGAAGAAGCCAAACGCGCGTTGGATATGGGGATGCTATTGGGGATAAACGGGTGCTTCTCTTATAAAAAGAACGAGTACATCCGCGAAGCCGTAAAAAAAGCCGGCGCCGATAAAATTATTTTGGAAACGGACTGCCCTTATTTATCCCCCCAAGGCAAACGCGGCCAAAGGAACGACCCGTCCAACATCCCGCTAATTGCCTCTTTTGTGGCGGATTATATAGGTATCCCCCTGCCGGATCTGGCAGAAATAACCACCCGCAACGCAAAAGCGTTGTACGGTTTGCCTTAAAATTTGTTATATTGGCTAAAAGAGGGTTTATATGAGAAAACAACATTTTATATTTATACTGCCCGCCCTGCTGTTATTGGGCGGCTGTGAAACCGGAGATAAAATAACCGCTTTCTGGGCCGGGCAAGCCCAAAAGCTTTTGGCTACGCCTTACGGCATGGTATTGCTGGCCGGGGCCATGCAATACAAAGCCAAAGCACAAAGCAATTTAACAAAGCTGGACCTGCCCACACCCATTGAGGAGGAACTCCCCTGGTTAAAACAAGCCCAGCAAAACACTCCGGCCGCCCAAGCGGCCTCGGCAAAACCCTCTATGCCCGCGGCGGCCAACACACCCCGCCCGGCGGCCCCCAAAGCCAAACCCCAGCCGCAGGCGTTTATGGAAATTTCCATGGAAGGAGACGCGGTGGAATTTAAGGGCCAAGCCCCCGAAAAAGACCAGCGCGTTATGCGCCAAAGCATTGATTTTATCAAAAATACCAACCAACAGGCCGTGGGTGACGTGCAGCGCCTGATGGGCAATGCCGCGCGCGACGAAGTAATCCGCCTCAACACCCGCACGGAAAAGAACTTGGAAAAAGCCAGCCTGCAAGCCAAAACCTTAAAACAATATCAGCAGCAGCAAAACGCTATCTTGCAGCAACACAAGGCCCAATTCCAGAAAATTCTGGCCAAGTATCAACATACTTTAAACAAATAATTATCTGCTACACAGGGACAGGTTATGAGAAAAGGACAGCTTGTGCTTATGTTGCTGGCGGTAATGGTTGTGATGACATTGGTTACCCAAAACCTAAAAAGCATCACTCCCTTAGTACGCCAGTTTGCCCAAGTACAGCGTCAAAACCCGCCCGCTCCGGCGGATCAAAAATTATTGCAGCAGCTGGGCGCGCAGGATTTGCAGGCCCCCACCTATAAGCACCTGCAGAAAATTTTTAGCCAACTGGCACAGGCCGTGCCGGATACACCGTTAATCGCCAAACACACCCAGCCGGCCCCCCCGCCGGAAGCCAGTTTGTTTAAAGACTGGATGGACAGCGCTATCCAACAAGCCAAACACTCCGCCAAGCCAGCCCCCACGCAGGCTCCTCAAACCAAACCTCAGCCGCCGGCCGAAGCGGACAGCAACGCCAAACCCTTTATACAAATTACGGAGGATTTCCCTCCCCAAATTACCAACCCCCACTTTACTGCCCGCCAACTGCGCACCGCCCGCATCCGCCTGCGTGAAATGCGCCTAAACTACCAAGACACCGCCCGGGACGTACGCCAACAGTTTGGCCCTCAAGCGGAAGAAAAATTAAAACAAGCCGCCGCCCAGGCGGAGCAAAAAGCGGCCAGCGCCGCCCAAAACGCAAAGGATTGGAAATCGTTTGAAAAAACCCTCACCCAAATTAACACGCAATATGAGGGGCAACTAAAAAAAATTATTTTAAAATACGTCCGTTAATTTACGTCCATTAATTTTTTAAGCCGGGGACCCCCGGCTTTTAGTTTGCCTGCCGTTTGCTTATTTAATAGCACCAATACAAAACACTTTACCTTTCTATTTTACCTGCCGTCCCAAAAAACTACGCGTTCTTTTCTCATTCGTTTTGTGTGCGTAGAAAAAGAGGATTTATAGCCTCCGTTTTTTATACCTGGCTACTTTTAACGAATCGTGTAAACCAAATAAGCGTAAAAATCCGCCACCAAAAACCAAAACCGTCCCCCTTAACTATATAGATACCTAACCCCAAACAAGCGTTTTATACAAACAAAAAACCCCCGCCGTTAAGCGGGGGTTTATGTGCCTTAAAAAGAAACTTAGTTGGCGGCGGCTTTTACCACGTCAACCAATTTTTTGAAGGACACGGGGTCTTTAATCGCCATTTCAGATAACATCTTGCGGTTAAGCGTAATGTTGGCTTTGGCTAAGCCGCAGATGAATTTGGAATAGGAAAGACCTTCTTCACGCACAGCCGCGTTAATGCGGGTGATCCACATCTGGCGGTAGGTGTGTTTTTTGTCCTTGCGGTCCACATAAGCATGAACATAAGATTTGTCCAGCTGTTGGGTGGCCATGCGTAAGCGGCGGGATTTATCCCCGTAGTAACCGCTGGCGCGTTTCAAAACTTTTTTCTTTCTGGCATGTCTTGCGACGCTGAATTTAATTCTCATTTTCTAACCTCTTATTTGGCAACGGGGAGATACTTTTGCAAGGTCTTCCCTTTGGCGGACTCGGGCGTAATGACACCGGTCGCTCTCATATCATGCTTTCTGGAGGCAGAAACAGGCGTAAGCAAGTGTTTTCTGCCGGCTTTGCGATGTTGATATTTACCCGTAGCGGTAATGCGAAATCTTTTTTTCGCGCCGCTGTGGTTTTTGAGTTTTGGCATTGTATTACCTCTCGTTTTAAATGGTTCTTTTTGACCTACGGCTTACGTCAGGAGCCGACACGCCCCGCACGTAATACTACTCCAAAAGAACCTGAAAATTTATTTATCGTTCTTAGGAACAAACGTCATGGACATACGGTTGCCCTGAGCCTGCAAACCGCCATCCACATTACCCAAAGGTTCCAAGCGTTTGGCCGCATCGTTTAACAGCTGCATGCCCAAGTCTTTATGTTGGTTTTCACGCCCGTGGAAAACAACCGTCAGGCGTACCATGTCTTTCTTGCGCAGGAACTCTTCTATTTGTCTAAGTTTGACATCCAAATCATGCGCCGCAATGCGGGACTTAATACGCAGTTCTTTCAGCGTTACTTTTGCCTGCTTCTTTTTGGCGTCTTTGGATTTCTTCCCTTGTTCATAAACATACTTGTTGTAATCCAGTATCTTACAAACAGGAGGCTCGGCGTTGGGTGAAATTTCCACCAAGTCAAGCTCTTGCTCTTTTGCCAGGGCGATGGCTTCGGCCACCGGCTTGATACCAATCATGGTGCCGTCGGAATCAATCAGTCTCACTTCCGGCACGCGGATGTTTTGGTTTCTTCTGTATAAATCTTTCTTAAATTCTCTTTTTATATCGTATCTGGCCATTTAATTATCTTTTATGTGCACAAAAAATGTCCCCCCTATACCAGGGGACACTTTTATTATATAAACTTCCTTTCCCCCCTGTCAACGAGAGGAGTCCGGCGGGTTTCCCGCCTGATAAATCAGGTTATTTCCCTGATACAAAAACCAGCCGTCCGGCATGCGTTCCAACCGAAAAGCACCCTTTTTCCAAACGGGGCCATCGGGCGTGAAGGAGCGCTGCATAACCACCGGTTCCTGCTGGGGAATAAACACTTCCGTTTGCCCGCCGTCCGCCGCAATCACCACAAAGGCCGAAGAAGTGGCCTTGGGGTCCTGCACGTTTTGCAGGCGCACGCCGGCTTCCCACAGGCGCAGGCAATCGCCGGCTACCTGGCTCCAGGTATATCCGGCCGAGGCAATGCAGCCGTAGGCGTCCCGGTCCGCACCGGTTTTTTGCAAATCCGCCCGGCAGCAGGCGCCCAATACAGAGCAGGCTGCCAGTAAAAATAATAATTTCTTCATAAAAGCATTGTAGCAAAAATAGGCGGGGGCGCTATACACTTTTCGGCAAGACGCGGACGTCTTAAATTTGCTAAAATTTATGTAAGATCATTTATAATTTTGAAGGTGGATTCCTATGAGCAACAGAAGAATGGCCCGTGAAAGCGCTTTACAATCTCTTTATTATGCGGATAGCCTAAAAGACATGGATATTGACGACGTGTTGGATTACGCACAAGACTACCGCAAAGAACTGGCGGACTGTTACCCCTTCTGTGAAGATTTGGTAAAAGGCACGTTGGAAAACCTGCCCCAGATTGATAAACTGGTATCCGCCTATGCTGAAAACTGGACGGTGGCCCGCATGTCCGCGGTGGACCGTTCCATCCTGCGCATGGCTACGTACGAGATGATCTTCAGCCCGGAAAAAACCCCGGTGCCCGCCATTATTGACGAAGCCATCGAACTGGCAAAAAAATATTCTACCGAAAACTCCAGCAAATTCATCAACGGCCTGTTAGACCAGCTTAAAAAAGAGCGCAAATAAACGGCTATGGAATTTAACCCCAAAGAAGAGATTGAACGGCTTAAAAAGCTGGTCAATTATCATAATAATCTTTATTATAATTTGGACAATCCCATCCTGTCCGACACGCAGTACGACGAGCTTTACAAACAATTAAAAGATTTAGAAGATAAATACCCGCAGTTTCGCACCAAAAACTCCCCCACGCAGCGTGTAGGCGGCAAGGCCAGCGGGTTATTTGCGCCGGTGGTGCATGCCGTGCCTATGATGTCTTTGGACAATTCCTACTCCGCCCAAGACATACGGGACTGGCACTCCCGCGCCGCCAAATTGCTGGGGCGCAGTGATTTTAAAATGGTGGTGGAAGCCAAGATTGACGGCATTTCCTGCTCGCTTACCTATCAAAACGGCAAACTGATTACCGCCGCCAGCCGCGGGGACGGCAAAACCGGCGAAGACATCACCCCCAACGTACTGACCGTGCAGGATATTCCCCACACGCTTCACAATGCCCCCGCCACCCCTTTGGAAATACGCGGGGTAATTTACCTGGAAAAGAAAGACCTGCAAGCCTTAAACGAAAAACAACGCCTGCTGGGGGAAAACATCTTTGCCAATACGCGCAACGCGGCGGCGGGGTTTCTGCGCCAGAAAGATTCTTCCATCACCGCGCAGCGGCCGCTTAAATTTTTTGCCCACTCTTTTGGCACGGGGGACATCCAGGCGGACAGCTTTAGCGGATTTATCCAATTATGCCGCCAGTGGGGCTTTGCCGTGGGGCCGGTGCGGCTGGAAACAACCAGCTTGGAAGAAGTCATCTCTTTTTACAATCAGTTTAACTCCACCCGCCACGACCTGCCTTTTGACGTGGACGGCCTGGTGGTAAAAGTGGACCTGTTTGAATGGCAGCGCGTGCTGGGCAACACCGCCAAAAGCCCCCGCTGGGCCATTGCTTTTAAATACCCGGCCGAACAAGCCACCACCACGGTAAAAGACATTCTTTTTTCCGTAGGCAGAAGCGGCATTATCACCCCGGTGGCCGAGCTGGAACCCGTGCCCTGCGCGGGGGTAATTATTTCCAACGCTACTTTGCATAATTTTGACGAAGTAAAACGCCTGGGCGTGCGCGTGGGGGACACTGTAATTATAGAACGCGCGGGGGAAGTGATACCCAAAGTCATTAAAGTAGCCCAATCTGTAGGCACGCAAGAAGTGGTGCCACCCGCCCAATGCCCCTCCTGCGGCGGCACCGTGTATAAAGAAGAGGGTGAAGTGGGCTACTATTGCATTAACCCGTCCTGCCCGGCCCAAATACGCGCGCGCATTTTGCATTTTGCTTCCCGCGGGGCCATGGATATTGAAGGCCTGGGCGAAAACGTGGTGGACCAACTGCTGGCCAACCAATACATCACAAATTTTACCGACATTTACCGCCTTACTTTTTTGCATTTGCTAAACTTGGAAAACTTCAAAGACAAAAAAGCGCAAAACCTGTTAGACGCTATTGAAGCCAGCAAACACCGCACTCTGGCGCGCCTGTTGTTTGCGGTAGGGATTGCTTTTGTGGGAGCCAAAACGGCCGAACTGCTGGCGGACCGCTTCCGCACGCTGGACGCTTTGATGAACGCCTCGCTGGAAGAATTGCAGTCTATCCCGGAAGTGGGCGAAGCCGTTTCCAAAAGTGTGTACGACTTTATGCGGGACCCCAAAGCCCGCCAACAGCTGGAAGAACTGCGCCAAGCGGGCCTGAATTTAACCCAACCCGCCAAGCAGCTTTCCGCCAATATTTTTGAAGGCAAAACCTTGGTGTTTACCGGCGAACTAACCACCATGACCCGCACCCAGGCCGAACTGAAAGCCAAAGAATACGGCGGCAAAACCAGTGGCAGCGTATCCAAAAAAACGGCCTATGTGGTGGCCGGGGCCGAAGCCGGCAGCAAGCTAAAAAAAGCGCAGGAGCTGGGCGTTACCGTACTTACGGAGCAGGAATTTTTGGATATGATATCCGCCGCCGGAAAATAATTTTACTGGCCAGAGAGCCGACACTTATTGTTAAAAACCCCGGGCATTTGGCCCGGGGTTTTTTAGTAGACGTGTTTATTTTTTAAAATTGTATATCACACCCGGCCAAACGCCCCGCTTGGCGGTTCTTCCACACCCAAAACCTGGGTTTATAAAAACGCCAGTCCGTAAAGGCGTGAAACATTTCCTGCGGGGGCACTTCTTGCTTATACCCTGCCACTAAAAAAGAAATACACACAGTTTGGCAAAGGGGTTTTGCGCATAAACCTCAACGCTCCAGATGTTCAGGGCGAAGCAAAATTTGCGCGTCAAACCCGGCCAGGCGGGCTAAGCGGCGGGAAGACCAGGCAATTACCCCCTGGCGGAAAAACTGCCCGCGGGTAAAGGAGTGGAAAATTTCGTCCGAATAAAACAGCTCCGGCGCGTGGCGGGGCGGAAGCGGAATAAACGAAAAAACAAACGCCTCTTTAAACGGACGGGAAACGGAAGAAGGATATTCATACCCCACATGGCCGCCGCCCGTATACACAAAAATAACGGCCTCTGGATATTTGGCCTGCCAGTCTTTAATGCGTTGCACCCAATGCGCGTTACGTGCCTGCAAACCGGCCAAGCTGTTGCCCGCTGGGCCCGCCACGGGCACAAAGGTGTGGTCTTTTAAAAAATCGATTTCTTCCAACCCGGAAAATTGAATATTTTGCGATTCCAAAAATTCCTGAAAGTACCTTAAATACCAATGCGGCTGGCCGGGCGCCTGGCGAAAGGCGGGGTAAGAATCGGGCAGAAATTCCGTCAGCAAAATCATTTGCTTGTGCGGGTGTTGGCGGCGGTATTCGGCCAGTAAATCAGCCACGCGGTGGCGGATGTTTTTACCGTGGTATTCCCCCAAAAAAATTAACGAGCAACCCGGAGGTATCAGCTCCACCCACTCACGCGCCGTACCTAACGGGAGCATACGAAGGCCGGATAAAAGTTCCTGCCGATGGGTTTCCAACTCTCGGGCGCGGCGCTCCCACCAAATGCGCTGGGAAATAGCCAAACGGTTGGATTGTATGGCCCACCCGTTGGAAAGCGCATACGCCGGGGATTTTTCACGCGGGCACTCCGCCTTGGAGCGGAAATATTTATAAAACCACTCATGGCGGCGCTTGGCTAGGGCCTTTTGCACCGCGTCTAAACGGGCGGCTTCTTGCAAGCCCTTTTGGTAAGCCCCCTCTCTGCCCACACTACGCGTGGCCTCCCGGGCCGTGCGCTGGGCTTTTTGCACGGCACGCTGCCACTGCTGCCCGTAAGCGGACGCATAAAAAACAAAACAAAAAAGCAGCAGGCAAATTTTTCCCATAACGTATATGATATGTTATTTCCGTTAAAAAGGGTGCAAAAATTTTAAATAAAAAACCCCGCCGTTTTTAGCGGCGGGGGTTTTAAACCGGCAAGAAGTTTTTATTCCCACAGCGATCCGTCATCCGAACAGACGGAATAATCGTACAGTTTATACATTTCCACCAAGGCGTTCTGCGGTACTTTTACCCGCGGGTTGCGGCGGGCCTGGGCTTCCATAAAATAATAATACGGCACGGTTTTTTTGTCTTCGTTTGAGCGGGTTAATATAAAATAACGCAAATGGTTTTTGGTAATGGGCAGAATGTATACACCCATTTTGCTGCGCAAAGTATCCAAAGAACATTTGGTTTTGTTTTCAATATTTTTTAAGTCCGAGCGGGAAATTTCTATATACCCCGCTCTTTGCAAGTCTTTGGCGCGCTGGGCCGCTTTTTGCAAATGCGCTTTGGTGGGAGGTACCACCTCGTTAGGCAATAAAAAGGCTTTGCGGCGGTTTAGCGCTTCGGAAAAAACAAAGAAGCCGCTGTCGGTAAGGGTGGTGTCGTCATTAAAAATTTTATTGCCGCGCATATCGCGCAGTTCAAACACGTCGCGCAGCGGAACACCCACCTTTTGGAAAGCGTCAATAGCATCTTGCCCCAGCTGTTTTTGTAGCGCCTTATAACCGGTGAGGGTTAACACCTCGCGCGAAAATTCACTGTCTCTATACAATTCCACCACATAGCCCGGGGGCAGGCGGCTGTGTTTGCTTTTTAAATAGGCAACACCTTGCAACTGTTCGGCACGGTGGATTTGAGAAAAGAGGGTGCGGTCTTTTTCTTCTAATTCTTTTTTATCCGGTGCGATGGCGTAGCGCTGTTTTAAAGCGTCCAGCATTTCGGCATCGGTTAAATAATACGGCTCTAAATTAATCAAACGCTTGCGGGCCACCAGGTTCAGCGGTTCCACCGCCAAGGCGGAGCGGTACGTGTCCGACGCGCCCAACTTATCCCCCTGGTATTCCGTAATGACCCCCTTGCCTACCAGCGAGTTTACATTGGCCGCATTATAAACGAGCGACTGATTATAAAGTTTTAACGCCTCATCATACTTCTGACGTTTTAAAGCAATGTCCCCCAGCATGGAATAGGTATAAGACAAATAAGGGGAGTTGCGCTTCATATTCTTTAACGCCGCGCGGAAATGTTTGTCGGCACCGTTTAAATCTTCCTGCGTAAGCAACACCCCGGCTAAAGACAGTTCCCCATCCACTTTGGAAGGGTCCAACTTCATACAGCGGGTGAAAGTATCCTGAGCTACTAAATAGTTTTGCGCGGCAAATTGTTTTTTGCCTTTTTCCATGCAGTCGTCCCACGCGGAAGCTTCCGCCGCCCCGCAGGCTAACGCACACAAACAAATCAAACCGGTTGTTTTATAAATTTTTAAATAGCGCATACACGATGTTTTTTAACTTCTCCGTCCGGGTTAATTTAATTTTATCCTGAAACACAAAACCTGCTTTCTCTATTTTAGCAAGATTTGCCCGATATACCCACCCCATAATGCGGCACACCAGCGCCGCCCGCCCAGGAAGGCCTTTCAACTCCTGCCCCGCTTTGCGGTACAGCACCTGGGAAAGTTGCGCCGTTTTGGCCAAGGCTTTAGCCAGTTGCTGAGGGTTTTTGTTTAAAAGGACGTCTTCGTAAGACAGGCCAAACTCTTTCAATAACTCCGCCGGTAAATAAACGCGGCCCGCGTGGGCGTCTTCGTGCACATCACGCACGATATTGGTGGTTTGCACCGCACAGCCTAACGCCAAAGAAAGCGGGACGGATTTTTGTTCATCCACGTTCATAATGTCTAGCGTGGCCAACCCCACCACCACGGCTACGCGGTATAAATACCACTCCAACTCTTTAAACGTAGCGTAGCGGCGGCCCTGCAAGTCGGCCTCCATACCTTCTATTAAAAGGAGGAAACGGTCCTGCGGTAAACGGAAATCTTTTACTAAAGAAACCAAATCTTTCCCCAGTTCCGTTTCCGGACGGCCTTGGTAAACGCGGGTAATTTCTTCCTTCCAAAAATTCAGCTCGCCCTGCGGGTTGGGCACATCCGGTTCATCGGCAATATCGTCCATCAAACGGCAAAACGCATAATACACGGCCAGCCCACGCCGCTGTTTTTGGGTTAAGAACAAAAACGCCGGGCCAAAGCTGGATTTTTTGTAAGAATTAGTGTTTGCCTGCATGCGCGCCCCCGGCCTGCTTTTGCAGGAAAGACAACGCCGCCCCGGTGGCCGTGGCATAAATGGCGTTTTTGGGAATAATAAAATTTACTTTATGCATTTTTTGCAAAGCGTCAAATACGCGTTTGGCATACGGCACCTGGGATAAAGTACCCGTTAAAATAACGTCTTTTACCGAGTCGTTACGGCAGGCAAAAACCGCCATCATGCCCACGGTTTGAAAGGTCATATTCAACACGCCAAGCGTAATATCCTGCGCGGTGGCGCCGTCTTCCATCTTGCCAAAGTTGGAGGCGGTTGTTTCGGGCGGCAGGGTGGGGATAACGCCTTTGCTGATGTCTTCAATATTTAAATCCACACGGGCGAGTTTACCGCCCTGGCTCATTTCCACCACCGTGCGAAAAGAACTGGCCCCGCACATTTTGCCGCACAGGCCCAGCACCGTTCCGCCGCCCACGCCGCTACCGCCAATGTGGGTGATGCCGTCCTTCCCCGCGCGCACAAATGCCGTGCCCGTACCCATGCTGACAATTAAACCTTCCTTCTTGCCAGACAGCGCCAGCCCGCCTAAACCAATGGCGGCAAATTCGTCCACCCCCGAAGTGGGAATGCCGTAAATGTCTTTTTTAAATAAAGAGGCCC
This sequence comes from uncultured Elusimicrobiales bacterium, assembly GCA_944324735.1. GTDB lineage: Bacteria > Elusimicrobiota > Elusimicrobia > Elusimicrobiales > Elusimicrobiaceae > Avelusimicrobium. The sequence goes on from CALUXL010000017.1 coordinate 13,424, forward strand.
CTACCCCGGTTAAAATAATTTGGGTTACGTCCGTCAGGGCCAGGTTGTTTTCATTAATAAATTTACCCAAGGCGCCATAGGCCGAGGTAAGCGGGTCGGCCGCTTCCACCTTTTGCATGGAAACTAATTTTCCGTCCACGCGGTACCCCACAATTTTAGTGGTGGAACCGCCTACGTCTATACCAATAACAACGCTCATAAAATCTCCTATTTGCTTAGCCCGATGGATTTAAGGAACGGCTTGTTGGAAACTTTGCGGCCTAAGAAATTTTCCACCATTTCTTCTTCTTCCAGCGTGCCGCCGCGTTCCAAAATTTCCTTGCGGAATTTAAGCCCCGTCTGCGGATTGCGAAGGCCTGCTTTGGCAAACTCTCCAAAGAAATCTTCCGCAATTACTTCCGACCATAAATACCCGTAGTATCCGGCATCATACCCGCCCATCAAATGCCCAAAAGAGGCCTGCGGAATAGTGCCCGGCGTAAGCGGCAAAGCACTGCCGCGGATTTTTTTGGTTAATGAAAAATACAGTTTGGTAGAGTCCGGCGTTTTGGCGCGGGTATGCAAAGTCATATCATACTGCGCAAAAAAGTTCTGCCGCAAATACTGCCCGCCGGCACCGTAATTTTTGGCGTCCAGCATACGTTTAATTAAATCATCCGGCAGCGGTTCGCCCGTTTTGTAATGTTTGCTGATGGATTTTAAGACGGACGGATCCCACGCCCAACGCTCCAGCATTTGGCTGGGCACTTCCACAAAATCCCCGCTTACATTCGTGCCGGACAAGGCCGAATATTTGGCCTTGGTAAGCGCATTGTGAAGCACGTGCCCAAACTCGTGAAATAAAGTTTCCACTTCGCTGTGTTTTAACAAGGAAGGAGTATCCTTGGAGGGTTTATTCATATTGGCCACAATGGCTACAAACGGGGTTTGGTAGGTGCCGTCTTCCTTCAGTTCGCCGGAGACCAAATCAAAACACGCGGCGTGTTTGTATTTGCCTTCGCGCGGGTATAAATCCATATAAAAATAGGCCAGCAGTTCTTTGTTTTGCGCGTCCACAATTTTAAAGGCTTTTACGTCCGGGTGCCAGGTGGGGATATCCGCCGGTTCAAACGCAATGCCAAATACCGTGCCAAAAAGTTCCAGCATGCCGTCCACCACTACCTGGGAAGGGAAATATTCTTTTATTTTTTCGCTATCCAGTTCCAAATATTCTTTGCGGTATTTATTGCTCCAGTATCCGCTTTCCCACGCGGCCAGGGTTTTGGCCTTGCTGCCGGTTTTGGCGTTTTTGTAGGCAATGAGTTCTTTGTCTTCTTTTTTAGCCATGGGCTTTAATTTTTTTTCCAAATCTTTTAAGAAAGAGAAAACCGCTTCCGGGTTTTTGGCCATGCGGTTTTCCAAACGGGCGTGGGCATGGGTTTTATATCCAAGCAGTTTGGCAATTTTGCGCCGCAGGGTAACGGTGTTTTCCAGCAGGGTTACGTTTTCTTCCCCACCGCGGCGGTTGTATTTAAATTCCAGCGCTTGGCGGGCGGAGGCGTCTTCGGCGTTGAGCATAAAGGGTACATAGTCCGGGTAGTCCAGCGTAACCAGATATTTGCCGTCGGGCGTTTTTTCTAACTTATTGATGTAGTCTTCCCCCAGGCCGGCCAGCTGCTCTTTGGTAACGGGCAGAGGGTCTTTATATTCCTGCACGTTTTTATCAAACTTAATTACATATTCGGCTTTTTGTTTATTGAGGGCTTTAAAAGTTTCCAGGTCTTTGTCGTTCAAATCCATACCGCTGTTTTTAAAACCAATTAGCATATCTTTTACCAGTTTGGCTTCTTCCCCCTCCAGTTTGGGGTGGGTGTCGGTATATTCGCGGATGGCGCGGTACACGTCGCGCCGGGTGGCTACGTCCACCATATACTGGCTGATTTGCATTTGCAGGGCTAGGGCCGTGTCTCTAAATGCTTTATCCGGGGATACATAAGATAAAAAACCGCTCATGCCCAGTGCGTCGCCATAGCGGTCAAAAGCTTTTTCGTAACCTAAAATGGTGTTTTCAAAGGTGCGCTCGGAAGCGGGGATGGCCACCAAAGCGGCTAAGTCTTTTTCCAGCTGTTGGCGGGCGGCGGCTTCGGCCGGGGCCAGGTCTTCCTTGTTGTAATCAAAATGTAAAACGCCGTTTCTAAACATGCTTTCCATACACATCACTCCCGAGGGCATCGCCCAAACCAGTAAAATCAGCAAAATTATTTTTGTCTTTTTCATTGGAATATATTACACTTATTGTATCGGTTTTGGAACCGTTTGTAACGGCAGAAAAGTCCGTACCCGGTTATAACGATAAAATAAGGATTTTCCTTTTTTTATTTGTTATAATTAATATTATATTAATTCACAATAGGAATTAGTGGAAAAAATAAAAATGTACGAAGCTTTTGTACCCAAAGAGATATTCCTTACCAAAGGAATCGGCAGACACAAAGAAAAACTGGCCAGCTTTGAAGAAGCGTTGAGAGACGCCAAAATTGCCAGCTTTAACTTAGTGCCTGTTTCCAGCATTTTCCCTCCCGGCTGCAAAACGGTACCTGTTGCTAAGGGCCTTAAAGAACTGCACTCGGGCCAAATTCTGCATTGCGTAATCAGCAGAAACACCAGCAACGAATACCGCCGCTTGATTTCCGCGTCCGTCGGTTTGGCTATTCCGAAAGAAGGCCAAAAAACCCACGGTTATATTTCGGAACATCACAGCTTTGGCGAAACGGACAAACAAGCCGGCGACTATGCCGAAGATTTGGCCGCCCTTATGCTTTCCACCACTTTGGGTATTGAGTTTGATAACAATACCACCTGGGACCAGAAAGAAGAAATCTGGCGCATGAGCGGCAAAATCGTCCGCACCACTAACATTACCCAATCCGCCATCTGCGTGGAAGGTATGTGGACCACCGTCGTCGCGGCTGCCGTATTTGTGAAATAATATCACCGGTAACATTGTGAGCGATAACGTACAAACTGATAAGTTTATGGGGCTAGAGAGCAAAAACAGCTCTCTGCCCCTTTGTAAATTTGCGGTAGTACCCGTTCCGTTTGAAAAAACGGTTTGTTACGGGCACGGCACCGCCAAAGGCCCCGCGGCCGTGATTGAAGCTTCCACCCAGATTGAACTTTGGGACGAAGAAACCAAAACCGAAACCTGGGAACTGGGCATTCACACCTGCCCCGCGGTAAATTGCAAAGGCTCCACCAATACGGTTTTTAAAAATATTGATAAAACCGTGCGCAACCTGATGCAATACAAAGCCATTCCGTTTTATATCGGCGGGGAACACACGGTAACCCAAGCCTTGGCCCAGCCGTATATTGAAAAATATAAAGACTTGAGCATTCTGCACTTTGACGCCCATGCCGACTTGCGGGAAACCTTTGAAGGTACCCCCAAAAGCCACGCCTGCGCGTTATACCCGGCCAGCCGCCAGGTACCTGTGGTGCAGGTGGGGATTCGTTCCGTCGCCAGCGAAGAAAAGCAATACTGCAACGCCGGCAAAGTAACCACTTTTTTAATGCACGAAAACCGCGACATTAAAAAATTGATCCCCCAAGTGCTTAAAAAATTAACAGATACGGTATACATCACCATTGACGTGGACGGGTTTGATCCCTCCGTCATCCCGGCTACGGGTACCCCGCAGCCCGGCGGTTTTATGTGGTATGAAGCGCTGGACTTGTTCCGCGAAGTCATTAAACACAAAAAAATCGTGGCGGTGGACGTGGTGGAAGCCTGCCAAAGAAAGGCAGACACTATTACGGAATTTAACGTATCTAAGTTAATTTACCGCTTAATGGGCTATTTGGCCGTAAAGAAATAAACCCATTTAACCCTAAATAAAGCCCCGCTTGTAAAAAGCGGGGCTTTTTGCATGTGCGCCGTTTATGTAAATTTTGTTTAAAATAAATACGCCACTTTTAATAGGGCGGAAATATAGCCGTGGCGCTCTTTGCCGCTGGCACCGGGCAGGCTGTATTTGGCATTGTTAAACCAAAACGCCTGGTAGCGCATCTCCAGCCCCCAGGCAAAGTGCTCGGCAAATTGTTTTTCCATCCCGAAACCTAAATAATAGGCAAAAGAGGTATCTTTGCCGGTGTATCTTTCGTGATTATGCACGGCAGGAAACAAGTTGTTTTCGGTTACTTCCAACGTGGCTTTGCTGCGGGCAATACCCGCGCCAAAAGGCACGTAAAAGCGAAAACCACTCTGCGGGTTGAGCGTAAAACGCCCCGCCGCCATGATATTGTGCACGTCCATGCGGGTGTCTATATCCCGCTCCCACACGCCAAACGGCGGCAAAAAAATGCCGCGGGTTTGGGTGGCATCATCAAAGAAATTGCCATTATACTCAAGCCCCAGCGCCCAGCGCGGCTGGAAATGATATAAATATTGAACCCCGTAGGAACCGGCCAGGTTGCCCCATTCCAAAGCGTCGTTACCATCGGAAAGAGGGTCCGCCTGTTGTTCCGTAAGGCCGGAGTGACCCAGTGCAACGGCTCCTCCCAAAAACACGCTTACAGATTATTTGGGAGCGGCTATTGCCTGCGCCTGTACGGGGGCAATATAAGATACTCCTAACAGCATCGCCACTAGGGCGGTGAACAGTTGTTTTTTCATACGTTTATTCTCCATGTCTACACGAGTTGCTTTTTACATAAACGGCCCGTGCCCATAGACGGGCCCGGATGACTATGCAAAACGGTTTGGGGAAGCGTAATCTCCCCAATAAAAAAACCCGTCAAAAGACGGGTTTTAAATTTTATAACTTCGGGCACGGCACGGTGGAACCATCCGCCTTGCGGATAAAACATTCCCCCCGCCCGGCGCGCTTACGGGCAGCGGCTTTTTTGCGGGCCAGCAGGGCGGCATACTCCTCTACCCGGATTCTTTCCTCTTCCGCCACCAGTTTATCGGCCAACTCCTTCTGGCCGGATTTTAAAGCATAATAAGAGGCAGTATAGCCGTCTTTATCACGCTGGGTGGCATTGGCCCCTAACAAAAGCAAACTGGCGGCCAGTTTTTCTTTCCCCCGTTTTACAGCTACCAGCAAGGGGGCGTCTTCGTCACTATTGGGGCAGCCGTTAATGGGTAAAATATTGCGAATTAAAAGTGAATCCACCACCGTTTGGTTCTGGCTTACATAGGCCGCCGGCCAAAAACAACGGGAAGCAAAATCTGGAAAGGTTTGCGCTTTTTGCAGGAAATACTCAATCGACATTTCATTGGGATTATACGCAATCGCCCCGGATAAAGCCTGGTAAACTTCCTCGGCCTGGGCGTCGCCCGGTATTAAAAAGCGCACCAAATCCGGCGTCATCGTGCCGGCATACGCAATCCACAAGGGGCGGCCGTCTTTGCTTAAATCTTTACCGCTGGCACCGTGCTGTAATAAAAATTTTACACTGCGGTCATTATTTACCTGCAGGGCCACTTCCAACGGGCTTAACCCGGCGGAATTTAGTTCGTGCGGGTCGGCTCCTTGGTCAATTAAAATTTGCATCCAGGGTACATTGCCGGACGCGGCCGCATCATGTAAAGACAACGCAGTTGAACTCTCCCCTTCCGAAGCCGTGCTTTGCGGGTTCTGCTGCATGGGAGTATCGGACTTGCCACACCCCACAGCAACCAGTAAACATAAAATAAAAAAGAATGTGCGTTTCATAGTGGTTTTATATTATCCTATCAAACTCAAACCCCTTTGGCAAATAAACAAAAATCCCGCCAAACGGCGGGATAAAAGTTTACAGCGGAGGGAGCGGCCCGGGATTGCCGCCCTGCGGCAATGTATAGGGCTCTTTTAATAGAGATTTGGCTAAATCGTCAAACCCCCATTTATCTTTAAACGATAAAACATATTTATATTGTTTCACCGCCAAATCACGCTCGCCCAATAAATCATACACCTGCCCCAGGCGCAGCTCGTTCCATAGTCCCCAACGGCTGACGGCCTGGTCTTTAAGCGCCTGGCGCCCTTGTTCAAACAAGGTACGCGCGCCCGCTATATCCCCCCGTGCCATGGCCGCCGTGCCTAAAGCAGTATACGCGCGGGAAATATAAATATCTTTATAAAACGGGTCCGTACCAATTAATTTTAAAAATTGGTTAGCCTGTTGGGTTACTTCGTCCAAGTTACCGGTTTCGTACAGGCAGATAATCTCCACATAGTGCATGAGCGGGTTATTGGGGTATTTGGCGCGCAGTTCGCGTATATATTCCAACGATTTTTGCGGATTATAATATTTGCTGTCACGCACGTTTTGGATTTCAATTAAAATCAGTTTGGAACTGTCGGCCGTGAACATGGCCTTTTCACGCGAAAGGTTAAGCTGTTTTACCCCCTCGTCCGGGTTGCCTTTAATGGCCACAATTTTAGCCAATATTTTGATGACGGACGGCAAGGTTCCCGCGTAATACTGGTAAATACCCAGGCCAAAGTAAGCATCGTAATAAGTGGGGTCCAACTCCAGGGATTTTTCCAAATTGGAAATGGCTTTGCGGCCGGAGAAATAGGCCGTTATCCAGCTGCGGTTGCGCATGCTGAACATGGCGCGCAGCCCATACAAAGCGCCAATACCCATATAGGCGTTGGGGTCATCGGGATGTTGTTTCATCCAGCGTTTAATGCCGGAGATGGAATCATCCAAAATCTGTTCAAAAACTTTTTGTTGTTTTTCGTCGCTTTTTTCAAACTCGTATTCATAGCGGGACCAGGCAATCATCGCATTGCCAAAATGGGCAAAGGGATGATCGGGGTATTGGTCAAACACTTTTTGAATATTTTTTTGGGCGACGTCAAAATCCAGGCTATACACGCCGTTAATGCCTTCGCGCGCCTGGGCCATTACATCGGGCGGAAGTTGAATTTCCGCATAAGACGGGGCGGCCAGTAACGCCGCCCCCACAAAACCAGCCAGCCACTTGCGCATTATTTTTTGGCCTCAATTTTGTCTTTGCCAAAATACGGGCGTAAAGCCTGCGGAATAATGACGGAACCGTCTTCCTGCTGGAAGTTTTCCAAAATGGCGGCAAACGTGCGGCCTACAGCCAAGCCGCTGCCGTTCAAGGTGTGTACATATTCCAGCTTGCCCTGGGCGTTTTTAAAGCGCATGCCCATGCGGCGGGCCTGGAAGTCCAAGCAGTTGGAGCAGGAGGAAATTTCCCGGAAGCGGTTTTCGCTGGGCATCCATACTTCAATATCGTAGGTTTTGGCAGAGGAGAAACCAATATCCCCGCTGCACAGTTCCACCACGTGGTACGGCAGGCCCAACTCTTTTAATACTTCCTGTGCGTCTGACACCATAATTTCCAACATTTGGTAAGAATGCTGCGGGTGGGAAAGCATCACCAGCTCCACCTTGTTAAATTGATGGTTGCGGATTAAACCGCGGGTGTCTTTACCATACGTGCCCGATTCTTTGCGAAAGCACGGCGTATACGCCGTTAATTTAATCGGCAGTTCCGCCTCGGCAATTACGCGGGTGCGGTTTAAGTTGGTAAGCGGAATTTCGGCCGTGGAAATTAAAAATTGTTTCGGCTCGCCCACCAGTTCATACATATCTTCGCGGAATTTGGGCAACTGGCCGGTACCCAGCAAAATTTCTTCGTTTACAATCACCGGGGGCAAAATTTCCGTATAACCCTTTTTGGCGTGCATATCCAACATAAAAGAAATAATGGCACGTTCCAGGCGGGCGCCGTCCCCCTTGTACAAAGCAAAGCGGCTGCCGGATAAAGAAGAAGCGGCGGCAAAATCCAAAATGCCCAGTTTTTCACCCACGCTTTGGTGGTCCAGCGGTTTAAAGTTAAATTTGGGCAAAGGAATGGTGCAGGGCAGATATTCCGGGTTATCCGCGTCGGACGTACCCACCGGGATATGTTCGTTGGGAATATTGGGGATAGACAAAAGCGTATCGTCAATTTGTTTTTTAAGCGGTTCCAGTTCCGCTTCTTTGGCGGCCATTTCTTCTTTTAATTTACCCACTTGGGCCATGGCTTCTTTGGCGGCTTCGTCGCCCTGTTCTTTTTTAATTTTGCCAATGCTTTTAGACATTTCGTTGCGTTTGGCGCGCAGCTCTTCCACCTTAGCTAACACCGTTTTGTATTTGGAGTACTGTTCCAACACGCCGTCAATTTGGGCGGCCAGTTCCGGCTTGCGCAAAGACAGGCGTTTTTTTACTTCTTCCGGGTTTGCAACGATATACTTAATGTCTAACATAAATTACCTCTTTTACTCTTCTTCTTCTAATTGAATTAAATACGGCTCCGGGAAATACGGGCGGTATGGCTTTAAATTTTTGGAAGCGTACTCAATCGTAAGCGCCGTCAGCAAACGCGTGCTTACCGGGGCAACGGAACTTTGCGCCGCCACCAACGCCGCCACCGCCAATACCACCAAAACGGTTACCGCTTTAAAAAAAATGAATATGGCCTCTGCACAAGCTTGGGCGTAGCCGCCCTCCAGGCCTTGGTTTTTGCGTTTCATTGTTTTTGTAATTTGGCTAATTCTTTGGTGAAACTTTTTACCAGTACGCGGGCCAAATAATCCGCGGCGGACAGCGCACTCGCGCCTTCGGCATCGTCCGAGCCTATCCACACCACTTCACCGGTTTCCACATCCACCAATTTGGCAATCACACCCACCTGCGCGTTAATGGTATAGGCTTGGGGAGTGAGCTCGCTGGAGTGGGAGTATTCCGTCCCTACCCGGCGGGAATAAGCCGCGTAGGAGCCGTCCGGCAATTGCATCACATCCTGCGTATACACGGGGCGGCTTTCGGTACGGCGCGTGGCTACCATGGTTAATTCCTTACGGGTAGGCGTATAGGCAGTTACTTCGCCAATGAGCAGTACGTCCACCCCTAAAATTTTGCCTATTTCGCGTGTGGTTTCAGGCGATAAATAACCCGATACGGAAATGTTATGCTCCTTTAACACGCTTTCCAGCTGGGCGCGTTCCACCACTTTAAAGCCCGCGCTGATTAAGTATTTGGCAAACAGGTTTTCCACCCCTTGTAAAGAAGACCAGCTGCTTTCAAACGACATAATACCAATGCGCTGCATTTGGTTAAAATTATACGTGCGGCTGATAACTGTTTTGGGAGTGCACCCGGTTAATAATAGGCAAAAAGCCAAAACAAATAGGCAAAATTTCTTCATAAGTTCATTATATAATTTTCCGGCAGGAAGCACACCTATAAAAAGATATAATTTATATAGGAACTTTTATGAATAATACGGCATTTGAACAAAAAGCAAAACAAATTAAAATGTTTCTAACGGATGTGGACGGCGTTATGACCGACGGGACCCTCAGTTTTTTTACGGACCAAACCGGCACCGCGCGGGAAATTAAACGCTTTGAATCGTTAGACGGCATGGGTTTGTTGTTTTTAAAATACTGTGGCATTTCCACCGGTATTATATCCAAAGGCAACAGCCCCACGCTGGAATTTTGGGCCAAAGCGCTGGGTATGGATGTTTTGTACTATAACATCTCCGCCAAAACCCGCGCGCTGGAACACGTGCAGCAAACCCGCGGTATTTTGCCGCAGGAAATTGCCTTCGTGGGGGACGACTTGATAGACCTGGGCGTATTAAAAAAAGTAGGCCTTCCCTTAAGTGTGCCCAACGGAGTGCCGGAAGCCCAGCAAGCGGCCCTGTACGTTACCCAAAAAACGGGCGGACGCGGCGCCGTGCGCGAACTGGCGGAAAAAATACTAAAAGCACGCGGCCAGTGGCAGCAAGTGGTGCAGGATGTAGAAAGCGGCGTGTTTCAAAACCCGCAGGGGCCTTTGGCTGTGGTTCGGGGCTTGTAATGTATTGTAAAAATGCTTTAAAACAGTTACAATAATTTAACTTATTGATTGTAAAGGAGCTGTATGAAAAAACTCATTTTGCTGTGTGCTGTATTAATGGTAGCGCCGCTTTCGGCCATGGCCAAAGACGCTTACCACGATTATTACGGCCTGGAAGAATATGGCCTGCGCAATAATACCACCCGCGTGGAATTTTACGGCGGTGTGGCGGAACCCCAAAGCAACTGGACCCACAACGGGCAGGAAGTGGAAATCGGCAAGACTGGTTTCTCCGCCGGGTTGGCTTTCCTGCGCAACATTGGGCCTTTCTTCACCTTGGGGCTGGACGGCAACTACGCCGGTTTTGCCAGCGGCGATAAATTCAACGCCGGCACCCAAAAAGCCAAATACACCTCCGGCATTGCCACGGGGTTATTAATTGGGCGTTTTAACTTTTTCCCTTCTCAACCCACCCGCTTTTATGTAACTTCCGGTTTGGGTATTGGGCATATGTTCTCCCGCGAAAAATTTGACGACGGCACCCACGATACCGTAAACAGCACCAGCTGGGCCGGTATGCTTGGCGCCGGGGTGGAATTTGACGTAGACGATACCGTCATCTTTGGCGTGGAAGGACGCTATAACTTGGTAGACTTAGACGGCGATTATCAAGACGCTTTAGGCAAAGGCCGCTATCACTATTTAAGCGCTTTGTTAAAAATCGGCTGCCGCTTCTAATCTGCACCCATTTATTACAACCCGTTGCCCTACCGGACAGCGGGTTTTTTTATAACCGGGCATAACGCCCTTTATACAGGAATTTTACATGGAAGTACAAACTTATTCTGCTTTTACCATGGGCGCGCTGGCCGTTATTGTGCTGGCGGCGCTTACCTTGCCGTTTTTAATTCATAAGATTGAAGAAGAACTGGAAATATTCTTACTGGTCTGCGGCGTGGCGGCCGTGAGTATTTCCGGTTTATGGTCCGGCCATTTGGTGGCGGAAGGCTTAAAAGAACCGCTTACCATTACGGCGGCTGTATTGGTGTTGGGCGTTGTGTTTAAACAGTTTGGCAATTACCTGGCCCACGGCGTGCACTGGCTGGAAAAGAAAACCGGCCCGCGCGTACTGCTGTTTTGTACGGTACTGCTACTAGGGCTTACGTCCAGCATTATTACCGCCATTGTGGCGGCGCTGGCGGCGGCGGAAATTGTAAAACTGCTGGATTTGGAAAACCGCCTAAAAACCAAACTGACCGTTTACATTTGTTTTGCCGTAGGGCTGGGAGCCGTATTAACCCCCATTGGGGAACCCCTCTCCACCATTGTGGTGGCCAAATTAAAAGGGGCGCCGTATTATGCCGATTTTTTCTTTCTGCTTAAACTGATGGGCGCCTGGATTTTGCCCGGTATTTTACTGTTTGCGGCCTTAGCCGCCCGCCTGGGCAAAGGGCGCCAACTTACTCAACCCGCGCAGGAAAACGCCCGTGGTGAAACGTACAAAACCATTTTAATGCGCGCCGGGAAAGTATATCTGTTTGTGGCGGCCCTCATTTGGTTGGGCGAAGGGTTAAAACCGCTGGCCGCGCAAACCATTACCAAACTTTCCAAATATGCGCTGTATTGGATTAACTCCCTATCGGCCGTGTTGGATAACGCCACCCTGGCCAGCATTGAAATTATGCCTTCTTTGGGGCAGGAAACGCTGGTGTTTTTAACCATGTCTCTCATTTTGGCGGGCGGGTTACTGATACCGGGCAATATACCCAATATTATTTGTGCCTCCAAATTAAACATTAAAAGCAAAGAATGGGCACGGGAAGCCCTGCCGGTGGGGCTGGTGCTGATGGTGATTTACTTTATTATAATGTCTTTGGTATTATAGTGCTATGGATGAACTTTTAATAAAAGTGGCTTTGTCGTTAATTTTGGGCGGGGTGTTGGGTATGGAACGCCAATACCACGATAAACCCGCCGGCTACGCCACCAACTGCTTAATCTGCTTGGGGGCCACGTTGTTTACCATACTGTCTCAACATATGGGCAACCAAGGTGGGGACCCGGGCCGCATCGCCGCGCAAATTGTAACCGGCGTGGGGTTTATTGGCGCGGGGTCTATCCTGCGCGACGGGAATAAAATTTCCGGCTTAACCACGGCCGCCGGCGTATGGCTGGTGGCGGCGATTGGTATGGCGGTGGGATATGGGGAATATATTTTAGCGTCTGTATTTTCCGCCTCCATACTGCTTATTCAATTAGGCGTACGCAAAACCATCAAACTGCTGGAATTTGTAAAACATTACGATACCATCTACCTGCAGTGCAGCCCCAAATGGGCCGTGGTGGACGAAATTTGCCGCCGCATTGAAAGCCACAAAATTTCCATCTTAAAGCAAGAAGTAACCAAACAGGACAACCTGTTTGTGGTGTCCATTACGGCCACATTTACCGGGCGGGAATTTTATAAAATTACCAAAGATTTGCTGGAAATGCCCGAAGTAAAATCTTTATATAAATAACTACAGGAGCTTTTATGGCAGATGATCCAATCCCATTATTTAACTTGCAAACCCAATACCAGGCCTTAAAACCCCGCCTGCACCAGGCGGTGTTGGAAGCGTTAGACTCCAACCAATGGCTTTTAGGCCCTCAAACCGCGCAGTTTGAAGAAGAGTTTGCCCAGTTAATTGGGGTGAAACATTGCATTGCCTGCTCCAGCGGGGCCAGCGCCCTGCAAATTGCTTTACTGGCCGCCGGCATTGGCCCGGGGGACGAAGTAATCACCACGCCGTTTACGTTTATTGCCACGTCGTCTTCCATTTCCTTAACGGGGGCGCGCTTTGTATTTGCCGATATTGACCCGCGCACCTATAACCTGGACGTACAAGACGCCGAACGCAAAATTACCAAACACACCAAAGCCATTTTACCCGTGCATTTGTATGGTTACCCCGCCAATATGGAAGCCATCATGCACCTGGCTAATGAACACGGCCTAAAGGTAATTGAAGACTGCGCCCAAGCCCACCTGGCCCAGGCAGACGGTGTTTGCGTGGGCGGCATTGGCACGGCGGGTGCGTTTAGCTTTTACCCCAGCAAAAATTTAGGCGCCTGCGGAGACGCCGGCTGCGTAACCGCCAATGATGACGATGTAGCCGCCAAGTCACGCTCTCTGCGCCACTGGGGCCGCGCGCCGGATGAAGCCTATGAGTATATTTGCGAAGGCTCCACCCTGCGTATGGATGAATTGCAAGCGGCCATCCTGCGTGTAAAATTGCCCCTGCTGGAACAATGGACCGACGCCCGCCGTAAAGCCGCCGCCTGGTATGAAGAAGGTTTGACCGGGGTGCCCGTTACTTTACCCCCCACACCGCCTGCCGGCTGGAGCCAACCCTTCTACTTCTACACCATCCGCGCGGAACGGCGTGATGAACTGATGGCTTACCTGCGCCAACACGGCATTGGCTGTGCGGTATATTACCCGGTTCCCTTATACAGCCAACCCGCCTACGCACACCTGCAGTTGGACCCGCAGGACTACCCCCACACGCAACAAGCTTGCCAGGAAGTACTTTCTCTGCCGATGTTCCCGGAGATTACGCCCGAACAAGTGCAGCGCGTGTGCAATACGATACGCGACTTCTATGAACAAGACGCTACCGTATAATCTTTCTACACCCCTTCATACCCCGCTTGGAAAAGCGGGGTATTTTTTTATATTTTCCCCCATAGGCTACAAGACTCCCCGGAAGCAAGCCCATACATAAAAAATCCCCCGCGCACCAAGCGCAGGGGCAGCCAATAAAGTAGTAAAAAATTAAAGGTTTTTCTTCCAGCGTTTTAAAGTGGGAAGGACCAGGCGCATCATTTCATGGGCTTGGCGGGAGGAAAGCTCCGGGTGGGCCTGCGTCATAAAAGGAATGCAGGTATCAATCATTTCGTCCATGGTTAAATCGGCCGTAAAGTCCCCCTGTTGGTAACAGTAGGAGCAATAATCCGGGTTGGGGGTGCCGTCTTCGTTCGTTCCCAAAGAGGCCACATCCAACAAAGGCATACCGCAACTTTGGCAAAAGGTTAATTTTTCACTCATAGTAAAATAATAGCAAATCAAACAGGCAAAAACGCAAAGCCTAAATTTTGTATCTCAAAAATTAGTTTAACTAACTTTATTTTACTTCTCTTTCTTTTTTAGGCATTTTGGGGCCTAAAAGTGTAAAAAAGAATCAAAATCAAGTATTTCTCCGTCGGAGAATTTTATTTTTAGCAAAACCGGGTTTATTTTTAATTTTTAAGTATAAGGCTATATACTTTCTTTGTTTTTTAAAAATAGCCGCACCATACAGCCTTTTTGACTAAAAATGCCTTTGTGGGTACTATTGGCCGTTGTAAGAAGGATGAAAACCTATTTTTTACATTTTTCCCCCCGCAAACATAAAAAAACCCCGGGTTAACCCCGGGGCCCTGTAGGAAGGTTCTTTTATAATAATTTGGTTTTTAAACGGCCGGCAATATTATCCAGTTCATCCAAAGAATGGTAATGGATAACCAATGTTCCTTTTTTAGGGTTCTTGCCGCACTTTACTTCCACTTTGGTACCCAGCGCGGTTTGCAGGTCAGATTCAAAAGCGGTAATCTCTACCGGTTTGGCCGCTTTCACCGGTTTGCCGGCAGGCACCATTAAGGCGCGGGCGGCATCTTCGGCCTGGCGGACGGACATTTTGCTTTTTTGCAATTTGGCAAATAAAGCGGCCTGTTTGGCGGCGTCCGTTACCATAAGAAGCGCCTTTCCGTGGCCTTCGGTAATGGTGCCGTCTTGCAGGGCCTGCTGGATGTTTTCCGGCAGTTCCAGCAAGCGCAGCGCATTGGAAACGGCTGCCTTGGATTTACCACAATAAGCGGCCAGTTCCGTTTGCGTTACATAAAATTTGCTCATCAGGCTTTTATAGCCCAGGGCGGTTTCAATGGGGTTTAAATCTTCACGCTGGATGTTTTCAATCAACGCCAAGGCACACATTTGTTTATCATCCAAATGTTTATGGATGATGGCGTCAATTTCCGTAAGGCCGGCCAACTGGCTGGCACGGAAACGGCGTTCCCCCACTACAATTTCATATTTATCCAAACCGGCGTCATACACCACCACAATAGGCTGGGTGAGGCCGTGTTCTTTAATAGATTGGGCAAGTTCGGCCAGTTTTTCATCATTAAAAATGCGGCGGGGCTGAAAGCGGTTGGGAACAATCTTAGATACGGCAATTTTGGCTACTTGGTTTCCGTTGCCGGGGGCAGCGACCGCGGCGGGGTTTTCCACCATTTCACGGGTTTGTTTTAGCAAAGCGTCAAGCCCTTTGCCTAAAGCTTGTCTGGACATATTAATCAGCCTCCAAAATCGTAATTATAAGCGGACGGACCGGTAAAAGCGGCGTTTTTATAGTCGCTTACATCAATGCCGCGGCGGCTTAAAAATTCGGCCGCTAAGTCTACATAAGCGGCGGCACCGCGGCAGGCGGGGTCATAATCAAAAATAGACTGGCCAAAGCTGGGGGCTTCCGCCAAACGGATGTTGCGCGGAATGGGTGTTTTGTATACCTTATCCCCAAAGAAATGGCTTACTTCTTCAAACACTTGTTTAGAAAGGTTCATACGGGCATCGTACATGGTTAAGATGCCGCCATCCAACTTTAAACGAGGGTTTAAAAATTGTTTAATTTTGCCAATGGTGGTCATAAAATGGGCTAAACCTTCCATGGCATAATATTCACACTGAACGGGAGTGATAACACTGTCCGCCGCTATTAAAGCATTTAAGGTAAGTAAACCCAAAGAGGGCGGGCAGTCTATTAAAATAAAATCATACATGGAGCGAAGCGGGTTTAAGGCTTCCGCCAGCATATTTTCGCGCCCGCGCACGTTTACCAGTTCCACTTCCGCACCGGCTAAGTTTTTGCAGGCAGGAAGTACATCCAACATTTCATTAGCGGTTTGATGTACAACATCTTCAAAACGGGCGGTTTTGGTAAGCAGATGATAAACGGATTTATCCGTTTCCCCTAACGTAACCCCCAGGCCGGAACCGGCATTGCCTTGCGGGTCAAAATCAACCAATAAAACCTGGCGGTTTAAAGTGGCCAGTGCATAAGCCAAGTTAATAGAGGTGGTGGTTTTACCCACACCGCCTTTTTGGTTGGCTATACAAATTATTTCTCCCATGTAGATCCTCCGTAAGATACCTATATATTAAACCATAAAAGATTAGCAAAAAGCAACCAAGCAGTTTTCACGTGAAAACTATTTAATAATGCGCCAGCGGGACGCAGGCCAATGGATAAACCAGGCTTTACCTTTAATATTGCGGCGCGGAACCGGACCCCAGAAGCGGGAATCGCAGGAATCATCCCGGTTATCCCCCATTACAAAATAACTGTCTTCCGGAACGGTTACGGGGCCCATATTGTCCCGCAGTTCCAAACCCAGTTCATTATCCAGCTGGTGCTTTTCCCACAGGACCTGATAGGCTAACATATCATATTCATCTTCCGGCTGTATGCGTTCTACATCCTGGTACTTTTCGTAAGGGGCGGTGGGGACCTCCTGGTCATTTACCCACACACGGCCTTGGCGGATTTCCACCTTATCCCCCGGCAAACCAATCACTCTTTTTACATAATCCTTCCCATACTGATATCCGCCGCAGTTAATTTGGTGTTTATCCAAAGCCGGGAAAGAAAAAATAACAATATCCCCTTTCTCAATATCTTTAAACTGCCCAAAGCGTATATCCGTTAACGGAATACGGAAACCATATACTGCCTTATTTACAAATAAATGATCCCCCTCCAGCAAAGTATCACGCATAGAGGCGGAAGGTATTTTAAAGGCTTGGATAAAGAAAAACATCACAAAAGAGGCTACAAAACCGGCAAAGTAAACAGTGTTTGCCCAATCCAAATCCGCCTTTTGGATTTTTTCCTTCTGTTCGTTTTTGGCTGTATAACCGGCTTTTAAGCCATAAAAAGCGGCCGCTATAATAATTAAATAAGCCAGGGCTTGTTTGCCGGCGGGTATAGCTTCACCACCCATACCATTAGACAGGATAAAAGATATCACATACCACGCACACCCTAATATACTTACCAAGAAAGCACTGTGCCAGACAGCAAAGCGCCAAGGGGTTTTTAACAGTTCTTTTTTATTTAAGTAACAGGTAATTAGGGTAAAAGCATACATTACACAAGCAATCAAAAACAAACGTTGTTCCATACAATCTCCTAAGTTTTCACGTGGAAACTATTTTATCAGCTTTTCATAAGCCTTTTGATAGGCTTGCTGATTGTTAATGAGTTTCTTTTCCGCTATCTGAAGGGATATTTCCCCCATCTTTTTACGCAGGGGTTCATTTACGGCCAGTTCCGTCATTACACAGCTTAACATGGTTTCATCACCGGGTTTAAACACAAACCCACTGCGGCCATGTTCCACAAATAACGGTACGTCCCCCACCTTGGTTACTAAGCAAGGCAGGCCCGCCGCTAAAGCTTCCAGCAGGGCCAGGGGCAGGCTTTCCACATGGGAAGGCAACACAAATACATCGGCACCGGATAAAAAGGTGTCTACCTGGGTTTTTTGACCTTCAAAAATTACCTTGCCGGTTAAGTCATTAGAGGTAACAAAAATCTCTAAATTATTTCTTTCCGGGCCGTCCCCCACCAACACTACACGGGCCGCCGGATGTTTGGCTAACATCTTTTTAAATGCCTTTAACAGTAATACTTGGTTCTTTTCCGGCGCCAGGCGGCCTACGCAAATAAATACCGTTTCACGCATAGATACCCCCCACTTGGCGCGTATCTGTTGGCGTTTGGTAAAATCCCGCGCGAAACGTTTGCGGTCTATACTATTAGGCAGTAAATAGACCCGGTCTTTTAAATACTGCTGATGACCAATTAAATATTGGGCTGTATATAAAGACTCCGCAAACGACATGGCATCCATACTCTTTAAAGTACGGTCCAACGCTTGCAATAAATACGGCTGTTTGGACATATCAAAATGCGGGGTGGTTACCAGGCGGAACTTGGTTGTATAACGTAAAAAACGGCATAATTCAATGGCGCTATACAACATGGCGTGCACTAAATCCGGCTGGAAAGAAGTGATAATCTTGCGTAATTTAAGTACCTGGGCCGGTGTGGGAATCGTTTCCATATCTAAGGTTTCTACGCTAAAGCCTTCTTTGGCCAGCTGTGTCCCCACGGCACCGGGCGTGCGTAAGGATACGATTTTTACTTCCGCTTTTTGTTCCTTCATATAGGCAGCCAGCTGAGCCATGGATTGCTCCGCCCCGCCTACACAGGTGGTAGTAATAACATATAAAATTTTCATAAACTTATTATAGCAAGTTCTTTTGCCTTGCGTATGAAACTTGAAAATGTTATGATAACGCCGGAGGCATTATGATAAAAAAATTATTATTTTTGTGGGTTTGCTGCTTAAGCCTGTGTGCTTGCGGTATCTATTCCACTACCCAATATAATAACACGGTGGATATTACCCAAACGGATTTTTCCAAAATACAAGATTTTAAAAAAGCATCTTCTTGTTCTTATGTGGTGCTGGGGTTTATCCCTTGGCCTTGGGCAGAAAAAACACCCGATACTTTATTTGAAGCCATTGAACAAAGCGGTATTAAAAAAGTGGTGTTTATGGATAAAACCTTTGATTACCGTTTTACTTATGCCCGCTCCTGCATCAACGCATACGGTTACTAAATAAATGATTTAAAAAGGCACTGCTAAAAACAGTGCCTTTTTTGTTCATAAAAAATGCTTAAATTTTAAGCGTTTTTTTCAAAACTGCCGTTTTTAGCTAGTTTTGCGCCTTGAACTGGTCCTTACCTACCCCACAAACAGGGCAAACCCAGCCTTCCGGCACACTCTCCCAAGCGGTTCCGGCCGGTACGCCGTTATCCGGGTCACCCACGGCGGGATCATAAACATAACCACAAATTTCGCATACGTATTTAATCATTTTAAACCTCCCCTCAAAAGGGTTGTATTTTTAACGGTGCGTGGCACCTTCGGGCGTTTTGCCTTTAATGACTGTATGATAATATTC
>CALUXL010000018.1 GCA_944324735.1 uncultured Elusimicrobiales bacterium
AGTTGCTTGTTTTTTTGCGCGGCACGGTTTTTGGGCGCATATTTATACACCCAGCCTTTTTTAATTTTAGAAGGCACGGCCTTCATGGGCTGGGCCGCCAGCCCCGCCCCATACGCAAGTGCCAACACAAGCATGATAAAACCTTTCATAGTATATAATTTATTTTTTTTAGACGGCAGCAACAAGGGCCAAAAGGCCTACTTAAACGGATTATTGGGCCTAGATCCTTTTACAGCACACCGTATTCGCTGCGGGCAAACTCCGGCCTGTAGCAGGCACCGGCCCGCACCGGGAAGGCAAACGTAAGGGCCAGCGCATCCCCCAAATCCGGCGAGTGGCCACACCGCTCTTTTATTTTTTCTTTGCTTTCCAAGCGCATTTTGCCGGAGGCGTCAAAATCATACATAGGGGCACACAAATCCGCCTTTAAAGCGGCTTCTTTGGGAAGCGCCCCGCCGGCCTTAATCCATTGTGCCATTTCCCCCCAAATTTCCGCCCGTTTATTGGCATAACGGCCCTCTTTAAGCGGGGCGGAACCAAAGGGGACCTCGGTTACCGTAAAGCCCAGTTGGCGCAGGCGGTCTATTACGCCGCTGCCGCAGCCGGCGTCAATAAACACCGCGTCCGGGCGGAAGGACTGTATGGTTTGCGCCACGCGGGCGGAAAGAGCCATATTATCCATCTTAGTAAAAACCTGCGGGGCAAAAGCTTGCAGGCCCTGGCGGCAAAAAATTACGCTGCGGTCGTCCCCAAAGCGGGCCGGGTCCACCCCCACAATACGCGGGGCACCCGACAGCTGGGTGGGGCCGTAACTGCGGTTTTGGGCTTGCAAAACTTCGTCTATGGCTATCAGTACATTATCGGCCGAGGCCGCAAAATCACACAAATATTCCTGCCTAAAAATATTGGCGGGCGTGCTTTGGCGGATGGTTTCCAGCTCTGCGGGGGAGATCACCCCCGTTTCGTCGGCCCTATACACGCCGCACCACCAGGTTTTTGGCTCCTGCCGGGCTTGTTTTTGCGCAAACAGGAATAAATCATAAAACGCGTTTTGCCCTTTGGGCGTACCCGTAAATACCGCCCACCCCGTGCGGGAAAGCAGCATAGGGCGGATGATTTCTTCAAACAGGCCGGGTTTTATTTGGGCGTACTCGTCCAGGGATACGCCGTCGGCATAAGTGCCGCGCAGGGCATCGGGGTTATCGGCCCCGGCCACCCATATTTTGGCGCCTGTTGGCAGGGTAAGGCACAGTTCGGCCTCGTTCCATTTTACCCCCGGCAATACGGCCGTGTAGCGTTTAAAATAATCCCAGGCAATCATTTTGGCCTGTTTTAAAAAAGGCGCTACATAAAAATAACGGGCATTGGGAAGAGGGTTCACCAAAGCGCTTTTTAACATATGGTTTACCGTACACACCGTTTTGCCCATTTGGCGGTGGGTAACCAATACGCAAAAGCGGTGGCTTTCCAGCTGGGGGTGTATTTCCGTTTGCGGGTAGCGCGGGGTGTATGGTATCACCGCCTGTAAACAACCGTTTAAAGCATTTTTACGCGGCATTATTTTTCCCACCGTACCACCAAGGCTTTGGGCAGTTGGGCGGCATCTTCTTTGCCGTCCTTCCACCCCAGCAAGTTTTTAGCCGTAAATACCGCAAAAGAAGAAGAATAATTGCCCCGCAGGCTGTTTTGGATAAGAATATCGCTTTGCAAATCACGCGCTTTGGCGGCGGCCTGGGCAAAGGCGGGGTATTTTTCCTCCCACTTTTTTAGCATTTGACGGGTGGTACCCAAAGTTTTGGCAAAAGCTTCAAAGGTGGGCAGCTCGCAGGCGGTTTCCAACAGGGAAACAGTGCCGTCTTTTTTTTGCACCTCGGTTATTTTAAAAGGGGCAATATCAAAAAAAGCCAGCAGGCGGGAGGGATACTCCTCGTTATAAGCCAAGGCAGGAACAGTTTTTTTGCGTGTTTTAATGGTTTTGGTAGAAGTCATAGGAAACCCCGGGTAAGAAGATGAATAAGAAGCGGAATTTCCAAAAAGAAAAGAAAAAACTTACAAACGCCTTTGCATTTGTAAGTTATAAGTTTATTATATCAAAAAAAATTTTATTTGTCAAATTTATTTAATTATACCATCTGCCGAGTTACTAATGGCACTGCATATTTTAGGCACAACCGGGTTACCAGCATTTAGTTGACACTTACGTGTTACCTGTCCATTTGAATCCACGGTTAACAAAATACCATAGCATAAGTCCCCGGTGGTAATACGCACGCCGTTTTTGGCACGGGCGGCAAAAGCCGAAAAAGTGCTGGTATACAACGGGTGTACGGAAACGGTAAATTCCCAATCGGATGTAGAGAATTTGCTGGCATCATCGGCCGAAATATTGGGCAATTCCAAATCCAACTGATTTAAATCCCCGGTAAACCCGCCCGTGGAAAGTTTATATAGTTTTTCTGCATTTACCAAATTAGCCAGCAAAGTGAAGGCTTCGCTGGAGCGGGATTTCTCCACTGCTTTGGTATATTCCGGCAAAGCAATACCGGCCAATATGCCAATAATAAGCACCACTACCAATAATTCCATTAACGTAAACCCCTTTGTGGTAATGGTTGCCCCTTTTATTAATGCCCCTAAACGGGCGCAGAACGTATTTTTCATAACAGGCTCCTTTTTTATCTAAATTTTACTTTCAGTAAAATTTATCAAAAAAAAAAAACAAGTCAAGCTTGTTTAAAAAATAGGAACCAACAAAAAGGTTATTGCTTGGTTATATTTGCAATTAATACCAAAGCCACTGGGGGTTTTCCACACGGCCCCAAAAGAGATGAGATATAATCATAATTTGTATGTATACCCCGCCAAGCGGCTTTTTCCTGCGCAATATCCCGGGCCAAAAACCTACGGTTTTCCCCCTCAAAAAAGCGGTTGTACACATTTAACAAACGTTGCAATACCTTGTCAGGCGTAGCGCAATACAGCCGCCCGTTGTGGGCATGCACTTCCGCCCCGGCGCACGCGGCGCGGGTATATAAAAGGGTTTCCAAGTCGGCCTTGTCCATACAATACCGCCTGTTATAAAAAGTGAATTTATAAGAAATAAAAAAGGGCCCGGCCGGGCCCTTTTAAGAATCGTAAACTTAATGCCAGCCAAATAAAAACGGCGGAATTAACAACAACATAGAAAGTACCGCCAGCACAATTTGTAAAGGTACGTTCCATTTAGCCCATTTCAGCCACGGAATACCTGCCATACCAATGGCGGCCATCGTAACCGGGGCGGTGGGGATAACAGCATTGGTCCACCCTTCGCCAAATTGATAGGCTAAGATGGCAATTTGAGGGTTTACGCCAATAATGTCCGCGAGCGGAATCATAACCGGCATGGTTAGAACTGCCTGGCCGGAGCCGGACGCCACAAAAAAGTTGATAAAGGAGTGCGCCACAAACATCCCCTCCGCCGCCATCAGCGGGTTCATTTGGCCAATTGCCTGGGCAATGCCATACAGCACCGTATCCAAAATGCGCCCGTCCGCCGCAATCACCACAATAGCACGCGCCAACGCCAACATAATGGAAACACTCACCATACTGCGTGCCCCGTCTATAATCGCATCCGTCGTTTGGTTCAGGCTTAATTTACCCACAACCGCACACACAAGCCCTACGCCTAAAAACAGGCCGGATATTTCAATAATATACCAGTGGTACAGCGCCACCCCGGCCACCAGCCACACCATGCCGGCAGCAAACAGAATCATAATCATCAAATGGCGCCAGGTAAATTTTGGTTTTTCCAGCACGTTTAAATGCAGGTTTTTGCGTTTTTCCTGGTCCATTTCATACGTAATACTTTTTTTAGGGTTTTTACGCACGCGCTCCCCGTACCACGTAACAAAACCGATCACCACCGCCGTGCATATTCCCCACACAAGCAAACGGTACCCCATGCCGGAATATAACGGAAGTTGCGCAATCCCCTGGGAAATACCCACCGTAAACGGGTTCATAAAGGCAGAGCCAAACCCCACCCACGCCCCTAAGAACGGAATGCTTACCCCCACCGCCGTATCATACCCCAAAGACAGGGCCAGCGGAATAAACAGCGGGATAAAGATTAGGGTTTCCTCTTCCATACCAAACACCGCCCCTCCCAAAGAGAAAAGCAACATGCTGGCCGGAATAAAGAATTTTTTTAAACGCTCTTTTTTAGAAAACAAGTAGCTGGTTCCTAAAATAACGGCATTTACCGTGCCGGTACGCTCAATAATGGTAAAAATAGCCCCGGTAATAAAAATAAAGATGATAATATCGGAACAATCCCCAAACGCCTTGGCGGGTGCCGTAAGCACGGAACCAATGCCTTGGGGGGCCGGGTCCACCCGGTGGTAAGAGCCGGCTACCGTATAGGTGCGTCCGTCTTTTTGCACCGTGTTATACTGCCCGGCGGGAAGGATATAAGTTAAAGCGGCCACTACCAGCATAATGGCAAAAATAAGGCCGTAAATGTTAATGGAAAAACCTTTCTGCATTTATATATTATAGATTATTTCTCTTCCAGCTCTCTATACAAACATACCGGTTTTACCATTTTTTTAGCTCATGCCATATCCCCCACCCGCAGATTATCAACAATAAAATACAGGTTATTTTAGAGGGCCAACACATAAACACCTTAAAAAATGTAGTAAAGTTATACCAGCCGAATAGCCCGGTTTGCCCGTATAAGGTGGGTCCGTCTTTACAAACTAATATAACTTTACTAACAAAATCACTCATTTTTTGCTACAATATAGTAAGTACCATTCGGGCGAATGCGTATTTACTCAGTCCATTAGCCGTCACGCCGCCATGCCGCGGCGCAGGCCCGGCAGAGGGGCCGCTAATAACCAGGTAAGTAAATGAGTGAAAAAAGCGGGGGAGGCTCCCCGCCGGTTAAGAAGTTGCTCTCTTAACATTTGTTAGTATAGTAAATTTTGTTAGCGTTTGTCAAGTATTTTGCGCATAGCCTATACGTAGTTTGATAAGGAGGGGCCCATGAACCAATTTGAAAAACAATTAGAAAAATGGAATAACGGCGTTCTGCGCGGCGCACAAGCCAAATTGGCCCGTGCGTTAAAAGTTTCCACCGCCACCGTGGCTTTGTGGACCACCGGTAAAAGGAACCCCTCTAAAGGGTATATAGAACAAATGGCGGCCCTTTTTGGTATATCGGCCAGCCGTGTGCGCCAAATGTTGGGGTTAAGCCACCTTTCCCCCATAGCCTACCCGGAAAGTCCGGCCGTTCCCGCCACGCATACCCTGCGGGAAAGCGCCTTAAACGGGCAATATATTCCCCGCCCGGCCCTGGCGGCGCAAAGCAACAGCATTGCCCTGCCGCTTTTACTCACCATTCCCCAACCCAATGCATTGTACGAAGACAGCGATGTTTTGGAATGGTGGACTTTGCCGCGCCAGCGCGCCCAGGGGGCCAAATTTTTATTTAAACTGCCGGGCAGCAATAAAATAGTGGCCGTAAAGCCCGGTATTCCGGCCCAGCCCTTTACGGGCACGGTTTTATTGCTTAAAAACGGCGTCTATCAGTTGAAAGAGGGTTATCTCCTTCCCCAGAGCCAACCCGATAAAAAAGTGCTTAATACGCCGGATTTAGAGCAAAACACGCAAGAAACAATAATTGGCAGTGCCGTATTTGTACTTACGGAAAACGTCTTGCAATAAAAACTATTGATTTTAGTCGCAATTCCATTATACTATCAGTAATCCCAAGATGTATGGGGTACAGGTATTTGACAGAAAAGCGCACGTAAACCCAGCTGTGCCGTATGATGTATGGCGGGATACGTGTAACTATTTGGGATTCTGCCCGCAGCGGTTTTGTGAAGAGCAATCCGGGCGAGGCAGGACCGCAAAATAGAAAATAAGAGTTCTTTTAAGAAAGTGGCGGCATGGCGGTCTTGCCCCAGGTGCCGGTATCCGTGGCACAAGCTTTGGGCCTGCTCTCTGAGGAGGGCGGGAGCCCCCAAAGATATGGGACGGGGCATCGGGCAGGGGGTTATGGTCCGTCCGCTTAAATCCTCTTAACTGGCAAACCTGGCCGAATCTTTATATACTTGGGAAAGAGAACCAAAATGGAACAGTCGACTAATTGAACCCTCGCGTTGAATAAACGCGGGGGTTCTTTTTGGGCCTAAAGGGGCTTTAGGTCCAAAGACCCTTTACCTCCGGTTTTTTTATTCCTACCATATAATTAATAAGGAGAAATTATCACCATGCAACATTCTGCAGCTGCCGCTTTATTTATAAGCGCACTGGTTTTGCTTCCGCAAACGGTGCTGGCGCAAAAAACGCCCAAACAAACCGGCAAAGCTTTGCAAAAAATTCTAAAACAAGAAAGCCGCAAAGCCAAACAAGCCAAAGAAGTTCTTTTACCCGTACGCCAGTGGGAAAGCCCCCCCCAGCTGGCGGCCACGTCTTCCGAACTTATTTTGCCCGTTCGCCAATGGGAACGCCCCCAACAACAACCCCAATTAAGCTTAATGGAACGGGCCGAACTAACCAGCCGTTTGGAACTGGTGGAAAACTTGCGCCGCGCCTTACAGAAGGACCCGGCCATCATCGTAAAGCCCAAATTTGCCAAACAAATGGAAACCTTAAACAAACTGGGTATAGCCATGCCGCAAATTGACGCCTTGCCGGAAACCGCTTCCGAAAAAGCAAAACAAACCTTTGTGGCCAATTTACAAAACCAAATAGAAACCGCCCTCAACAAAGCCCAAGCGGATATTTCCGCCAAGCTGGGTTATCCCCCCGCGCAGGAATTTAGCCTGCACCAAGTAATCGAAAACAGCCGTAAAGATTTATTGCTGGCCCGCGGTCGCCACGAACAAAAGTGGGAAGTGTTAGAAAACGCCGCCGCCAAAAAGAACCCCGTCCTTAGCTGGGGTACCCCCGGGTTGGATTTAATTGAAATTGCCCCCCTGCAACTTGCCAAAACCAAAGCTTTGGTAGCCCAAATGCAGCAAGAAAACCCCGGCTCTTTAGGTGCCATGCTGGATATTGTGCTCTATTCCAACCTGAACCAAAGCCAAAAAGCTGAATTTATGCAGCATATCGCCGGTATGAGTGAACTGGTAGGTTACAACTTTGTACAGGCATACTTAAAAAATTTCAAACAATTGCCCAATGCCAAAAACATCCGCGCGGCCGAATATACGGACTACCGTTTATTAAACAAATACGCCCGTAACACCCAGGCCGATTTACTGGAAAAACAATGGGCCAGCAAATCCGCCATGGCCCCGCAAGACGCCGCGGCCTTCACTACCTTAGCGTCTTTTGTGGACTATCCGTCCTCCCGCGCCAGCATGATGGCCATTGCCCACGGGGAGCACAAAGCCGCTTTATGGCTTTTGCGTCATGCCCCCAGCAACGTCATCAGCCATAAAATTGTGCAATATCTGTATACCCAATATCCGCCCAAAGAATACAATGTGTTATTTTCCAATGCAGAAAAGCCGGAAGTGGTCCCGGTGCCGGATATTCCCCTGTACGACAAAGAGGCCTACCAAAAATCTTTAGAAGCCCGCTTGGAAGTATTGGGCCAACGCATTGAAAGCACGGGGCAGGAAATTACCCGCCTCACCAACCGCGTAAATAATTTAAGCGCCCATATTGAAAGCGCCAAAAACACCTTTGGGGCCGAATTAGACGCCAACAACACCCAAATGCAGCTTGTCTATTTCCGCTCCGAACGTGCCAAGGCGGACTTACGCGTAACCCAATTAAAAGACTTAGTAAAGAAACTCCGCATTGAGTTTAAAGAAGTCTATGGGGACTTGCAAGATTTACTGCGCTAGTTTTACCCCTCACCCAAAACCCCGGTTGAAACAACCGGGGTTTTTTATATTCTTTCACTCTTGGTTTCAGGGGCCCGGCTAACGTCTTTAGAGAGTGGCTTTACCAAGCACCCGGGCATAAAAAAACAGGCAGCCGTAAAGCTGCCTGTTTAAAAATAGCCTTAAATCCATTAATGCAAGGCTTCCAACATAGCCGGTATTACGTCGTACAAATCTCCTTCCACGGCGTAGTTGGCCATTTTCATAATGGGGGCCTGCGGGTCTTTATTAATCGCCACAATTACGTCGGCCCCGCTCATACCCGCCATATGCTGTATCTGGCCGGAAATACCGCAAGCAATATACACCTTGGGTTTTACCGTACGGCCCGTTAGGCCAATTTGGTAGCGGTAGTCAATCCAGCCGTTATCCACCGGCGCGCGGGAAGCCGCCACGGCACCGCCTAAACGGTCCGCCAGTTTTTTAAGCAAAGCAAAACCTTCCGCCTTGCCCAAGCCGCGGCCGCCGGCCACAATAATTTCCGCTTCGGACAGATCCAACCCTTCCCCTTCGTTTTTGATAAATTCAATAAACTTAGCCAAAGAAGTGTATTTCTGCGCGTCAAACGGAAATACTATCACTTCCCCTTTGCGTCCCGCTTGGCGCTGGGCCTTTTCGTAAGACATCGGCCGCAGGGAGCACATTTCCGGGCGGGTTCTTTTGCAGGTGATGGTAGCCATTAAATTGCCGCCAAAGGTGGGGCGGGTGGCGTGCAATTGGCCGTCTTCTTTATTGATTAACACTTCGGTTGCGTCAGCCGTTAAACCGGTACCCGCAAAAACAGCCGTCTTGGCCGATAACGAACGCCCCATATTGGTGGCCGGAAGCAAAAACTTGTTCGGCTTGTATTGGGCAATCATAGCGGCCAAAGTTTTGGCGTAAACGTCGTCCACATAATTTTCCAGGTGGGCGTCGTCGCACACGTATACCGTATCGGCGCCGTATTCAAACAGTTCTGCGGCAAATTTTTCCACTCCGCTGCCCAATAATACGGCGCAGAGTTTTTCGCCCAAATCGTCGGCCAGTTTGCGCCCCGCGTTTAACAGTTCATAAGCGGTGGGGCTTAATTTACCGTGATTTACTTCGGCCAAAATCCAAACATTTTTCCAATCTTTCATAAAAATTCCTTAAATATATTTGTTTTCTTTTAACAGTTCCACCAATTTGGCGGCTTTTTCTTTTCCGTTGGCGCCTTCTACCGTTACGGCGCATACTTCCCGCTTGGGAACGAAAGATTTAACCACATTGGTGGGGCAGTTTTTAATGCCCAATTTGGTTTTATCCGCGGCCACGTCGTCCGCCGTCCACTTGGTAACCTGCGCGCGTTTGGCCAAAATGCGGCCTTTGGGGCTTTTTACGCGGGGCTTATTAATTTCTTTCACCACGGACAACACACACGGATACGGCAGTTCCAGCACGTCCGTGCCGGATTCGGTCAACCGTTCCACAATGACGGATTTTTCCCCCGCTTTTACCACTCTTTTTACAAACGCGGCATTGGGCCACCCCAACCAGGCGGAAATTTGCGGGCCGATGTGCCCGGTGTCGCTGTCGTTGGTTTGTTTACCGCAGATCACCAAATCCACCGGTTGTTGGGCGGCAATTTTTTCAATCCCTTTGGAAAGCGCATAGCTGGTAGACCACGTGTCCGACCCGGCAAACGCCATATCCCCCAGCTGGTAGGCCTTATCGGCCCCGCGGGCAATGCTGTCTTTAAGCACCGCCTCGGCCTGCGGCGGCCCCATGGTGATGACGGATACCGTACCGCCCAGCTGTTCTTTTAAAGTTACGGCCTCTTCCAAGGCGTATTCGTCAAACGGGTTGATATCGCTGGCGGCGCCGGAGCGGATTAAACAACCGGTTTGCGGGTCTATTTTTACGTTGTCAGACTTAGGGGTCTGTTTTACGCAAGCAACAATATGCATGTAAATTCTCCTTATTCGCCTTGGGAGGCGTATTCCTTAATCAAAGCGGTGGCAATCTCGTTCTTTTGGATATGCACCGTACCTTCATAAATCTGGGTAATTTTAGCGTCACGCATGAATTTTTCCAGCGGGAACTCGCGCGTATACGCAATACCGCCGCACAGGGTAACGCATTCATCGGCTACTTCCATAGCGGTGTTGGAGCAGAAAAGCTTGGCCTGCGCGCTGTATTTGGTCCAGCGGCCGCCTTTTATTTTCTTTAACTCATCATGCACGGAAGTACCGTTTTTTAAAGCTTCTTTTACCGCAGGCAAAAATTCCTGGTCCATTTTATGGGTAATGGTATACACCAGTGCGCGGCCGGCTTCCGTCTTGGCGGAAAGTTCCGCCACTTTGTGGGCGAGCGCCTGGAAGGTAATAATCGGCTGGCCAAATTGCTTGCGGGTGCGCAGGTACGGGATGGTTTCATCCAGCGCGCCCTGGGCGATACCCACGGCCTGGGCGGCCACGCCCGGGCGGGAATAGTCCAGCGTTTCCTGCAAGTACAAAAGGCCGCGGCCTTCGCTTCCCAGCAGGTTTTCTTTCGGCACGCGCACGTTTTCAAAAATCAATTCATAGGTAGGGTTGGTGCGGATCCCCATTTTTTGTTCTTTTTTACCAAAGGTAAAACCCGGGGTGCCCTTTTCAATAACTAGTAACGAAATACCGCGCGCCCCGCGGGCCGGGTTGGTATTTACGGCCACGGTATAAAAATCGGCCTCTTTGCCGGTGGAAATAAAATGTTTGGTGCCGTTTACCACATAATAGTCGCCATCTTTAATGGCGGTGGTTTTTAAGGCCGTCGCGTCGGACCCGGCTTCCGGCTCCGTCAAAGCAAAAGCCCACAGTTTTTTACCGCTAGCCAAGTCATAGCACCAGCGTTCACGCTGTTCTTTGGTGGCAGCCAAATACATGGGGATAGCCCCCAAAGCCGTGGTACCCGGCGTAAGCGCCAAGCCGGCGCACACGCGGGAAAGCTCTTCAAATGCCATGGCCAGGCAGGTAATACCCCCGCCTAAACCGCCGTATTCTTCCGGCAGCCACAAGCCAAACATGCCGGACTTGCGGTACTCCTCTAACATTTCATGAGAAAATTCTTCCTTCGCGTCCATTTCCGCGCGTAAAGGTTTTAATTTTTTTTGGGCCAGTTCACGGGTGGCGTTTAACACCTCTTGTTCCAGCTCATTAATTGCGTAATCCATGGTTGTCTCCCGGTTTGGAATGTTTAAAATGTTTTTTGCGTCTAAAGAAACGCCGCCGGCCGAACATCTTTTTAGTGGGCGGAACCAAGCTGCGGTACAAATGTTCCTGCTTTTTAATCATGGCCGGAATGGCAAATTCAGAAAAATCGCGCTTATCAATGGCGGCTTCAAACCGCTCCCGCAAGGCGCTGTGGCGCAGGAGCACTTTTATTTTTTCAGCCAAGGCGCTAATATCACTGGGGCGCACCAAAAACCCTGTTTTATTGTTGGTTACCACTTCGCCAATGCCGTCTACGTCGTAGCATACCACCGGTACCCGCATAGACATGGCTTCCAGCAACGACATCGGCAACCCCTCACGCAGTGATACGCTGGCATACACATCACTAATGGCCAGTAATTCCAAAATATCGCTGCGCCAGCCGGGCAAAATAACCTGCTTTTCAATACCCAGGTTGTGAATGAGCTTTTCGGTAGCTTCTTTCAGTTCCCCGTCCCCGGTGAAAATAAAATACACGTTTTTCATCTGCATCAGCACCTTATGGGCGGCCAACACAAAATGGAGCGGGTTTTTTAACGGTTTAAAATTGGCAATAGCCAGTACCACCTTGGCTTTTTGTGGTATATGCAAAGAAGCGCGTTTGGCGGCGGGATCAAAATGGATGGGCAGTACCGGGCGGAAATTGACCCCCGCGCGGATTAACTCCGTCCGCACTCCTTTGCCAATGCCCAGTTTTTTGGCCTCAGCCGCGTTGCGGCGGGAAACAAAAACCAGCACATCGGTTAATTTGGCGCAAAATTTTTCCACCCATACAAAGGTTTTAAAACGTTTTTCGCCCTGTTCTTTGGCAAAGCCCAGCCCGTGGAAAGTGTGCACCACTTTGGCGCGGCGCCAAAAAATGCGCGCGGCCACACGGCCCAGTATACCCGCCTTCGGTGCGTTGGTATGCACAATATCCGGCCGGATGCGGCGCATTAAAAAGCCCATCTGCACAATGGCGGCTATATCGTGAAAAAACCACTTGGGGTGAACATCGTGGCGAAGGGCGGAAATAAAAAATAAATTTTTAAGTTCATTTTTAGTTTTTCCGTCCAATCTGCCGCCGCGTCCGGCGGCCAGGTAAGTTTCAAATTGTTGTTTATTTAAATTTTTAATGGAGATCAACACGCTGGCCTGGGCACCGCCCTGGTCCAAACGCGTAATAAAATACAGTATTTTGGTTTTTTGCATACTATTTTATCTTTCCTGTTTTCGTGTCCAGCAGGCGCGCTTCGGGGAAATAATATTTAATAATGCCCATATAATCCAACCCTTCTTTCGCCAGGCCTTCGGCCCCTTGCAGGCACAAGCCTACACCCAGGCCGCTGTCATACCCGCGCACCATGAAAGAACGTATATTTTTGCCCTTGTAAAAAGGGATAATGTCAAAGAAATTGGACCGCAAAGACCCGGCCCCCAGCAAGAAGGCAATTTCCTGCGGGGTTTGGGCTTCATAAGTGCCCTTGCTGCCGGTAAAGCGCATGGATAATACACGCCCGTTTTGGGTTCTTTTTAAAGGTTCCAGCGCGCGCAAACGGCCGAATTTCATCTGACGGTTTAAGCGTTCTTCCACATCGGCCCCGTCAAACAAATACACCCATTTTACGTCGGACCAATGCGTAGAATCCTGCGGTTTGGAAACCAAGTCCACCGGCGGATTGGAAAGCATATACTTACCCACATTTACCACGGAAAACTGATAATCCGGCTTATGCAGGGTATTGGTGCAAGTATCCGCCCCCAGCGGGCCGCAGTCTTCATATAACCCCGGCTGGGTATTTTTTAAGCGTACGCCCACGGAAACCCGGGCCGCCTCCAGCAAGTTTGGAAACACCATATTAATGCCTCTAAACTTAAAGAAGCTGTCATTATCCGTAATGTGATAAGGCGCCTGGGGATCTTTTTCCACCGTATCCAACAAGGCGGAGCGAAACACCACCGCCAACGCGCGCAGGGCTTCTTCCTGGCGGATTTCCTGCGTTCTGGCCGCCAGCAAAGAAGGCACTAAATCTTCCGCGCGAACGGTATTAATAAACGTCATCCCCCCTTCCTGCGGGATAACAGTTACCGAGCCTTTTAACTCTTTGTCGCTCAAATCGGCCGCAAACAAGTTGGGGGTAACGGCGTCACGCAATAAAAGGGTGCGGTCGTCCTGCTCCAGCGAAATCACAAACGGGCGCTTGGCCGAAAATTCCACATGGCCTTTTGCGTCCAGCAAGTCCACCGCCGCGGTTTGCGGGTTGTACTCCAGGCGGCGCTCCTGGTAAGAGGCTAAACTTTTTACCTCGCCCAGTTTTTCGTCCGTTATGCGGGCCGTACCGGAAGGAATAAATTTAAGGGACTGCAACACCGCCGGTTTGCCTTCCCGCGTGGCGTAAAGCGCCATGCGCACCTCGGGCGACGGGACAGACTCCACCCGTGCCGCAATCGGGTTTTCCAGGCGCAAATAATACAAAAAGTTTTCCGCCTTGGCGCCGATGGCATCCTCGTACTTAGCCATTTTTTTGGCAACGGCCTCGTTTTGCGGGTCCAGCGCGTACAGCGTGGCATAATACTGCCAGGCATGCAGTTTATTTTTTTCTTTCTCGGCCAGTTTAGCCAGTAACTTTACAGCGGCGTAGTTGTTTTTGTCATGCTCCAGCGCCTGCTGTAAAAAGATGGGCGCAAACTGCTTGGAACCTTTCATCCGCGAGGATACATCCCCCAGCAAATAAGCCGTTAAAGAAATGGTATACGGGTCCGCCGTGTACAAGTACTGCAAGTCTTGGGCGGCTTTTTTCTCGTCCCCGTCAAAATACCAGGTTAATGCCGTACCTAACTTGGCGGAAGATACATATTCAAAATCCGCCGTTAAATACATTAAATCCGCAAACGCCTGGCGGGCTTTTTTGTATTTACCCAAAGAAAGATACACCCACCCGCTGTATAACACCGGGTAAGGGTCATCGGGCGTTAATTTAACAGCTGCTTGGGCATAGGCCAACGCCTCTTTGGGCATACCGCGCTGGAGGGCCAGGGCGGCCAGCTCCATATTGGCGGCAGAAGCCAGGGCGGGGTTCGGGTCCGCCTCAAAACCTTTTAGAGAAAAGAAACACTCGTCCGTCAGCCCTTGGCGGCACTTATCCAAAGCGCCCTCCAGTTCGGCCGGCAATTGGTAGGACAATACGCTTTTAAACAAAGACGGGTCACTAAAGCGTGAGCGCATTTTTACCGTAGTTAAAGAAGTGGTAGTGGTAATCCGGTTTGGTTGGGTGGCCGGCTCCGGCGCGGGGTTTTCTTCCTGCGGGGCGGCATTTACGGAAGCCACCACGGACGGACCCCCCGGCTGTGAAGAAGCCCCCACAGGGGGGACCCCGCCAACAATAGAGGCAAACCCGTGCCCGGTACCAAAAACCAATACACAAAGAGTAAAAAGTGCCTGTTTTCCCATATACAAATTATAACAAATTCCCTATACCTTTAAAATAAAAAAACGCCCCGCCAAGCAGGCGGGGCGCAAGGAACCAAAAAGCGTTTAGGCGTTTTTGTGTTTAAACTGCGCATTATACAGCGAAGCATACGCCCCGCCCGGTATTTGCAGCAGTTGCTGATGGGTGCCTTTTTCCACAATTTCCCCTTGGTTCAGCACCACAATCATATCGGCATTTTCCACCGTGGACAAGCGGTGCGCAATCACAAACACGGTTTTGTTTTTGGTCAAATTATCCAGCGCTTTTTGTACCACCGCCTCGGACTTGTTATCCAGGGCGCTGGTGGCTTCGTCCAGCACAATCACAGGCGCATTTTTAATAAATGCACGCGCAATGGCCACACGCTGGCGCTGCCCGCCGGAAAGCGTAATGCCGCGCTCTCCCAGTACGGTATCCAAGCCGTCTTTTAAGGTGGATAAGAAGCTGTCCAAATGGGCATTTTTTACGGCTTCTTTTAAATCGGCTTCCGTGGCGTCCGGCCGGCCGATTAAAATATTATCGCGTATGGTGCCGGAAAACAAGAAGTTATCCTGAAACACCACGGCAAACTGGTCACGCAAAGAGGAAAGCGTTACACTGCGCACGTCTTTGCCATCCACGGTAACACGGCCTTTTTGCGGGTCATAAAAACGGGGCAAAAGGCTGACGATGGTGGATTTACCACCGCCGGAATTACCCACAAACGCCACCGTGTGGCCCACGGGCACGGTTAAGTTAATGTCTTTCAATACCCATACGCCGGGTTTATAGGCAAAAGAAACATGATCAAAGCAAATTTCTTTTTTAATACCGGTTAAGGTGCTGGCTTGGAGGTCGTCTTCAATTTCCGTTTTTAAAGCGAAGATTTCAAAAATACGGTCTATCGCCAGGAAGGCTTTTTTAATTTCCACATAGTTGTCCCCCATGGTTTTAACCGGGGTATAAAGCATTAACAGCGCCGTTACGAAAGAAGCAAAGTTACCGCTGGTAATAGTGCCTTTTACAATCATGGAGCTGCTCTGCCAGAACACCAACGCCAGCCCCAAAGACACTATAAAATGCATCACCGGGGAAAGCCAACCCGTGTGTTTAATCATACCCATATTTAAGTTAAAGGCGGTTTCCATTAAGTGGTTAAAACGCACCTGCTGGTCTTGCTGCAGGTTATAGGCGGCAATGGTGCGGTTGCCGTTAAACGTTTCGTTATAGGCGCGCATGGCAATAGAACCCACCATCACCGTATCGCGCACCAGTTCTTCCAGCTTGCGGCGCACAATAAAAATAAGCCCCCCCGCCACGGCAAACGCACCCAGTGCAATCACCGTAAGCTGCCAGGAGTTATACAATAACACCCCCACCAACGTAACCGAAGAAAACACGCGCGTTACAATCAGGCGCAAGTTATTAATAAGGCCGTTGCAGGCGGTGTCCGCGTCGCCGTTAAAGCGCATCATGACAAAGCCGGAGTCTATATTATCAAAATACCCCGGATGCATAGACAAAAGCTTGGCAAACAGTTTCTTGCGCACGCCCAGCGTTATTTTATTACCCACCCAAGTGTTTAAGTACTTCACCACATAGGTAAGCACGCTTTGCAATAATACAAAGCCGATAATCAGCACCGGTATCCACGCGGCAAACAAGGCGTTTTTATTTACCAATACGTCATCGGTATAATACTTCATAAACATGGCCACGGTGGCGTCCAGCGCGCCCACGGGCAGGGCCAAAAGCAGGCCCAACAAGGCCCGAAACCAATACGGTTTAATAAAAGGCCACATCTTTTTGTAGTTAGCAATCAGCGGCTGTTGGCGGATTAGCTCCCCCAACGGGCGGGTAAAAATATTCTTGGTCATAAAATAAAATCTCCAAATGGGGTTTTTATGTTAAATTATAACAATTCCCCCCCTGTGTTGTCCCCCCAAGTTGGGGGTTGAAAAAAACACTGTACTTTGCTAAACTAATCAAACAGCTGTAAACAAACCGCTTGGTTTGCTGACGGCAAAATACACTGGACACACGATAGTGCAAAGGGGATTTTATGGTGATTAAAAAAGCAAATAAAGAGGCCTTAACCGCGGCCGAAATTAAAGAAATCAAAGCCCATTTACTGGAGCTGAGAGACGACGCGGCGGCCCGCTTAAAAGACAAAAAAACAATGGATATGCCTGACAATGAGGTGGGGGACCCCATTGATGACGCTTCCAAAAGCTTAGACAAAGAAATTTTGTTTGAATTATCCGGCAATGCCCATAAAACGCTGGACCAGATTGAAGCCGCTCTGCGCAAGATAGACAAAGGCATTTACGGCATTTGCGAATATTGCCGCCAGCCTATACCTAAAAAGCGCATTAAGGCCCTTCCGTTTGCGCGCTATTGCATTAACTGCCAGCACACAACGGAATCCCACCAGCATTAATATGCCTGGTTGCGTTTCGCTTTCGCCCCGCCATTGCGGCGGGGCGTTTTTTGCGCCTGTTTACATATAAAAAACCCCTCCGTTTATTTCTAACGGAGGGGTTTAAAACGTATCCCGGAGTTTATCTGTCCCGGTAAGGGATAAACACCACTTGTGTGCGGCGCACGTCTTTGGCGTTAGCTACAATTTTATAGCTGGTTTGGGATACCCCAATGCGAAATCCGCGCCGGTCCAGCGTGGACTGGATATCCCGCTGAAATTGTACCGGGTCGCCCGATAACAACACCAAGCGTTGCAAATCATTGGTAAAATAGCCGTATTTACCGCGGTGGATTTCCTGCAATAAAGAAAGGTCTTCCAACGTTTTTTCGGCCCGGTAAATATAAGCCTGCTGCAACAAAGAACCTTTCCCAAAAAACTGCTGATAAAACATTCCCCCAAACCCGCACACCAAAAGCACTCCGGCCACGGCGGTAATCACCGTTTCCCCAACGGTTTTAGAGCGCAGGCGCACCACCACGCTGCCGCCCATAAAATCATGCAGGGAGCGTTTCCTCTCTTCAAAAAACGCCATAAAGAAACCCAAAAACAGTATGCCCCCGCTAATAAAGTAGCCAACGCCTCTTAACAGGGCGCGGAAAAACCCAATCGGGCTTTCCGGGTCTTGGGCCGAGGCTACAGCTATCCCCATTAATTTTTTGCCCAGGGTTACCCGCCCGCCGCAGGAAAAGATGGCTTCATACAATACAAAAATAGCAGCCAGCAGCAGCTCCAGCATAACCAGTTGGGATATTTCCGTAATATTGCGCCCCAAGGTGTTCATTAAAATAAACTGCCCCGGGATGGTGATAATGGAAACATCCACCAGCAAAGCAATCAATCTTTCCGAGAACGAGGCATACTCCACCCCGTCATTACCCGCCTGCACAGCCGGGGCCGCCGCCACGGGGGCCGCGTCCTGCGCAAAAATGTTTATTCTGTTTTCTGGCATATTATCAGGCATAAAAACCCCTCTGTTTTTTATTTATTATAACAAGTTTTTACCCCTACGCACACGCAAAAAGGCGCCGTTTAAGGCGCCTTTTTACAAATAGGGGTTGAGTGTTACATTAAGCGGCAATCCCTAAAGAAGAGAACAGCACATACAGCAGGAACACACACACCACAATGGCAATGCTGGTTACCACGCCGTGGTTCCAGGGGGTGATGTCCACCACTTTTAAGTCTTTGCTGTCGTCATACTTATTAGCCGCCGGCCAGAAAATGCCCGTAACAAACATAAACACAATGCTAATTACAAACAAGATGGCCATAATGTGCAGGAAGTGCAGGCTGGAAAACGCCGCCAACCAAGACACATGGTCCTTCCACGCCATAAAGCTAAGCTGGGACGGCAACTGCGTAATACCATACGCAATAATAAAGAACACCAGCGTTACTTTAGCCGCCCAAGCCGGGGCGCGTTTGTTTAACATACCAAAAATCATCAGCGTAAAAATCGGCACGTTATAGAAGCCGTTTACCATCTGCAAATAGTTAAACAGCCCGCTGGGCGCCTTGGCAATCAGCGGTGCCACACACATGGAAAACACCGCCAGGCCAATCCCCACCCATTTGCCTTTTTTCACCAATTCCTCGTCCGTTGCTTGGGGGTGGAACGGTTTGTATACGTTAAGCATAAACAAGGTGGAGGTGGAGTTTAACGCCGCGTTGAAAGAGCTTAAAATAGCCCCAAACAGCACGGCCGCAAAGAACCCAATTAAATAGGTAGGCAATACCGTATTTACCAACATGGGGTAGGCCATATCGCCCACGGCCAGCGGTTTATCTATAAAGATGTGGAAAGCCACCACGCCGGGCAAAATCAAATACACCGGGCCGATTAATTTAAACACGGCCGCCAGAAGCAAGCCTTTTTGCCCTTCTTTTAAGTTCTTAGCCGCCAGCGCACGCTGGATAATGGTTTGGTTGCAGCCCCAGTAAAACAGGTTTACCAAAAACATACCCGTAAACATGGTGGCAAAGGGCACGGGGTCATTGGGGCCGCCGATGGCATTGAACTTTTCCGGGTGGGCTTCCACCACGGTGGTCAACCCGGTAAGCACGTTACCGTCACCCACATACATAAGGGCAAAAATCGGCACCATTAAACCGCCAAAAATCAAACCAATGCCGTTAAGCGTATCGGCAATAGCCATAATGCGCAAACCGCCAAATACGGTATACAAGCAGCCCAACACGCCAATGGCCACCACCACTACAATGATGGATTGCATGGCCGATATGTGGAACGTGTCCATAATATTAAAAATACCGCCCATACCAATCGCGCCGGAATACAGCACCGTAGGCAGCAAAATAAGCACATAGCCGGCCAAAAACAGGAAGTTTACAAACTGTTTGGTTACAGCGTCGTAACGATCCCCGATAAAGTCCGGTATAGTGGCATAGCCTTTTTTAAGATATCTGGGCAAAAAGAAAAACGCCACGATGATTAAGGCAAGCGAGGCGCCCAACTCATACCCGATACCGGAAATGTTAAACATGTACCCCTGGCCGTTTAACCCCACCATTTGCTCGGTAGATAGGTTAGTAAGCAGCAAAGATGCCGCAATCACCCAACCGGTTAAACCTCTTCCGGCCAAAAAATACCCTTCGGAAGAGGAGGTATCATTCTTACGCGTTAGGTAGTACGACAGCCCTAGCACCAACGCGGTAAACCCTACGAATGAAGATACGGTCAACAACATGGTTTCCCTCCGCTTTAACAACAATAATTTAATAACAGTGATTTGTAAACGCCGAACGGCTTTTGCTGCGCAATTTACCCAAGGCCGGCGTTTAAACCTCTTGATAAATTGCTTTCTAACGGCTATACTCTTTTTATATCGGTGTGTCTAAAAAATATTGTAGATATAAAAGTAAAATTCGTCAACTAAAATCCGAGGGAGTTCTTATGATCAGCGGCTGTTTAATGGGTATCATGTTGGCAGTGTTGGCCATATTCGTATTGGCCTATCTTAAATTTAAATCGTTGGATAAAGCCGTAAAAACCGCTTGGCTGCGGTTGGACGGGCGTTTAAAAGACCGGGCGGAATTTATTTCCCCCGTTGCCCTGCACGCGGCCACTATGCCAGGTATTGAACGCCCGTTTGTGTATCATCTGCAAGCTTTAAAGGATGAATGCTCCCACACCACCACCCTACCCCGCCGTGCTTTATGCGAAACGGAAGTAACCCAAAAATTCAAAACCGTCTTTTCCGCCGCCCGTAAGGAGCCTGCCCTGCAAAAAGACGCCAATTTTTTAAAACTTCAAACCGCCGTCAGCCGTGCGCAAATGCGCTTAAAACGCGCCCAAACCCGCTATAACAGCGCCGTGCAGGATTACAACACCCTCACCAATACCATTCCGCTCAACCTGCTGGCCCAGGCGCTGGAATTTCCCAAGCACGAATATTTCACCGCCCCCAAACCATAAATTTAAACCCGGTAACTAAAAAACCCGCCCCATATTGAGGGCGGGTTTTTAGTTGGCTGAAACGGTACTTTTAGGCCACGTCTTCTTCCGTAAGGGCGGGCAAAGCCTCAAACAACGGGGCGGGCTGTACCCGGCAGGCGGAACAAATGACATTGGCCGGGAAAGTTTCAAACAATTTATTATAAGCCGCCACCGCGCCGTTATATTGGTTACGCAGGATGTTTATTTTCTCATTGCTTTGGGAAACCGCCTGCTGGGCAGCCGCCCAGCGCGCATCGGTAGCCAGGGCGGGGAAGGCTTCCTGCAACAGTAAAGAGCCTTTTAACATATTTACAAAAGGTTCTTCACGCGAGGCCGCCAACTGTACATCGTCCAAATTATGGGTTTGCTCCGCCAGGGGTTTGGCAAAATCCTGCACAAACGGGTCCTGCGGGGCAACGGCTTTGGCCAGGTCCAGAATGCGCGCACCGGCGGCTTGGCGCACCCGTATTTGGTTGCAAATGCCGCTCCAAGCGGCACTTATCTCCGCCCGAAAGCCCACAATTTTACTGTGAACGGGGTTCCACAATTTGGTGTAAAAAAAGTAACCGGCTACACCTAAAATTAATAAATCAAAAAACATATACTCTCCTTTTATTTCGTTATAAGTTCATTTCTTCCAGCCGGCGGATACGCTCCTCAATCGGCGGGTGGGTGGAAAACATACCGCTAATGGCGTCAAACAAGTTGGCCTTCTTTAAAGGGTTGGCAATACACATAGCGGCCAGGCTGTGCATTTCCTGCAAAGAACGGGTATGACAATTGCCCGAAATTTTGCGAAGTGCACTAGCCAAAGCCAACGGGTGGCGGGTGGTTAAAGCGGCCGTGGCATCCGCCTGGTATTCCCGCTGGCGAGACAAAGCCAACCGTATTAACGGCGCTACCACATAACCATACAATATAAACCCAAGCCCAATTAGCAAAAACATCAGCTGTACACCGCCGTTTTTACTGTTGGAACGCCCGCTAAAAAGCCCAATACGCAGGCACACTTCCCCCACCAGGGTAAAAAAGGATATCCCCGCTATGGTAAGCATCATCAGGCGTATATCCCGGTTTTCTATATGGGCCAGTTCGTGCGCGGCCACGCCTTCCAGTTCCACGCGTTCCAAACGCTGCAAAATACCGCGGGTGAAAGTAATGGAGGCATGCTTTGGGTCTCTCCCCGTGGCAAAAGCGTTTAGGCTGTCATCATCAATCACATAAATAGTAGGCGTAGGCAAACCGCGGGTAATGGCCAGGTTTTCCACCAAACGGTAAAGCTCCGGCTGGTTTTGCGGGGTTACCTTAATGGCCCGGGTGGAGCGTATAATCAGCAAATCCCCCACAAAGTACGAAAATAAAATCCACCCCATGGCAATCAACCATAAAATAGGCGTCCACCCCAGCACCATAGAGCCGATGGCCTGCCAGCGGGAAAGATACTCACACCCGCTGTCATACATATCACAAACCAGGGCGTATTCCTCCCCCTGCGGGAACCACAAATCCGCGCTTAGCCACATAATCAGCCCCGCAGTTAGCGCAAACGTAATGGGAAACAACAATACCAGCAGCACCGAGCGCCACTTATTCTGCGAAATATGTTCATACGTATTCATAAATTACTTTCTGCTCCTCTACTTAAAAACTGGGATTTTTACCCCCCCGTTTTTAAATTATTTGGCCATCTGCTCCAACCGGGCAATGCGTTCCCGCACCGGCGGATGGCAGGAAAAAATACCGGAAATGATATCAAATAACGATTCCGTAGGCACCGGGTTTACAATACACATGGCAGACATAGAATGCACTTTTTTCAGTGTTTTTACATGGGATTTACCCTCAATCTTACGCAGTGCGCTGGCCAAAGCCAGCGGGTGGCGGGTGGTTAAAGCGGCCATTGCATCGGCCTGATACTCCCGCTGGCGAGACAAAGCCATTCTTACCAGCGGCGCCACCACATACCCATATACGTAAAACGTAGCGCCTATAATCATTAACAAAATGTTTAGTTTAAGGGTAACCGCATGCCGCGTGGTGGAAGCCGCCACCCCCAGCAAAAGTTCCCCCGCCAGGGTAAAAAAGCAAATGCCGGCCGTGGCCATTAACATAAGCCGCGTGTCTCTGTTTTCTATATGTGCCAGCTCATGCGCCACCACCGCTTCCAGTTCCGTGCGCTCCAGCTTTTCTATAAGCCCTTTGGTTAATACAATGGAGGAATGCTGCGGGTTACGCCCCGTGGCAAAAGCGTTTAGGCAATTATCATTAATGATATAGATAGAAGGGGTAGGCAGGCCGCGCGTCATGGCTAGGCTTTCCACCAGGTTATAGAGGTGCGGTTTACTCTGCGGGGTTACTTTGGTGGCGTGGGTGGTAACTTTTATTAAATATTCCCCTAAAAAGTAAGAACAAAACAGCCACCCCAGCGCCAGCAGCCACAAACCGGGCACCAGTTTTAACATAATAAAAGACAGCATTTTCCAAAGCGGCAGATAGGTGCAGTCCATAGTAGCCGGGTCACACACCACGCTTTGGGTGCTCAGGTCCACCCCCGTTATATGAAACAAAATGCTTATCCCAATTGCCGCCGTGATAGCAAACGTAATTGGAAACGTTAGGAGAAGCATTCCGGTACGAACTCTGTTATGCGCAATATAATCGTATATATTCATAAACAGTTATCCACCAAATACATGTATAAACTTAATTATTATTGTACTTGTATTTTGTTAAAACTTCCACCTAAAACAATAAACATCCGGCCCCGGTTTACGGGTAATTTCTGCTTTTGGTTTATCTATATAACACACAAAACGGCCCAAAACTTACATTTGGCGAAGACGCCAAATACGGTCCGTCATAGAAGGGTGGGAAGAAGAAATCCCCGCCAAAAAGCCAAACACGCCGTTTGAAGGCAAAGGGTCGGCAATGCACAGCATGGACATACTGGCATGCGCCTCCAATATTTCCACGCGGGAATCTTTGCTTATTTTATCCAGCGCACTGGCCAGGGCCAGCGGGTGGCGGGCCATCAGCACGGCAGACGCATCGGCCAAATACTCCCTTGTGCGAGACAGAGCCAGCCGCACCAAAGGCGCCACCATAAACCCATACACGGCAAAGAACATACCCAATATAAATCCCCCCGCCGCCCCCAGCAGCCAACCCATCGGTTTTTTGCTGTCTTTTAAACGGCTGGCAGAACGGATTGCCGCGCGGAAGAAAACCTCAGACAAGAAAGTAAAGCAAGAAATATACGCCACGGCCAACATCATTAAACGCGTGTCTTTATTTTGAATATGCGCCAGCTCATGCGCAATTACGCCTTCCAGTTCGCTTCTCTCCAATTTGGCAATGAGCCCGGTTGTTAAAATCAGGCACGTATCATGCGGCCGGTTCCCAATCACAAAAGAATTTAAAGAACGGTCATTAATAATGCACAGGTATGGCATGGGCATACCTTGTGAAATGCATAAATTTTCCGTTAAGCGCCACACTTCCGGCTCTTCTTCACGGGTAATGGGGCAGGCGGCGGAAAAATACAACAGCATCCGGCTTCCGTAATAATAAGAAACCACCAGCCACACCAGCACCGCCCCCAACACCCAAGGCAAAAGCCCCATGACGGTTTGATTGGTCAGCCCCAGGATGGAAAGCGCACTGGATTCAACCAATACCAAACTGCCTTGCGCGTCATACCTATAAAACCCCAAAAACACGCTATAATACGCCCACACACCCACGTAAATCCACCCCAACACCGTGAGCGGAAATAACAAAACAAGCAGCCAACTGCGCCGCTTGTTTTGTGTTATATGATCGTAAACAGTCATTCTAAAAGTTAGAACTGTACTTTTACAGCCTGTTTGGCCGCCTGTTCATCTTCCGCCAGTTCAAAGAATTCAGCCTTCTGGAAGTTAAACATATTGGCAATAATATTGCTGGGGAACATTTCCGCCTTGGTATTTAAAGCCAGCACATTGGCATTGTAAAAGCGGCGTGCGGCTTGGATTTTGTCTTCCGTGTCACGCAGTTCGCGCTGCAATTCCATAAAGTTTTGGTTGGCTTTTAAGTCCGGGTAATTTTCGGACAAAGCAAAAATGGATTTCAGCGCCCCGGTAAGCATATTTTCGCTTTTGGCGGTTTCTTTTATATCCGCATGCGGGGCCATGGCCATATTGCGCGCCTGGATTACTTTTTCCAGCGTGCCGCTTTCATGCGCGGCGTAGCCTTTTACCGTTTCCACCAAATTGGGGATTAAATCATAACGGCGTTTCATTTGCACTTCAATATCGCTCCAGGCTTCTTTTACGCGGTTTTTCAAGCGTACAAAGCCGTTGTAAGTCATACCTATATAAGCCACCAAAACAGCTATTATTACTATCAGAACAAGCATCTTCCCCTCCTAGTTATCTTTTTCGTCTTTCTTCTTATTATTATATTCTAAATATTGGGACGTTTCATACAACCCCAGCGCCAGCTTCTTCATATGTTCAAAACGTTCCGGTTCCTGTTTAGAAATATCTTCATTATAATTATCTGCCCCGTACTTGTAAAGGCCTTCCATACCGCCTCTGTTATTGTAGAAGTATTTCCCCTGCACAACGCCAATGGGGTGCGGGTCATTAGCCCAGCCGTAAATCAAGGCGCCTTCTTCCAGGTTGCTGTTGCCCAGTACATCGCGGCCGATGGCGCGCGTAAAATACGGGCGGCCCAACATACCCATTACAATGGGGAAAATATCCACCTGGCTGGCCGTGCGGTTAATTACACGGGGCTCTTTTACCACCGGGCCCACCAAAATAAGCGGTACCTGATGGTTGATTAAGTTATGTTCCACATACCCGCGGGGCATATTTTCGGACTGCGGGGCCGAAAGGCCATGATCGCCAAAGATAACAAACAGCGTGTTATCCCAATAGTCCGATTTTTCGGCCAGTTTAAAAAACTCTTTTAAAGCATGGTCCGAAAAGCGCAGCGAGTTATACTCCTCCACGCTTACAAAACTGCGTTTATGGGCTTTATCGGCCCCGATGTCTTTGGA
>CALUXL010000019.1 GCA_944324735.1 uncultured Elusimicrobiales bacterium
ATACTCGATGCCCTTGCCCGTAAGGAAAGAAGCCCAGCTCTTTGGTGGTGGGGCCAAAAATGGCCAGCGTGGGCACGTTGAAAGCCGTGGCAATGTGCATGGGGCCGGAATCGTTCGTAATAAACAATTTAAAGTGTGTCATCAGGGCCATTAGGTCCGCCAGGCTGGTTTTACCACACAGGTTGGCGCAATGCCCTTGGGAAAGCTGGCAAATTTTTTCGCCCAAATCGGCGTCTTTCTTCCCCCCGCCCACAATAACAGTTTGCACATGCAGTTCCGTTTCCAGGCGGCTGATGAGTTTTACAAAATATTCCATCGGCCAGCATTTGGTGGGCCAGGCAGATCCCGGGTGCAAGCCTACCAGGGTTTTTCCGTTTAAGTTAAAATCATTCATCAGGCGCGCTACGTTTT
Organism: uncultured Elusimicrobiales bacterium; assembly: GCA_944324735.1. Classification (GTDB taxonomy): domain Bacteria; phylum Elusimicrobiota; class Elusimicrobia; order Elusimicrobiales; family Elusimicrobiaceae; genus Avelusimicrobium. The sequence continues at coordinate 412 of CALUXL010000019.1, forward strand.
CCTCGGCGGTGGGCGAGTAACGCAGGCTTAACTTTTCGGCCTTGAATTGTTCTTTGGCAATACCTTGCAGTAAGGAGAGATTTCTTTCCGCATCGTGTATCATCCAGGAAAAGGGTACCGTTTTGGTGTAGAGAAACCAACCTTCGCTGGAGGTAAAGCCAATGCGTATGGGCACCTTGGAAAGCCAGGCAATCAGCGCGCTTCTAAAACTGCGGTGCGGCACCAGCAAAATATCCATGTGTTCTTCTTTAATGGCTTTGGCGGTTTTCCAGACACCAAAAATCTTGTTCCAGCCTTTTTTATCGTTTAAGATAACTTTGGAAACTTCTTTCATGGGGCGGAAAATGTCTTCCGTCTGCGGGCGGGTGATGACCACAATTTGGCTGTCCGGAAATAAATGGGCCGTTTTTTTGATAAGCGGGGTAGTGAGTACGCTGTCCCCAATAAACGAGGTTTGAAAAATACCTATTTTGCCAATCTTTTTGCCGTCCATATTGGCTTTTTTATAGGCCCAGTCCCCCAGTTGGGGCTGGGTATATACCAGCGGAACATTCCAGCCGCTAAGTACAGATAAATACCGCTCCAGCGTGTGTTTTTCCAGCACCGGGGAGTTTTTGCGAAATTTAACATACATCCGCCGCGCCACGGAGTTTTTATTGTAGCGCAAGCGGTTGGGGATATTGCTAAACCAGCCCATCAGCATGGTTTTAAAGGTGGAGTGTATATCCAAAAAATGGGTAAAATGCCCCGCCCGTATTTGGCGGATATTGCCCCAAAGGCTTTTTTTAGCCACCATAATTTCGTCAATATCCGGGTGGCCGGCCAATACTTGGGCAAACTGCGGTTTTACCAACAGCGTAACACGGCTATTGGGCCATTTGGCTTTTAAATTCTTATACACCGGGGAGGATAACACAATATCCCCCAGGGAAGATAATCTTACCACTAAGATATTAGGCTGATTTTCGTTCATAATTTTCCACCACTTTCATAATTTTATCCGTTGCGCCTTTAAAGCTAAAGGCGGTTTTGCGGGCTTTTTCACTCATGTCCGTCAGCTGGGTTTTATCCCGCAGCAGTCTTAAAACGGTTTGTTTAAAATTGTTTTCGTCCACCAGTACGCCGCCGCCGCGGGTTAGCAGGGCGTGGGCGGTATCGGGCGTGTTGTGAAAGCTTTTTCCAAACAACACCACTTTTCCCACAATGGCCGGTTCCAACAGGTTATGCGCGCCGCGCGGGGCGATGGAACCGCCTACAAAGGTAACGGCGGCGCAGGTATATAAAGACTGCAAAAAGCCCATTTGGTCCGCGCATAAAATATCGCAGGCCTGGGGGTTCTGGCTCATCATGGTGTAGTTTAAGCCGCTTTGGCGCAGGTTGTTTTCTATTTCCGCCCGGCGTTCCAAATGGCGCGGGGCAAAAATAATTTTAATGTCTTTTTTAATTAAATCAGGCGCCGCTTTTAATAAAATTTCTTCTTCTAAAGGGTGGGTGCTTCCGCAAACAAAAATGTCTTTGCCTTCCCAGCCCAATTGGCGGACCAGTTGGTTTACTTCGGTTACTTTGGTGGGAGAGTCGGACAGGGTGTCATATTTTACATTGCCGCACACAAAGGCGTTTTCGGCCGGCAGGCCAATGCGCTCGTAGCGGCGTTTATCATCGTGCGATTGCAGCGCGGCAAAAGCCGCCCCTTTTAATATAAAGTTAAAAAGCGGTTTTACGTAGCAATAAGCGCGGGTGCTTTTGCGGGAAATGCGCGCATTTACCAGCGCATACGGCAGGCGTTCATTACGGGCGGCGGCCAGCATGTTGGGCCAAATTTCTCTTTCCACAATAAACAGGCGGTAAGGCTTGGCTTTGCGTATAAAACGGTGTACTAAAGGGTAGAAATCCAGCGGGGCCAAAACGGCCTTATCAATAGCGGGGTTCTTTTTGGCGGTTTCCTGCCCGGCGGCGGTGGAAGTGGTAACCAAAACCGGTTTGTTATAGTATTTTTTTAAGCGGTTAATGAGCTCTTTGACGGACATTACTTCCCCCACGCTGGCACAGTGTATCCACAGCGCCCCCTGGGGAAGATCCTGCGGGGATTGGCGCGCAAAACGCTCTTTTAGCTCCTGCATTAAATGGGCCAGCAGTTTGCGGCGGGGTGAAAACAAAAAACCTAAAAATACGCCCAAAGCGGCGAACGGAAAAGCCAAATTAGTGAGAAAGAGTAGAAATTTTTCCATATCTTTATTATATTATATTATTAATATGTAAGCTGCCTTCTTGAAAATTGTTACAAAAAGCTTGCATATGTTAGTTACTAGCAGTGAGCGTTGTAGATAAAACAATGTTTATTTTTTGCTTTCGTCATGAGCATTGTTTTATTAATATTGCAATAAGGAGTGTGTTCGCATGAAAAAATTATTGCTGTTGGTATTGGCTTTAGGGGTGATGGCTCCGGCCTTTGCCGCGCCGGGTCATAAAATGCCTCCCCCATCGTATAAAGGGTGGCAAATGCTAGATGAAGATTGGGATGCCCGCTTTATGCGTTATGAGAAAAAAATTAAGAGTTTAGTACGGGCTTATAAACGGGAACGTCCAGATTCTTACAAAGCGCAAAAATTGAAAAAAGATTTGTCTAAAGAAATCGCTCGGTTGCGGAAAGATCAAATCTCTATGCAAAAAGAAAACCTGCGGTCTTTAAAGAGGGATTTAAAAGATTTGCAGGAAGGGTTGAGTTATGACCAGAGAGTGTATCGTCATCGTTGAGCCTTTTTAGATCACCATGCTCGCGCGCATTTTGCTCATCAAATCTACATGCGCCGCCATGCAGTGCGTGATTTCCAAAGGCAAATACTGGAAATGGAAAAGGATATTGTACGTGCTTCTCGTTCTTCTAACCGAGCGCGTTGGGTCGCTCGTAAGACGATTGCCGCCATTAAGTTTAATGGAAATATGAAGGTGTTTTTTGAAGGGGATGTTTTGTTTGTCCCGAGAGGCATGAGTGTACCTCCTTCTTCTGGCCCTAGTATGATGCCTCCGCCTCCTTCTGCTATGCGTCCGGTTTTTTCTCACCCGCCGATGGGCAGACCGGGACACAAAGCTCCGCATGCTAAGCCAGAAACATCTTCTTCTGATAAACCTCAGTTAGGTTCGGGTGGTTCTTCCGATAACCAAGAGACACAGCCCTCTCCTTCCCAAGGAGAAGAAGACACGGGCGTGCAGTTAGGTCCTACTGGTAATCAACCAACTACTTCTGCTCCGGCAACAGAAGAAGAACCTAAGAAATGAGAAATGTTTTAAAACTCCCCATTTTCGGGGAGTTTTTATTTACGTATTTAAGTGAATACCGTGTGTAAAAGATTGCTATAAAAATTCTTGAAATAACCCCTGATTTTAAAAAGTAAATAAAAGGACTAGAAATTTTTTTTCTTTTTCTTATATTATTAAGTAGCGCAGGTGTATAACCCGCAAGTGTGCATTGTAAATAGAATACTCTTTACAATGTGGCTGTTTTTTGATAGCATAAACTACGAGAATTTGTGCAACTCTGCCATGCTTTTGTATTGTATGGCCGTTTAGACGGTTTAACCGTTAAATTCTCAAAGGGGCGTATACAACCATGAAAAAAATATTAACCAGTATGGCACTGTTTTCGCTGTGTACCGTGATGGTGCAGGCGGAAGAGTTGAAATTTGTGACAGTGTTGTCACAACCCATCGGCGCGTTTGCGCAGGTGGAATCGTTAAACGAGGAGCGTCCATCCAAGACGCTGTTTGTTAACTTTTGTAATCAGTCCGTAACCACCGGTAAGATAGACGTGCAGGGTATGGTAAAGATGAACGAGCTGCGCCTTACCGGGGAAACTGCCCGCGCCGGTAGCAGCACCGTAAAGATGAACTATCAAATTACGGATGCGGATG
>CALUXL010000020.1 GCA_944324735.1 uncultured Elusimicrobiales bacterium
CTGCCTTAAATACGCGCTGGCCAAACGCCAATATTTTGTCTACCCAGTCGGTAATGGAAATATTGGCCTCGTGGCTGATGTCATACAATTCACGCACGCGGCTGTCCTGCTGTTGTTTTTCGCTTACGTCCTGTATCCAAATAACGGCTTCATCACGCCCGGTAATGGGGGTAACGGTGCCTTCGTAAGAAAACACATGCCCGTCCTCGCTAAGCATAAAATCAAAGTGGGAGGTAATATTAATGGACATAGCCTCTTTAATGGCAAATAATTCTTTGGAGGCTACTTCCTCCGGCCAATACTCGGCCGGCACCTTGCCCACAAAACGCTGGGCCGCCTGGGTGTTGGAAAGATAGTCCAGGTTGGAATAAACTTCCAGCACCAGGCCGTTGCTGTCCGTTTTTAAATAAATGCCCGGCAGGGCTTGGCGCACGCTGCGCAGTTCCTGCGCCTGCTGGGAATCCTGCGCCAGTTTATCCAACTGCATGGAAATATCCCGCACGACCACCAGCGCCGCCCCGTGCGAGGCAAAATCCAGCGGGACGGCAATAATCTCCGCATTAAAGCGGGTGCCGTCTTTACGGAAAACCGCCGCCGAGAAATTAAGCCGGCCTTCGGCAAAGAATTTCTGCTCCATTTCATCAAACCACTGCTGGGTTTTGGAAGAAATTACTTCCCCGGGTTTTACAAACAAATCCTTAAAGTCCAGGCGTACCAGTTCATCGTGGCTATAGTCCAACATTTTAGACAGGAACTTGTTGGCCTGCTCAATCTTGCCAAACGAACCGCCTTGCGCTTCAATGGAAAACACAACCCCGTCCGTAGCGTCCAACAAAGCGTTCAACTGGGCGGTGCGTTCTTCCAAAATTTTCATAATTTGGCGGTGGAACGCCAAATTGCGAAGCACAAACAATATGCTTCCATCCTGCTCTTTAAATGCGCTTAAGCGCACGGCCACCGTTTCCACACCGCTGGCTAAACGCAGGTTGTATTCGCGGCTTTCCAAATCACCGTTGGCAGGCAGGGAGTGTAAATCTTCCCGCAAAGAAAGCGCGCTTTCTTCATCAAACAGGCTGAAAATTTCCTTGCCCTGCAGGTCCAGCTGATCTTGCTGGCATAAGGAGCAGAACAAATCATTGCACTGAATAATTTTAAACGCCGCATTACACAGGGCAAACGGCTCCGTATTGGGTAGCATCATCTTGGCCGGTGCGGGAGGCGCGGGCGGGCATAACGGGTTGCGAAGCGCCTGCGCCGCGCAAGAAGCGTCCACCCCTGCCGCGCTTTTCTTTTTAATCACACGGCGGGACGGCTTGGCCGGAGGTAAAGGAGCCCCGGGCGGAAGCGGCGCCTTGGGCGCGGCCGGAGGAAGCGGCATGGAAACCGCTTGCTTGGGTACCAAATACACCACGTAATCGGCCTCTACGCTGCCGTCTTTGGCGTCACGGCGGTTGATGGGTTCAAAGGTAATATCCAAAAGAATTTTCCCCTCCCCTTCAATGCGCCCGGGGAATTTGTTTTTGGCTTTTTCAAAATCAAACACATATTCCATCCGCGCGCTGTTGCCCTGGCGAAGCTGACGGCGCACGGCCAACGTCATGGCCGGGCGCATATACACGTTGCGGTAAAAGTTTTTATCGTCCAAACTAAAGTGGAACAGCTCGCGGCAGGCGCGGTTCATAACCGCAATATAGCCTTTGTGGTTCATCACCAAGGCGGGGATAACCGCACTTTCAAACGCGGCGCGGAAGTTTTCCCGCTCGGTTTTCAACTCGCGCAAGACGCGGTTGGAGGAGGTAACATCGCGGATAAAGCAAATAACGATGCGCCGCCCTAAATAACGCGATGCCATGGCGGCAAACTCCGTCTCCACGCTGCGTCCGTCCGGCCGGATAAAATGCACTTCTATGGAGGACTGCGTATCCCCTACGTTATTTAATACCGCTTCATAACGTTCTTTTACAAATATTTTATGGTCCGGGGAGACAATATCCAACAACACTTTTTGCAACAGATCTTCTTCCGCTTCGGCACCTAAAATATGAGCTGCCGCCCGGTTGGAATAAATAATTTTTCCATCTTCCAAAATCACAATCCCTTCGCGGGCGTTTTCCACCAGCAGGGTGTTTTTATCGTTGGCTTCGCGGATTTGTTTTTCCATCTTGGTTTTGGCGGTGATGTCTTCCGACACCAAGAGCAAATAGTCCGGCGTGCCGTCCGGCAGGAACACGGGCGTTTTTACCGTATGCATGATTTTTACGCCTTCGTTAGCGGTGGAGATAAGCTCCTGCGGAACGTTTAATTCCTTGCCGCTTTCAAATACTTTTTGATCGGCGGAAGCAAGGAATTCGGCCTGTTCCGGGGTGATATCCTGGCGGTAATGGGTTTTGCCAATTACATCGGCCGAGGCCGCACCAAACAGGCTTTCGCTCTTTTTATTCCACAAAATATACTTTCCGTCATGATTTTTGACGGATAAGGCCAGCGGCAGGTTATCAATAACCGTTTGTAAAAAGTTGCGGGTTTTGATGATTTCCTGTTCCTGCTGTTTCTTTTCGGTAATGTCTTCGGCCAGGGTGAGCATCATGAAGGGTTGGCCGTCCCGGTCGTACACGGGCACTTTAATTAAATGCAAAAGCACCTTGGTGCCGCGGCGTGTGGTGTACCATTCCCCGGGCATATCCAACACTTTGCCTTCGGCAAAGATGGCTCTTTCGCGTTTACCGTAAAAGTTATTTTCTTCCTTATATTCCGCTTCATCCGGGAAAATTTCATGCGCTTTTTTATTAATAAAAGACATCTGGTTATTTACCCCGCGGGCATAAATGGCCAGGGGCGCGTTATCCAGCACCGCTTGGCGGAAGTTATGGGCTTCGGCCAGGCGGATTTCCTGCTCTTTCTTTTCCGTAATATCTTCGGCCAGCGTAAGCACAAAGTTTAAATTATTGGTGTCATCTTTCACGGGCACTTTGATTAAATGGAAAATTTTATTTTTCCCGTCGGCAGAAATATATTTTTCTTCCGGTACGTCCAACGTCTGGCCGGAAGTTAATACCGCCATTTCACGCCCTAAATAAGAGGCCACGTCCTCCTTGCTTTCATGCGGCAGAGAACCGTTGGAAGAGAAAGACTCCGCATCCATCGCTCCAAACATGCTGGTGCAGCGTTTATTGCGCATCAGCATATGCCCGTCACTCGCGCGGGCGTATAAACCGATAGGCGCATTGTCTACAATCGCCTGCAGCAGTTTGTTCATGCGTACGATTTCGCGTTCCTGCTCGCGGCGTTTGGTAACGTCTTCCACGATGGAAAGTACCACCGGCTCCGGCCCGGCCTGCGTAAGAGGCACTTTAATCATGTGAATAATGCGGGAATTGCCGGCCCGGTCCACATAAATTTCGTCCGGGTATTCCTGTATTTTGCCGGTACGCAAAATTTCCTGTTCGCGGTCGTGGTAAGCGTCGATCATTTCGCGGGTTTGTTTTGCGTGGGGAGAGTTTACAAAGCGCGGCTGTACTTCGTTAAAAATAACCTGGCTTTGTTTATTAAAAAATGTCATGCGGCGGTCCGCCGTGCGGGTATACAAGCCCACCGGCACATTGTCCACAATGGCTTGCAGTAAATTGCGGGTTTGGATTGTTTCCTGCTCTTCGCTTAAGCGGTTGGTAATGTCTTCATACACCGTTAAAATATAGGCCAGCTGACCGGTGGAAGACGATGCCGGAACTTTGCTTACGCACAGGGTCTTTTCCTGACCGGAAGCATCCGTAAAACGCATATGCGTATTGGCCCGGGCTTTGCCGGAATCTTTTACTTCCTGGTCCATGACTTCCAAAGGATCTTGCAAAGCAGACGGCAGAAAAGGATAAATTTCTTTCCCCATCAAATCGCCCGTTTTATGACCAAATAAATCTTCCGCATTTTTATTCCACAGGCAACATTCGTCTTTTAAATTCTGCACGCTTACGGCAAAAGGATAATGATCCACCACATTGCGTAGGAAACACCGCTCTTCTTCCGCTTGAGACAGCGCCCCCGTTTCTTCCAGCGTAAGTAAACCATATCCGCCATATACGCTGGCCCCCAGGGAAACCTTTTTCTTTTGGGCATTAGGGCCTTTTATCTCTTTTGTAAGCTTGGCCCCGGCCTGACCAGTAAGCAGAGCAATTACATCCTTACCGCTTAAACCGAACTCTGCCATATTGCCGCCTTCAAAGGCGTGCTTAACACCTTTTAATAATAAGCCGGCGGCCCCGTTACCAAAAGCAATATTGCCTTTGCCGTCCACCAGCAAAGCAGCTAAAGGCAGGCGTTCCATAAATAGTAAGGTATCGCGGGTAAAAGATTCCGGTTGGGAAGAATCCGTATTTTCTTGCGGTTGAGAAAATAAAGCGTATAAATTTTTGGTCATATATCCTCGTTTTCCATAACAGGCGGAAGTATGAAATAAAAATGTACTCCCTTTTATATTAATAAATTAGTTTTACTAAGCGCAACAGAGGGGACCCCTCTTAGAAAAAACTTGAAAGATGCTCCAAAATTCGTATACTATACTTAGCAGTGAAAGTATTGTAAATTAAATGATGTTGTTGTTTTATTCCACTTTTGACAGGAAGTGCGTATGAAAAAACTATTTATAACAGGGCTTATGGTGGCTGCGATGCCTTGTGCCGTATTGCAGGCAGAAGTCATCCAAACCATTAACTTTAACCCTGCGCGTTTAGGCCAGTATGAAAGGTTGAAAGTGTCCGAAAAGGCCACTTTCCAGGGGGGCTTAACGGCGCAGTCCATGCAAGTGCGCTCCGGCGGAACCGTATCTATCAATGAAAGCAACTCCGGTGCACTTGCCTATGATATCCCGTTATTGGACGGCCGCAAAGGCGCACAGTCGGACGATGTCGTCAATAATTTCCCGGCCGAACCTACCTTGGACTTTCCCGGTACGTGTTTCTCTTCTTTGGAAAATTGCGTAGGTTCCAACACGACGGGTAATTTAAATGTAAAATTTAACGGTGGTGCGGCCTCTTTTAAAGGCCCTACGGGATATAATGACCCGGCAAGCCGTATTAACCAAATCACCACGGATGCAAACCGCTTGCGTTTGGAAAGCGTATACGCCACAATAAAAGGGAAATTAAACATTACCGGTGCGGGTACCTATTCTTTTCGCAACTTAAATGCCAGTACTCCTTTAAGATTAGCGGGCAACTGGGTGCCGCTTCCCAGCACGGACGGCGTAGGTGCCAAAACGTTAAAATGGGAAACACGCAAAACGGTGAAACACCCGGACAAGGGTGGTGAAAGCGTAAAAATTTTAGTGTTGGATGGAAGTGGTGGTGGTGGAAAGCCGCCTACTTGCACTCCCCAGGCCTGCAGTGCTCAACCGTGCCCGAGCGGGCAAACGGGGCAGATTAACTACACCTGGAACCAAAGCCAGTGCAAATGTGTGGAAAGTTCCAGAACGTGCCAAAATGCATCATCTGGTGGTGGTAAATATAAGTTAATTGCTACCACTGGCGGGCAAATGTTAGGGATGGGGGCCTTTACCTCCGGACAAACTTGCCCTTACTCTATTAAACATAGAAATGATGTATCTATTAGTGCTTGTAAAGGTGTAGGGACCACCGTGAGAGAAGGAGACGCATGTACGATAATTGGCCAAATCTGCTATAACGGAGCTGATTGTAAAATTTATGGAAGTGGCTCCGGCGGAGCTGGATGGTATCCTTACACGAATATATTTGAATGTTCAAAATAAACTTTACCCCCTTGGAAACAAGGGGGTTTTTTATGGTTCACTTTTCCCGGGTATATGCCCGGGGTTTTTATTGACAAACATTTCCCCAATAAATACACTATATGTGTTATGAAAAAAATACTCTATGCCACCGCTTTGTGTTTAATCATGCTGCCCCTGCAGGCAGAGACCGCCGCTCAGGGAAAAGTAAAAACACAAAGGGGAGAGCCACAATATTTATCCGTAGACCCAATGGACGTGACGGACTCCTGCCCCGGCGGCAACATTATGCAACCCTTTTCCTGCACCAAAAACCAACCGGACGGATTTACCTGTTTTGACGTATCTATGGTACAAGGGGACCCTATCCCCACGGAGCGTTACGAACTGTTAGACGAAACCTTACAACCCGAAGACGTAAGCGCTGAACCCCAGTGCTTAAACGAAGAACCAACCTGCGATTCCTTTTTAAAACAATTAAATTATAATTTAGATTTTTCCTGGTTTATTACCAACTATCCTTCTTCCTCTTTTCCGGAATGTGGCAAAACCTATACCTGCACGCGTATTGTTTGTTACTTTCCTCCCGATAAAGAAGCCAAAGAAACTGCCAGTAAAAAATTATCCTGCGTATATAAAAAGCACCAGCGCTTTTTTGTAGGCAGCGAAATAACCTGCACCCGCACTTTTAAAGGGCAAACACTGCCACCTGCTTCTAAGCAAATATCCGCCAAACAAAACCCGTTGTCTTTGTAAACAAAAAACCTTAAAACTGCCGCTTAGAAATGAAGACTTACACCAGATAACAAAATAATGGGAAGAGGCTTCCCCCATACCATCTCTTTACGCTCCGCAGGCCCCATACACGCACAAGAAATGGTGGGTAGATAAGTTACCAGGTAAAACTTGTTTTAGCCTTTTACGCCCGCTACACAGCCTTAATAACCAAACCTAGAGGCCCATTTCTCCCCATAAAAAAGGCGCCCTTTACAATATAGAGCGCCACAACCAAGAGAGTTTCCAAATACAAAGAAAAAGCGGCTCAAAGCCGCTTTATTTGTTAGGTTTATGCTGAATACGTTTTTTGTGCTTTTTCACGCAAGGGCTGTTGGGAAAGAAAGAAACCACTTCCCAGTCGATTTTTCTAAAAAAAGCACCCAAACTTCCGGCCGCAATGGAACGTTCTGTAACGCCTTCCTGTCGGTCCGATTCTTGCTCTGGTTCCATAACCCACCCCTTTGCTGTGTACTAATCTATATTATATATCATATTAATAAAAACATATTATATATTATAATACAAAAGTATTGTGTGTCCAATAGTTTTTGTCTTTTTAACCAGTAGTGGAAGGATTTATTTGGTAATCTTTCAAACCCAATATATCTTTTTAAAAAGCGTTATACGCCTGCTTGGGGCGGAATTTCCGGCAGGCCGTTTCACCTTGCTAAAACTTACCCGTAACACGGAGCCAAGGACTATTTAAGCCTAGTTTTAAGTTTCCGGTTATTCCATCATTTTTACCCAAGAGGAAATAAAAAACCCCTCTTAAAGAGGGGTTTTTAAAAACGGTTTAGAAGTTAGCCGGCGGGGTTCCTTCCAAAAGGTCCAAAGAATCGCAAATACCAATGCTTTTTTCCTTTTCACCCTTACAGACTAAAGAACGCTTGCCACCGGTACCTGTTTTATACAGGTTCCAAATACGGTATTTATAATCCCCCGCATTACGTATGGCGGTGGCACTGGCGCAGGAAGTACCAAAAATACGGTTCGTAGAACCGCCGATCGTGTCCCCCAGTTTATAGGTAAATGTTTTACCTACAGCGGTTTTGCTGTTGCCGGCGCCGGGCATTTCCACAATCAATTTGCTGAAAGACGGCGGGCATTCTTGGTGGGCGGCATAATAGGCGTAAGTGGCGTCATTAATGGATTTCACAACCGCCATGGCTTCCACCGCGCGGGAACGTTCAATACTGCGCGAATAGTTCGGCAATGCAATAGAGGTTAAAATACCAATAATCAGCACTACCGTTAACAACTCAATTAAGGTAAAACCTTTGTTGGAAAGTTTCATAATAATCTCCCTTATCAGTCTGCCTTTATTGTAGCAAATATCAGGCTGCCCATTTAAAACTGCAAGCGGGCCAGCCGCTGGGCTGCTTCCTGCGTAAGTAGCGGCGTATTAAAAGCCGTCAGCCGGAAGTACCCCTCCCCGCAAGAACCAAACCCCACCCCGGGTGTACCCACAATATGGGCCTGCGTTAACAGTTTATCAAAAAACGCCCAAGAATCAAGCCCTTTTGGGGTTTTTAACCAAATATATGGCGCGTTTTTACCACCAAAGGCTTGCAAACCCGCTTTTTCCAGCGCTTGCACAATTACGCGGGCGTTTTGCATATACAAAGCAATATTCTGTTTTATTTCCTGCTGTCCCTGCGGGGTATACACGGCCTGGGCCGCCCGCTGGATAATATAAGGAACCCCGTTAAATTTGGTAGTTTGCCGCCGCAGCCACAGTCCGTGCAAAGCCACGGCTTGGCTCTGGGCCGTATAGGCCATTAGCTGTTTGGGAACCACGCAGTATGCACAGCGCGTGCCCGTAAAACCCGCCGTTTTGGAGAAGGAGCGAAACTCCACCGCCACCTCTTTAGCCCCCGGGATTTCATAAATACTGTGGGGAATATCGTCCTGCGTAATAAAAGCCTCGTAGGCGGAGTCATACAAAATAACCGCCTTGTTTTCTTTTGCCCAATCTACCCATTTTTGCAAGTCCCCGCGCGTAAGGGCAGCCCCGGTGGGGTTATTGGGGGAGCATAAATAAACAATATCCGCCCGGTGTTTGGGCAAGGCTGGCACAAAATTATTTTCCGCCGTGCAGGGCAAATATTCCACTCCTTCAAAAATGCCCTCCACAAAGCTTCCCGTGCGCCCAGCCATTACGTTGGTATCCAAATAAACGGGATAGACCGGGTTTTGCAGGGCCACGCGGCAGGAGGAGGAAAAAATTTCCTGAAAGTTGGCCACGTCGCTCTTGGCGCCGTCGCTAATAAAAATCTCGTCGGCCTGCAAATCAATATGGCGGGCCAAATAATCGTGTTGTAAAATGGCTTCCCGCAAGAAGGCGTAGCCTTGCTCCGGCCCGTACCCACGGAAAGTTTCCGGCCGGGCCATTTCATCCGCCGCTTGGTGCATGGCTTGCACCACGGCGGGAACCAGCGGCTGGCTTACGTCCCCAATCCCCAGGCTAATTACTTTTGCCTGCGGGTGGGCGGCTTTAAAAGCGGACGTTTTTTGCGCAATTTGGGAAAATAAATAACTGCCGGGAAGTTTTAAATAATTTTCGTTCACCAAAGTCATAAAGCGTTTTTCCACTCTCCGTCAAAAATTTCTTCGGCGGGGCCGGTCATAAAAATATTTTTCTGCTCCGGCCAGTCTATATACAAATCCCCCCCGTCTAATTTTACGGTTACCTTGCGCCCGGTTTTGCCGTTAATCACCGCGGCCACCACGCTGGCACAGGCCCCCGTTCCGCATGCGCGCGTAATACCCGCGCCGCGTTCCCACACGCGCATACGCAGTGTTTCCGGGTTAAGTACGCTTACAAACTCCACATTGGTTTTGGAAGGAAATGCGGGGTGTTTTTCAATCAGCGGCCCCAGTTCCCGCACCAGGGCATGTTCCACATCCGGCCCAAACATCACAAAATGCGGGTTACCCATGGAAACCGCCGTGCCATAGCGCACGGCACCGCCCACTTCCAGCGGTACGTCCACGGCCGTATCGGTCGGGTCGCCCGTCATGGGTATTTGCCCACGCAGCAAACGCGGTATGCCCATATCCACACTTACCAAACCCAAATGCAAATCTTTCACTTCCGTTTTAATCAGGCCGGCCAGCGTTTCCAAAGTAAGCGTGGTTTGGTTGGTGAGGCCTTCCTTAATGGCAAACAGCGGCACACAGCGAGAGGCGTTGCCGCACATTTCCGCTTCGGAACCGTCGCTATTATAAATTTTCATGCACACATCCGCCGTTTGGGAGGGTAGAACCAATACCAGCCCGTCCGCACCGATACCCAAATGACGGTCACACAATTTTTGAGCGGCGGAAAAAGGATTTTGAATTTTTTCTTTAAATCCGTTTACTAAAATAAAATCATTACCCAAACCGCTGTATTTTGTAAATTTCATATTCCAAAAACCCCCGTATTTGTTCATTGTATAAAAAACGCTTTAATTTGATAAGATATTTTTAATTCGTTTTAACAGGAGTTTTTATGGAATTGGAAAAAGTAATTCAAGACCGCCGCAGCGTGCGTAAATACCAAGACAGGCCCGTAGAACGCGAAAAAATAAACGCCTGCCTGGAAGCCGCCCGCCTGGCCCCCTCTGCCTGTAATTCCCAGCCGTGGCATTATATTGTAATTGACGACCCGAAAGTAAAAGAAGATTTTTGCAAAGAAGCCTTCAGCGGCGTTTACGCCATGAGCAAATGGGCCGAAAAAGCCCCCGTGCTGGTGGCCGTCGTGTCCGACAAAGGGAACTTTACTAGCCGCATTGGCAATTTTTTCCGCCGGACGGAATTTTACTTGGTGGACCAGGGAATCTCCGGCGAGCACTTTGTGCTGCGCGCGCATGATTTAGGCCTTGGAACCTGCTGGATTGGCTGGTTAAACAGCGATAAGGCGGAACAATTTTTCCACCTGCCCAAAAGCAAAAAAATTGAGCATTTAATAGCCGTTGGCTACCCGGCGGAAGAGCCTTCCCCCCGCCCCCGCGCCAAGCTGGAAGATATGGTTTCTTATAACGAATACAAATAAAAAACAGCCCCGTAAAACCGGGGCTGTTTTTTATACTTTTATTTGGCAATATATTCCAAAAACCACTTAATTACCCAATCGGGCTTATAATCAATAATTTTGTGGTTGTGCGGGGTGTAACTTTCCGACGGGGCCATTACTTGTTTTTCTTTGGGCAAGTGCGGGTAAAAATAATCCGTAACCACCTGTATATTGGGATACCACAAATTATGCACTTTTTTATCCACCCAGTGCTGCAAGCCTAAGTTGGGCAGGTGAAGCCCGGCCGAAGCCGCCCAAAAGACGGAGTTGACCGCTATTACATACATATTAAAGCGTTGTTTAAGCAGGCTTAACAGGTGCCAGGTTTCGTTAATGGCAAATTTCTTAATGTCCACTTCCAAATAGTCCGGGTTGTCCAAAGGGCCGCCTTTGGTAACACTCATCACAAAATAGCCTTCATCAATAAGCCCGCGGGCCAGTTCCCCCATGTGCGGGTAAGTATATGCAGATCCGCGCGAGTCCAACTGTAAAAACACAATGCCTTTTTTGCCTTTGGCGCGGGCGGACACCTGCTCCAGCGTATCCTGCACCACAGGCGCCGGCACTGCGGGGAAATACATCACCGGTTCCGGCACCCCTTGGGGGGCGGGCAGGCCAAAAGTTTCAAACAAACTTTTTACGCGGTGCGGGATATGCACGCCGTAATCGTAATACACGGGCACGGCCAAAAAGCCTTCGGGTATGTCTTTAAATGCGGCGCTGTAATCATAATTTTTCCAAATCAGCGGATGGCGCTGGCCTTGAAAATAAAACACTTTTTCAAAATGGGGATTGCCTTCCAGCAGTTTACCTACTAACGGGGAATTGTTGCGGTCAAACCCGGCCCCCACATATGCGTAAAAAGGCAGGTGCGGATATTTCTTTTTGAGGGCTTCCAGCATCGGGGTGGTATATAAATAATCACCTATCCCCATAAAAAAGATAAGAGCCAAACCTTTTACCTGCGGGTTTGCCGAAAGGGCATTATCAAAATTATAAAACACATGTTCGTGGCGGTATAAAGGGCGGGATATACGGTACCAGCGGTCATTAACAGGCAAGGTTTCTGGTGCGCCCGCCTGCGGGGGTTCATCAAACCGGTACCAAACCGGCGTGCGGGACGGCGCAAAAAAACACGCCTTGTGCCACAGCCAGCGCAAGGTTTCATAGGCCACACATACCGGGCGGTGCGTATACAGCCAACGGCGTAAATGATGCGTTTTTGTCATATTAAAAAAAGCCCCCTTTTGGTATAGTTTACCAAAAAGGGGACCGGGACCAAAAGACGAAAAGGGCTAATCTATCGTAACCAGTTCGTAGTCATCATTGCCCATGCCCATTTCCTTCATATAAGAAAGCTGGCGCAGGCCTTCGCGCGATTCAATACGTTCTTTTAAGTCATGGCTTTCTTCTTCCGGCAGAGCATATACCAAATCTACGGATGCCTGATCGATAGCCAGCAAATCCGTGGAGGCCAAAATGCCAATGTTGCGCGCTTTGGGCGCGGCGGCGGCAGTGCCGGCACAATCACAATCCACGGACATATTGCGTAATACATTAATGTACACAATATGTTTGCCAAAGTGGTCGGTTACCGCTTTGCCGCCTTCCACCATATTTTCCATAAAGCGGGCTTTATTGGCCTTCCACAGGTTGGCGCCCTCACTGCCGTGCAGCATGGCTTTGCCTATTTTGCCGTCCGCACAGCCAATAGCTATGTTTTTGAGCGAACCGCCAAACCCACCCATGGTATGCCCTTTAAAATGCGTAAGCACTACCATAGAGTCATAATTAAGCAGGTGTTTGCCTACGGACATTTCTTTAAAGTGCTTTCCCCCTTTAATGGGAAGCATTACCGCGCCGTCTTCGTCCATAATGTCCACGGGGCAAAAGTTCCAGCCGTTTATTTCAATGGTTTTGCGGTGGGCCTCGGTGGTGTGGCGGCCGCCTTCATACAAAGTATTGGTTTCCACCAGGTTACTGTTGGGGATGTGTTGTTGCAAACCTTTTACCATATAAGGCGGAATAATATTGGGGCCGTGCGGCTCACCGGTGTGCACCTTAATGGCCACTTTGCCTTGAATGTTTTGGGAAATCTTATCATACAGTTTAACTAGGCCCTCGGGGCTGATGTCTTTGGTAAAATACACCACCGCAGGCTGGGCCTGCAAAACGGCCGAGGACTCTTCCTGCCGGGGCTGAGTGGCACTGCACGCCGCCAAAAAGCACCCGGCCAGCAAAACAAACAGTTTTTTGTTCATGGGCAGTCTCCTTTAAAAATAACTATGTTATTTATTTTACCGCTTGGAGCGGCGTCCAAGTCAAGCCATTTTTGAATTGCGGGCAAGACAACTTACCGCGCGGTAAATAAAGTTTGCCAAATACAGAGCAAAGTTATACAATATACATAGACCGGGTTTTGGCCCGGTTTCCCGCCATTATTTTGGCGGGGTTTTACCGTTTTATTTTACGCAAAAGGAGACTTCTCTAATATGGCTAAATTAGTTGCTATGGACGGCAACGGTGCAGTATCCCACGTCGCCCATGCTACCAACGAAGTAATCGCGATCTACCCGATTACCCCGTCTTCCACGATGGGTGAAATCTGCGACGCGAAAAGCGCCAAAGGTGAAACCAACATTTGGGGCAACGTTCCGATGGTGAGCGAGCTTCAATCCGAAGGCGGCGCTTCCGGCGCGGTGCACGGTTCTTTAACCGCCGGCGCTTTAACCACCACTTTTACGGCGTCCCAGGGTTTGTTGTTGATGATCCCCAACATGTACAAAATTGCCGGGGAACTCACGCCTACCGTATTTCACGTATCCGCCCGTGCGGTAGCCACCACCGCTCTTTCCATTTTTGGTGACCATTCCGACGTAATGGCCGTACGCCAAACCGGTTGGGCTATGCTCTGCTCCGACAACCCGCAGGAAGCCATGGATATGGCCCTTATTTCTCAAGCGGCCACCCTGCGCGCCCGCGTGCCCTTCTTGCATTTCTTTGACGGTTTCCGCACCAGCCACGAGCTGAACATGGTGGAACCCCTCACCAAAGAACAAATGCACGAAATGATTAACGACGAGCTGGTTGCCGAACACAAATCCCGCGGTTTAAACCCGGAACACCCCACCGTGCGCGGTACCGCCGCCAACCCGGACGTATACTTCCAGGCGCGTGAAGCCGTAAACAAATTTTACAACGCCGTACCCGGCATCGTAAAAGAAGAAATGGCCAAATTTGAAAAAATGACCGGCCGCAAATACGACCTTTTCCAATACGTTGGTGATGCCGATGCCGAACGCTTGGTAGTCATTATGGGTTCCGGTGCCGATGTGGCCCAGAACGCTGTGGAAGCCATGAAAGGCCAAAAAGTGGGCGTGCTTAAAATTAAACTCTTCCGCCCCTTCAGCATTGCGGACTTTGTGCGCGTAATCCCCAACACGGTTAAGAAAATTGCCGTTATGGACCGCACCAAAGAACCCGGCTCCTTGGGCGAACCTTTGTTCCAGGACGTATGCTCCGCTTTCTTGACGGACGAAGCCAAAGCCAAATTCCCCGCTACCCCGATGATCATCGGTGGCCGCTATGGTATTGGTTCGAAAGACTTCACCCCGTCTCACGTAAAAGCCATTTTTGACAACTTGGCCGCTGCCGAACCCAAAAAAGGCTTTACCGTTGGTATTAACGACGATTTAACCCACAACTCCTTACCGGAAACCAAATTGGAAAGCAAAGCCGCTTCCGACATTTTTGCCGCTTTGTTCTACGGTTTAGGTTCCGACGGTACCGTAGGCGCCAACAAAAACACCATGAAAATCATCAGCGCCAACGGTTTCTTTGCCCAAGGGTACTTTGTGTACGACTCTAAAAAATCCGGTTCCATGACCACGTCCCATATCCGCTTTGGCAAAAACTACATCCGCGCTCCGTATTTGATCCAATCCGCTGACTTCATCGGCGTGCATATGTTTGACTTCTTGGATAAATACGACGTGCTGGGCAAAGCCAAAGAAGGCGCCACCGTGCTGATTAACGCTCCGTACAGCGCCGACGAACTTTGGAACCACTTAACGGCCGAAGTACAAAAAATCATCATTGACCGCAAACTGAAAGTGTACACCATTGACGCTTCCGAAATTGCGCTCAAAACCGGCATGGGCAGCCGCACCAACACCATCATGCAGACGGCCTTCTTCGGTATTGCGGGCGTAATCCCCACCGAAAAAGCCATCGCCGATATTAAAGAAGCCATTAAGAAAACCTATTCCAAAAAAGGCGAAGAAGTGGTAAAGAAAAACTATGTAGCGGTAGACGCGGCCTTGGCCGGCTTACATGAAGTAAAATACCCGGCTCAAGTAACCTCCACCCTGCACACCAAAGCCCCGGTTCCGGCCAGCGCCCCTGCCTTTGTAAAAGACGTTTTGGGCGAAATGATTGCCGGCCGCGGTGACGAACTGCCCACTTCCGCCATGCCGGAAGGCGGCGTATATCCTACCGCCACCACCCAGTATGAAAAACGCAACATCGCCATCATGGTACCCCAGTGGGATCCGAACACCTGCATCCAGTGCGGTTTCTGCTCCTTGGTGTGCCCGCATGCGGCTATCCGCATTAAAGCGTATGACGCGGCCGATTTGAAAGATGCTCCCAAAACCTTCAAATCCGCTGATGGCAAAGGCGATATTGCCGGCCTTAAATTCACCGTACAAGTAGCGGTGGAAGACTGCACCGGCTGCGGCGCCTGCGTATTCAACTGCCCGGCCAAAAACAAAGAAAACCCGGAAAAGAAAGCCCTCAATATGGTACACCAGCTTTCCGTACGGGAAGACGAAATCGACAATTTCGCTTTCTTCTTGGGCCTCAAACAAGCCGATGTAAAAACGAAGAAAGAATCCGTAAAAGGCTCTCAGTTCCGCCAGCCGTTGTTTGAGTTCTCCGGTGCGTGCGCGGGCTGCGGTGAAACCCCTTACGTGAAACTTTTAACCCAGTTGTTTGGTGACCGCTTGGCCGTTGCCAACGCTACGGGCTGCTCCTCCATTTACGGCGGCAACCTGCCCACCACGCCTTATTGCAAACGCCCGGACGGCAAAGGGCCGGCGTGGTCCAACTCCTTGTTTGAAGACAACGCGGAGTTCGGCTTGGGTATGCGCCTGGCTTTTGACCAGCTCAACCACGACGCCAAAGCCGCTTTAACTGCGGCCAAAGAAGGCGGTTTAAAAGAACACGCCGCTTTGATTGACGCCATCTTGAATGCTGACCAATCCACCGACGCGGGCATTGAAGCCCAGCGCAAAAACGTGGCGGATTTGAAAGCCATCTTGCAAAAAGGCGCCGAAAAAGGCTGCGAAGAATGCAAACGCCTCTTAAGCTTGGCGGATTACCTGGTGAAGAAATCCGTCTGGATCTTGGGTGGTGACGGCTGGGCCTATGATATTGGCTACGGCGGTTTGGATCACGTACTCGCCAGCGGCAAGAACATCAAAATCTTGGTACTGGATACGGAAGTGTACTCCAACACCGGTGGTCAAATGTCCAAAGCTACGCCTTTAGGCGCAAAAGCCTTGTTTGCTGCGGGCGGCAAAACCATGCCGAAGAAAGACTTGGGTATGATTGCCATGACCTACGGCAACATCTACGTAGCGCAGGTAGCTATGGGTGCTAACATGAACCAAACCATCCAGGCCTTGGCGGAAGCGGATGCTTACGACGGCCCGGCTTTGGTAATTGCCTACTCCCACTGCATTGCGCACGGGATTGATATGTCCAAAGGTATGGG
>CALUXL010000021.1 GCA_944324735.1 uncultured Elusimicrobiales bacterium
TGCGGCCGTCTTCCACCACTACCATGGTGCCGTCGTCCAGATAGCCGATGCCTTGTTCTTTTTCTTTACCGTCTTTCATAATAAACAAAGACATCGTTTCCCCGGGCAACACCACCGGTTTTAAGGCAGTGGCCAAATCGGCAATGTTCAAAACGGTTACGTCATACAAGGAACCTACTTTATTGACGTTAAAATCCAAGGTTACCACTTCGGCCCCTAAGCTTTGGGCCAGCTTTACCACGCGTTCCACATTGTCCTGCGCTTTGGGGTTTTTGTTGGTTACGCGCACGCCAATTTCCTTCAGTTCCTGCAAGCGGGAGGCTACATCCAGCCCGCGGCGGCCTTTGGCGCGTTCCAGCGGGTCTTTGCTGGCGGCCATTTTGTTCAGCTCGTCCATCACAAAAACAGGCAATACAATAATGCCGGAAAGGAAGTTAATTTCGCACAAATCCACAATGCGCCCGTCCAGCAGGGCGGATAAATCGGCCACTTTTAAATGGCACCCGCGGTAGGAAAGGCCTTCCAAATCGCGCGCTTTAAAGATGCTAAGCAGTACGCCAAAAACCAAAAGGCCAATTTCGATATTGGCTTCATAACGGCCCCAAAAACCGGCTACCGTATCATTGGCAAATTTCATCAGGCCATAATCAAAAAACACATACAGCATATAGCCTAACAATAAACCGGTACAGGCAATCATCACCTTAATCAGGCGAAGGCGTTTAAAAAGCACCTCCCCCGCCAGGACGATCGCCCCGCACAAAAGCCCGCCCAGCAGGCTCATCATATCTTTATCAATATAGTTATAAGTTAAAAAAGGAAAAGCTACCAAGGTAGAAATCCTAAAAATCCAAATAGGCATAAGGCCTCCAATATAAATTAAAAGGGCAAAAGCCCTTATGTACATTTTACCACTTTCCCGGCGTTTTCTGCTCTTTTTTTACGAGGACACAGCTTTTTGCCCCCACTTAAAACAAAACCCGGTTCAAAAACCGGGCTTTAAGGGGTTTAACGCAAACGTAAAGATAAATCATTTAGGTCTGCCAGTTCCACTACTTCCAGCTCTTTTAAGTTGCGCTTTTCCGTGCGCGATAAGCCGGCCGTATAGGCTTTTTTAAATCCCAACCGGCGGGCTTCTTCCAGCCGTTTATCCAAAAGGGGCACTTTGGCCGCTTGGCCCAGGATGCCTACCTCGGCCATGAAAAGGCTGTCGTGCGCGATGGGGATATCCTTGCAGGAGCTGATAACCGCCGCGCAAACGGCTAAGTCCAGGGCAGGGTCCTTTAGTTTTACGCCACCGGCTAAACTAACAAAAATGTCTTTATTATCTAGCGCCAGGCCAATGTGTTTTTCAAGCGCCGCAAACAGCATTAAACAGCGGTTTAAATCCACCCCCGTGGCAACACGCCGCGGATACGGGTAATGGGTGGGGCTTACCAAGGCCTGCACCTCGGTAAGAAGCGGGCGGCTTCCCTCCAACGCCAAAGAATAGGCGCGGCCTTTTAGAGCGCGCTCCTTGGAGGTTTGGGCAAAATATTCGCTGGCGTTTTCCACGCCTTCCAGCCCGCTGCCCGTCATTTTAAAAAGGCCAATTTCCCCGGTGGAACCAAAGCGGTTTTTATGCGGGCGCAATAAACGAAGGACATTGTCCTTCTCCGTATCAAAATAAAGCACGCTGTCCACCATATGTTCCAGCACTTTGGGGCCGGCCAGTTCGCCGTCTTTCGTTACGTGGCCCAATACAAAAGTAATAATGCCTTTGGGTTTGCACAGGCGCACCAGTTCGCTGGCGCATTCGCGCACTTGGCCCACGGTGCCGGCCGAGGAGGCAAAATCCGGATGGTAAACGGTTTGTATGGAGTCCAACACCAGCACGTCCGGGGATACCTGCTCCACCGCCTGTACGATTTTTTGGATGTCGGTTTCACAATGTAAAAAGATATTATCGCTATTTACACCCAGGCGCTGGGCACGGCCGGAAATTTGGCTAACGCTTTCCTCGCCGGAAATATACAGCACTTTAAATTTATCCGCCAAGGACGAAGCCACCTGCATCATAAGCGTGCTTTTGCCAATGCCGGGCGCACCCGCCAAAAGCGTAATTTGGCCTTTCACCAAGCCCCCGCCCAGCAGGCGGTCAAACTCCGCAATGCCGGTGGGGATGCGCGTTTCCGGCACGCAACGGCTTTGGGAAAGTTTTATAATCTCGGAAGAAAAATCCGTAAACGAGCGTACCCGCTTTTCTTTTTTGCTTTCCTGTTGTTTTACTTCTTCGGCCAGGGTGTTCCATTCCCCGCATTCCGGGCACTGGCCGGACCACTTGGCCGACTCATACCCGCACTTCTGACACACAAACACGGTTTTAAATTTCATACCCACCCCTAACGGGCCAAAGTGGCCATACCAAAGAAGGAGGAAATATCCTGATCGTTAAACGATATATTGGCCTTTACGGCAAAATCGTTGGTTTCCAGCGCGTCGCGCATCCAGGCACCCACGGAGAAGTAACGGTTGAAGCGGAAGTCCACCCCATACGTTAAATTGGGTTTGTTAAACTGACGGTGATTAATTACGCGGTCGCGTCCCCAGTCGGTCAATTCCACGGTACCGGTAAAACGGTTTAAGAATTCCTGATCATAAAACGGGCGCAGTTCCATCGCCACGCCGCCGGCCCCGCGTATCAACCCGGCCGACACGGACGCCCAGCGGTTATACAACCCAAAGCGCAGGTCTATCTTGTTGCGTTCCAAATAATCGTCTTTGGCGGGGGTGTCGTCCTCGTTGCCGATATTGGCAATACCCGCCCGGTAGAACGTGTAGCCGCTGGAAGGATAAATTTCCAATGCCAAATCACTGCTGGCTATGCCCGAAGAAGGCATATAA
This sequence comes from uncultured Elusimicrobiales bacterium, assembly GCA_944324735.1. Classification (GTDB taxonomy): domain Bacteria; phylum Elusimicrobiota; class Elusimicrobia; order Elusimicrobiales; family Elusimicrobiaceae; genus Avelusimicrobium. Next base: position 2,884 of record CALUXL010000021.1, read on the forward strand.
AAGAAGTCATAATCCCAATAAATCCGAAAGCGGCTCATCTTACCCACAAAGGTTTTTACTTCCGTCATGGTTTCTTTTAACTTGGTAACGCTTTCTTTTACGTCGCTCTTCATTTTGGGGTCTTTAATTAAACTGCCTATTACGCCGTCCCCGTTATCCAGGCTGGTCATTACGTTATCGGCCTTGGCTACCACGCCTTTAAGCTGTTCGCTGATTTGGTCCAAATTCTGTACGGAATTGTTCAAATACGGCCGCATGGAAGACACCATTTGGTTTAAATTGGCCGAAAGTTGGCGCACTTCCTGCAAAGAAGCGTTTAAATTTTCCCCAAACTGCCCTTGCTGGTGCACACTGTCCACCAGTTCTTTAATGCTGGCCATGGTTTGGGCAATCATTACGTCCATGGGTAGTTCGTCCGTACCCTGTATATATTCCCCCGGCATAATCAGCCCGGCAGACGGCTGCCCCGGCGTTACTTTTAAATATTTCGTGCCGATAATGCCCGACATGACCACCGTAAACTTGGAATCTTTATACAAAGGGATCTTTTCATCCACCGCGGCCACTACCACCACGGCGCCGTCTTCTATCTTAATGGCTTTTACCTTGCCCACTTCCACCCCCGCCAGTTTAACCGGCGCTTTTACCGGCAGGCCGGAAACGTCCTGAAATTTCACTTTCACATCATACGAACGCGTGACGGAAAACCCGCCTAAAAAATAAAGCGAGAATCCTAACACAGCTATCCCCACTACTGTAAACAAACCTAACTTGGTTTCTGGTTTCATAATTTTATTCTACCTTAAATAAACTTTAAAACGGCTAATCCTTCATTATTTTCATTTGAATAGGCCCGTGACTGCTGCCGCTGACAAACTGTTTTACATAAGGATTGTCCGTGCGGCGCATTTCTTCCGGGGTGCCTTCCATCAAAATACGGCCCTCGTGCAGGAAGGCGATTTTATCCGCAATTTTAAAGGCGGAGTTCATATCATGCGTAATCACTACCGAGGTCACCCCCAACTTATGTTTTAAGTCCAGTATCAGCTCGCTGATAATGTCGGACATAATCGGGTCCAACCCGGTGGTGGGTTCATCATACAAAATACACTTTGGGTTCACCGCCAGCACGCGCGCCAAAGAAACACGCTTGCGCATACCGCCGGAAAGCTCGCTGGGGTTTAAGTGTTCCACATCCTTTAAACCTACCAAAGCCAGCTTTTCTTTTACCACTTTGGGATAATCGGCCAGGGGCACATCCGTTAAATACTTTAACCCAAAGGCCACATTTTCCCCCACGGTCATAGAGTCAAACAAAGCCCCGTCCTGAAACAAATACCCAAAATGGCGGCGGATGGCGGCCAGTTTTACTTCGCTATGTATTTTGGTAACGTCTTTCCCGTCCACCAAAATCTGCCCGCTGGTGGCTTCTATCAGGCGCACCAAACATTTAATTAAAGTGCTTTTGCCCGAGCCGGACCCCCCTAAAATACAGGTTACTTTGCCGTCCTCTATTTTTAGGTTAACGTCTTTTAATACTTGTTTAGGGCCAAAGCTCTTTTTTAAATCTATAATCTCTATCATTTAAATTCCAAAAGCGGTTAAAATAGCCGTTAAAAAGTAGTCCAGCACCAAAATAAGCACAATGGTGGTTACCACGGCGCCGGTGGTGGCTTTACCTACCCCTTCCGCCCCGCCGCGCGTGCTAATGCCTTTATAACAGCATACGGTGGCAATCATAAACGCAAAAATAAACGATTTGATAAACCCGTGCATGAAATCTTTTACGCCCATAAAGGTGGTAATATCCGTAAAATAAACTTCCCCGGGTACGCCCAAAGCATACGCCGCCACCAAATACCCGCCAATCACGCCAAACACGTTGGAAAATACCGTCAACACCGGCATGGTAATTAAAAACGCAAACAAACGCGGTATTACCAAATAACGGGTGGGGTTGGTGCCCAGCGTATACAAAGCGTCCAGCTGTTCCGTAACGGCCATGGTGCCAATGTGCGCCGTTACAGCCGCACCCGCCCGGCCGGAAATAACTACCCCGGTCAGCACGGGGCCCAGCTCACGAATGAGTGAAAAGGAAACAATGGTACCCACAAAAATAGGGTCCCCAAAAATATTGCCGATGGTATTGCCGGCCTGCAACGCCAGCACCATGCCCGTAAACAAACTGGTAAGCGCGGTAACCCCAAAAGAGTTAACCCCAATCGTTACGCTCTGCTCCACCGTTTGCTTAAACTCAAAGCGGGATCGCCCCAACCAAAACAGCACGGAGCGTATCATCTCCGCCGCACCGCCGGTTTGAGCAAGCAAACTTTCTATTTGTTTTCCGATAAATTTAAACATTATTTTTTGTAAAACCTCGGTACGCGGGGCATAATCAGGGTGGTTAATTCATAGTCAATGGTGCCTGCCAGGCGGGCCAGTTCATCAAAGCATATTTCCTGCTGGCCTTGCCGGCCGGCGGCTACCACCTCGTCCCCCACAGTGGCACCGGGCACATCGGTAATATCCACCATACACATATCCATGGTAATATTGCCCAACACCCGGCAACGCTGGCCGCGCACAAGCACGGGGGCCTTGTTGGAAAGGCTTCTTAAAAATCCGTCCCCATACCCTAGCGGAATGGTGGCCACACGCATCGGCTTGGGGCAAACAAAACTGCGCCCGTAGCTAATGCTGGTGCCGGCGGCCACATCCTTTACGTACACAATGCGTGTTTTTAAAGAAAGGATCGGCTCAAAGCCTTCTTCTAAACCAAACTCCGCATGGCCGGGGCGAACCATATCCAAAAACGTATCCGGGCGGTGCATCATGCCGGGCGTGGCAGAAAGATGGCACATATTAATATGTAGCCCATGCAGGCGCACGCCGGTTAATGTATCGCGGAAGTAACCGATTTGCTCTTCGGTATAGTCCGGGTCGCAATCGGCGCTGGACAGGTGGGTATAAAGCCCGTCCAAAATTACATGCGGGTTTTTATCCAAAAATTCCAAGATGGACATCACCCCCCCGCGCCGCGTGCCAATGCGCCCCATGCCCGTATCTTGTTTTACATGGCAAAGGGCTTTCATACCCAGCTTGGCGGCTATATCGGCCACCGCGCGGGCCGCGTCCATACTGGCAATGGTAACGGCTAAACGGTTTTTGATGGCATATTCAAAAGCTTCAAACGGGTAAATACTGCCCAAAACCAAAATGGGCGTTTGTAATCCCGCCTGGCGAAGTTCCATCCCTTCCTCCACCGAGGCTACGCCAAAAAACTGGCAAAGGGAATTTTGCTCGGCAAATTTACCCAGTTCCACCGCGCCATGCCCGTATGCATTGGCTTTTAAAACGGCCAAAATTTTAACATCGGACCCTACCATACCCCGTATTTTTAACAGGTTGGCTTTGTATTTATTTAAATCTACCTCTGCCCAAGTGGGGCGCAAAAAAGGAAGCGGCACGGGTTTACTCCGGTATCGGCATGGAATCCATAGCCATGCCCTCCGGCATGGACATATTGTCCGGCGCCGGGTTGGTAAATAAGGTGTATTCGCCAATAAAGTTCAAATCAATATCGCCCACCGGGCCGTTACGCTGTTTGGCAATAATCAGCGTGGCTTTGCGTTTGAGGCTTTCGTCATCGCGTTTATAATACCCCTCGCGGTGGATGAGGGCCACCACGTCGGCGTCCTGCTCAATAGAGCCGGATTCGCGTAAGTCAGAGAGTTGGGGTTTATTATCCTGGCGGGTTTTGTCCTCGTTTTTACGGCTTAACTGGGAAAGCGCCAACACCGGCACGTTTAACGTACGGGCCAGATCTTTTAACTGGCGGGAAATGTCGGACACTTCCTGCTGGCGGCTTTCACTGCGGCCGGAACCGCGGATAAGCTGCAAATAGTCAATTACAATCAGGCCCAGTTCTTTGCCTTGTTTGGCCAGTTCACTGGCTAAACGGCGCGAGCGCATGCGGATTTCCGTAATGCTAATGCCGGAGGTATCATCAATATACATCGGCGCTTCGGCCAGGCGGCTGTATTCGCGCAGCAAATCCCCCCATTTATTACGGTCATAATAGCCGTTGCGCAGTTTGTGGATTTCCGTCATAGACGCGGCACCCAGCATACGTTCAAACAAAGAGTGGCGCCCCATTTCCAGCGAGAATATAGCCACCGGAAACCCTTTATTTACACAAGCATAATGCGCCATATTTAACGCCAAAGCGGTTTTACCCTGGCTGGGGCGCGCGCCCAAAATAATTAAGTCAGACTTGCGAAACCCGCCCGTTTTATAGTCAAACTCCGTCAGCCCCGTAGGCACACCCTGTATGGGGCTTTTGTTCTTGGCGGCGTTTTCAATCATGGTCAGCACTTCGGGTGCCATATCCTTGGTGGATACAAAGCCCGTCAGTTTTTGTTTCTGACCGAGTTTATAAATTTGGTCGGCCGCTTCATCCAGCAGTTGCTGGGGCTCTTCGGCCTCTTGATAGCACTTTTGTACCAAAGCGGTGGAGGTGCGTATAAGGTCCCGAATGACATATTTTTTATAGACGATATTGGCATAATGCTCCACATGGGCGGCGGTGGATACTTTGTCTACCAGTTCGGTTAAATACACTTCCCCGCCCAGCTTGGCCAACAGGCCGGAAGTTTTTAATGCCTCGGTAAGGGTTACCAAGTCTACCGCCTGGCCTTTTTCGGCCAGGTCTTTCATAGCGGCAAAAATCTTTTTATGCGCGTCTTTATAAAAGTGTTCCGGCTTGAGGATTTCCAAGGCGGTTTCCACCGCTTCGGCCTCCATAAGCATGGAACCCAATACCGCCATTTCCGCATCCAGCGCCTGGGGCGGAAGTTTTTCTTCCAACAAATTTCCTACTGTAGGCATAAAACCTCTTAAAAATAAAAATCTATCCAATGCGCTCTGCCGCGGCAGGGTGCTGTTACAATATTGTAGCAATTTTAGGCCTTAAAATCGCCGGATTATCCCGCTTACAAAATTAACCCGCCGTATACAAAAATTTGCTAAAGTATATTTTTATAAAAATTAATCCTTTTACGGGAGGTTGCATGCCGCAAAAAGCAATATCAGACAAGCAGCCCACTGCCTTATGGCTTGTATTTGCTACGGAGATGTGGGAACGCTTTAGTTACTATGCCATGCGCAGTATCCTAATACTGTATATGGTTTACCTGTTGGGAATGGGCAAGGATAATGCCTCCAACTTATACGGTACGTTTACCAGCCTGGTCTATTTATCCACCCTGCTGGGCGGTTTTTTGGCAGACAGATACCTGGGGCAAAAATGGGCCATTATCATTGGCGGCTTGTTTATTGCGGGCGGTATGTTTGTAATGAGCGTACCCAGCCTGGGTATGTTATATGCCGCTATGGGCTGTATTATATTAGGTAACGGCTTCTTTAAACCCAATATCACAGCTATTGTGGGCCAACTGTATGAAAAGAATGACCCCCGCCGCGACGGTGGCTTTACCATATTCTATATGAGCGTAAACATTGGTGCGTTCTTTGGCCCCTTGGCAGTAGGTTCCTTTGCCTTGGCGGATAACTACACCGTGGCGTTTTGGATTGCCGGCGCCGGTATGATTGTGGGCCTGGCGGTATTTTTATTGGGATACAAAAAATTTATGCCCGGCGTAGGTGCCGCCCCCACCAAAAAGCCCGTATTTTATAAGGACCCTGCCATCTGGGCGTTAACCGCCTCGGCCGCGCTGGTGGCCTTGTATTTAACAGGACTGCACGCTTTAGCCTGGATTTTGTTTGCCATCTTGGCCGTGGTTTATTTGTGCTATATGCGCAAAGCAAAGGGTAAAAAATCGGAAGGGACGCAACCCCTTACCAAAACGGAAAAACAACAGATTGCCGTTATTGGTATTATGGCGTTTTTTACCATCTTCTTCTGGGCCGCGTTTGAACAGGCCGGTGCGGCTTTAAACCTGTTTGCCTATGAGTATACGGACCGCGTAATACATCTGTTTGGTAAAACGTGGGAAATACCGGCCAACTGGTTCCAGTCTTTAAACCCGCTGTATATTGTTATTTTTGCGCCGGTGTTTTCCAAAATTTGGCTGGCGCTGGCTAAAAAAGGCAAGGAACCCTCCACCCCCGCTAAGTTTGTTATTTCTTTGTGGCTGTTGGCCATCGGCTTTGGGGTAATGGTGCTCGGTGCGTTTGCATTGGTGGGGAACGCCAAAATAAGCTTGTTTTATCTGGCTTTTACCTACTTATTCCACACCTTTAGCGAACTGTGCATTTCCCCGGTGGGCAAATCCATGGTAACCAAATTGGCGCCGGCACGGCTGGTGTCTTTACTGATGGGGATGTGGTTCTTGTCCAACGCGGCGGCTAATAAATTGGCGGGGGTATACTCCGGCTATTTCCAAAAAATCAGCAACGTGCAGTTCTTCCTGTGGTTGGTGATTGTGCCGCTGTTGGTGTCCGGCATATTAATGCTTGCTATGAAAGGCATTAAAAAATGGATGCACGGCGTACACTAAGTTTTACAAAAACACAAAACCCCGTTTGTTAACAAACGGGGTTTTTATTTGCACTCCTTTCTAAATGATTGCTTTTCCCAATGCGGCGTACTCCCACTTTTTACGCCTTTAGGCGTAAATTATTTATATCCATACTTCATCTGCCCTTGATACAAACGGGCCCAAAACGGGTCTAATAAAAGTAAATGCATGTACTGTGAAAAAGCCGTGCATATAACCGCATCAACCCGGCGTAAAGCCAACTGTACGCCTTTCCCCCCCAGTGATTAGGGCGTACCCCGTTTGTTTTTCTTAGCCAGGGCCGCCGATAACCCCATGTTACAGCTTACTAGGCAATAAAAAACCCCGCCGGTTGGCGGGGTTTTAATGATAAACTTAACGAACTGTTATTTAGCTTCGGCCACAGCTTCGGTTTTTTCTTCGGCTTTGGCATCGGCAATTTTAGGTTCCACTTCGGTAAGAGCTTCAATTTTAACCGTAATTTTGGCGGTTACCGTGGGTTTTAAGTAAATGCCCACTTCGGTTTCGCCCAGGGCTTTAATAGGCATATTGAGCTCGATAGAGTCTTTAGCAATATTGTGGCCCAAAGCGGTTAAGGCTTTGAAGATATCGGCTTTGTTTACGGAACCGAATACAACACCGTCGCTGTTGACGGTTTTGGTGAAAGGCAATACCACACCGGTCAATTTTTCGGCAATGGCACGGGCTTCGGCCAATTCCGCTTCAATGCGTTTGGCGCGGCGTTCAGCACCTAATTGCCAATTTTTGATGGCGCCTTCGGTAGCCAATTCCGCCATGCGGTGCGGTACCAAATAGTTGCGCGCGTAGCCGGGTTTTACTTCTACGATGTCACCGGTCATGCCCAAGTTTTTAACGTTTTGTCTTAAAATAACTTTCATGGTGCGGCTCCTTATTTCTTAGGCAAGGAATACGGCAAAATGGCCAAATTCCGGTCTCTCTTTACGGCTTTGGTAATCTGGCGCTGATGTTTGGCGCAGGTACCGGTGATGCGGCGGGACAAAATTTTGCCGCTTTCCATGGTGAAAGACTTTACGAATTGGAAGTTCTTATAGTCTACATTGTCAATTTTTTCAGCGCAGACTTTGCAAACTTTTCTTCTGCTTTCAAAGCGTTTTTTAGCCATATACGGGCGGGCCGGGCGTTCCGGTCTGGAAGCGGCAGCGGCAGGCGCGGCAGTATTGGCTGCGGGGGTTTTAATTTCTTCTGACATTATTTTTCCCTCTTAAATGGGTGTTGGTTAAAAAGGGACATCATCTTCCATCACGGGTTCAACGTCCGCGCTGGAAGCGTCTCCCTGGGTTGCAGTTCCGTACGAGCCGGCCCCTGCAACGTTGGATTCCAATATCTGAATGCGGCGAGCGGTTACCTGCATGGATCTGCGGGTTTGGCCCGTCGTTTTATCGGTATATTCGCTGCTGGTCAGGCGGCCTTCCACATAGACAGGCGTGCCTTTTTTGACCCGGTCCTTACAACGTTCGGCCGTGGGGCCCCAAACCACTACAGGAACATAAACCACATCGTCTTTCCATTCGTTGTTGGTACTGTCCAGATATCTGCGGTTTACCGCAATATCAAAACGGCAAACAGCCTGACCTTTCTGCGTAAATGCCACATTGGGGTCCCGCGTCAGTCTGCCCGCCAAAAGCACTAGGTTCTGTTCCGGTAATCTGATTTGTCCCGTCATAAGGTCCTTTTATTTGGTAGCAACGGCCGGCTTTACTTTAATTTCATTAGCCAGCATCACCATAGAGCGAAGAACTTTTTCATTAAGTTTCATTGCTTCGTTCCAGGTGCCGATAAATTCAGGATTAGCCTTGAATTTGAGATAGAGGTAGAAACCATCGCGAACGTGGTTCACTTCATGGGTGAATTTTCTTCTGCCCAGTTTTTCTTCGCTGGTTACTTCTCCACCGTTTTTCGTGATGAGCTCTTTGGCTTTCGTCACGAATTCACCCACTTCTCCGTCGGAGAGTTGGGGTTTTACAATCGTTACAGTTTCGTAAGTTCTCATATACTGATTATACTATTTTTATGTTTGTTTTGTTAAGTCAAAAAACCACTGCGGGGCGCATTTTCACCCCGTTTTGGTTTTAGGGAATATCTTTCCGGCACAATCTCACCAGTGGCCGCGGCAATTCCTTCCTTATATTTATTATACCAAAAAACACCCTTTTACTGCCTTTTTAAAAAAATTTTGGCCGGGCTTGTGGCCCCTTTGATAAGCGAAAGTTTATTTTCCGCCACCCCCAAATGCTGGGCCAGCAGGGCGCGCACCGCTTCGTTGGCGCGGCCCTCCTGTGCGGGGGATTTTACCCAAATTTCAAAACTATCGGGGCTTTTTTGTTCCAGGCGGTTCTTTTTTTCCCCCGCGTGTACTTTTACCTTTAGGTATTGTTCCATAATTTTATTTTAGCTTTTATGTAAAAAGGCCGCAAAAAAGGGGGCTTATAAAAAGCCCCCTCTGCTACTACTTTGCACTTGAAACTATTTGGAAGCAATTAAGCTTCTGGCGGTCATATCGGCCGGTTTTTCAAGGCCCATTACGTCCAACACCGTGACAGCAATGTCACCCAGGTTGCCCGTGGGCTGCATGACGGCGTTTTTGTGGTCTTTGCTGACGTACACAAAATCCACCAGGTTGGTGGTGTGGGCGGTTTTGGGCATGTTGATTTTTTCGTCCCACATTTCTTCGGCGTTGCCGTGGTCGGCCGTGATGAACACCACATAATCCTTGGCCAGGGCCGCTTCCGTTACGGCGCCGGTGCATTCGTCCACCGTTTCCACCGCTTTAATGACGGACTGCAAATTGCCCGTATGGCCCACCATATCACAGTTGGCAAAGTTGATGACAATAAAGTCATACTTTTGGGAATCAATCTGCTTAATGGCTTCGTCTTTTACGATATAGGCTTCCATTTCCGGGTGTTCGGCAAAAGTGGCCGGGTCAAAGCGGCCTTTAATTTCAATGCGGTCTTCACCGGCGTAGGGTTTAATCAGCTTGCCGTTAAAGAAAGAAGTGACATGTTTGAACTTCTGCGTTTCCGCCAAGCGAAGCTGCTTTAAACCCGCCTTGGAAATTACTTCACCCAACAAATTGTTCATACCGCCGCCGTCCGTCATAGAAGGCAAGGCGTTGAAGGGGAAGGCATCGTAATATTTGGTTAAGCCGCAATACACGCAGGGAACGCGTTCGCCGCGGTGGCCGGGGTAGTTATCGTCAATAAAAGCGCGGGTAAGCTGGATGGCGCGGTCCTGGCGGAAGTTAAAGAAAATAACGCTGGAACCGGCTTCCATCCCTTTATAATCACCCAGCACTGTGGGCGGAATATATTCGTCCACCATGGGGCCGCCGTCCGGCGTTTTCATGGTTTTATAGTCTTCGGCCACCACTTCTTCGGCCGTGGTGCCGTGCTGGCCCTGGGCGTGAACAATTAAGTTATAGGCTTTATCGGTCAGGCTCCAGTCTTCGCCGCGGTCCATGGCGTAGTAACGGCCTTGGATAGTGGCAATCTGACCCACGCCGTATTCTTTAATTTTCTGTTCCAAAGTGCGGATAAAACCCAAAGCGCTTTGGGGCGGCGTATCACGCCCGTCGGAAAAGAAGTGAATGTACACATTTTTAATACCTTTTTCGGCGGCGTATTTCATAATGGCGTGCAGGTGGTCCTGATGGGCGTGGACGCCTTCATCCTGCACCAAACCCATAATATGCAGCGGTTTATTGTTTTTAAGGCAGTTGTCTACACACGCGCTGAAAGCGGCGGATTTAAACAAAGAGCCGTCTTCAATCGTGTCTTTCAAGCGTTTGAGCTCCTGCACCACAATACGGCCGGCGCCCATGTTTAAGTGTCCTACTTCCGAAGACCCCATATACCCCGCAGGCAAACCTACCTGTTCACCGGAGGCTTCAATTTGCGTATGCGGATATTCTTTTAAATATTTATCCATATTGGGCGTCTTGGCGTTAGACACCGCATTGTATTTGCCGGGTTTGGCATCGCCCCACCCGTCGCGAATAATAAGCACTACTTTTTTCATACTATACTCTCCTTATCAGCACAAATCAGTTCCGTCCACTTCTTATACTGAAATTTTTGCAAATCTTCCACCGTGTGTACGCCGCGGGCATACAAGCGGTTTAAGAAATAATAAAAAATCTGTTCGGCCATTTTGGTATCGGCCATGGCGCGGTGCCAACCCTGGCAGTTAATGCCCAGCTGCTGGGCCACACAGCCTAAATTGTTTTTAACAAAACGCCCGCTTTTGCGCGCCAGTTTTAAGGTATCCAGCACCGGATTATCGGGCAGGCGCAGGCCGCAGGAGGAAAACTCCGCCCGTAAAAAATTCAGGTCAAAATCCGCATTGTGCGCCACCAGCACGCAGCCTTCCAACAAAGACATCAGCTTGGGCGCCACCTCCGCAAACGAAGGGGCATCCGCCACCATTTCGTTAGTAATGCCGTGTATGTTAATTACTTCCGGGCTCATGGGCATACCGGGGTTTAACAGGGTGGAAAATTCCTCCACCACTTCCCCCCGGTGGGTAACGGATACGGCAATTTCACAAATTTTCCCGCCTTCCAGGGGGGAAAGGCCCGTGGTTTCCGTATCCAAGCAAGCAAATTTTACGTCCGTTAAGTTCATTTTATCACCCGCCTAAATAAACCCGCCAATGCACCAGCCAACTTACCACACAGGTAAGCCCAAAACCGAAATAAAACGCAAAGGGGGATACATCCATCAAGCGTATTTTACGCGCATAAATAACGGCCGCCCAACAGGTAAGCATAAAAAATAAACAGCGCCAGCCGGGCAAAAGGCCGGTTAAAAAGAAAATGGCGCGCATCATCATCATAATCCAATGTTCGTCCATCGTAGGGAATTCGCGCCCGTAGCGGTCCTTTTCCACGCAATAAATCAACGTGCCCAACACTTTGGTTACAAACAAAAGCCCCACAAAGAAAACGACCCACTTTTCCGCAAAAAAGCTGCCCGTTTCATACAATGCACGGAAGGGAACCGCCAAAAACAATACAAACAAATTAAACAAATCATGCAATATAAACGACAGGGTATTATTATACTTGCGCGTACCGCTAAGTTTAAACCACCCGTCCGAAAATATATACAGGACCGTAATTGGGAAAAGCGCCGCCCACCCCCGCAGACGCGTAAGCCCAAAGAAGGACCAGTTCATATCCAAATACTGCCAGCAAAACGCCAACGCCAGCAGGAAAAACAACACCCCCCGCGCCGCGGCGGCCTTCCACGGGTTTTGGGTGCCATAGGTATAGAACCGCTTGCCGTAGAGGGCAAAGTCGGCCAAGTAATAAGCCAAAAATAAACGCCAAAAAACTATCATTTTTTCTCCTTCGGCAGGCGCACGGTAAAAGTGCTTCCTTTGCCGGGTTCGGACGATACGCTAATATCCCCGCCGTGTGCGCAGGCAATTTGCCGGCTGATAAATAAACCCAGGCCGTACCCGCGGGAATCCGAACGAACTTGGTGGTATTTTTCAAAAATGGTTTGCTGGTCTTTAAGGGCAATGCCCACGCCGCTATCCTGCACGGAAATAAGCACCTCTTTCCCCTCCTCCTGCGCGGTTAAACGCACAAAACCTTCCGGCGTAAATTTAACTGCGTTGGAAAGTAAATTAATAAGTACGCGGCGCAAAAGTTTGGCGTCCGCCTGCACCGTAATATCGGACACCTGTACGGTAAGTTCCAGGTGCTTTTCCTGCGCGGAAGGGAGGACCGTATCCGCCGCCTCCTGCGCCAGGTTTTGCAAGTGAACTTCCTGCAAAGACGGGGTTAACGTGCCCGCTTCCAGGCGGGAAACGTCCAGCACGTCTTCCAACAAAGAAGACAAATTAACCGCCGCCTGGTTCATCAGGCGCAAGTATTCTTTTTCTTCCTCTTTACTGGCCTTGCCGCTGGATAAAATATAAATATATCCCTGTAAACCCAATAGCGGTGCGCGCAAATCGTGCGCCACAGCGCGGAAAAGGTCTTCCTTCATTTGGCTTAGCTGGGCCTGCAATTGCAAAACCTGATAGTCCTTTAAATCGGCCGTCATTTTATTAAAAGAGGCAATTAAATTTTTAAATTCCCCCCAGCCGATGTCTTCATCTATCTTCTGGTCCAGGCGTCCTTCGCTTACTTCTTTGGAAGCTTTATCCAAAGCGGCAATCGGTTCCCCCAGGCTTTCGGCAAAGGTCAAAGCGCCAAAATAAGCCAGGGTGGCTATGGCCAACATAAAAAGCAAAATAATAATGTTTGTGTAATGAATACCGCGAAAGGCCTCTTCCTTAAATTGCAACACCACGGCATAAGTACCCCAAATGGGCGTGGGTGCAAAAGCCCCCACAAAAGAGTGTTCTTTGCCTTTTACGGTTTTAATAAAATGGTTTTTCCCTTCAAAAATCTCCGTCATGGTAGAGGAGGCAATTTCCGGGCGGGGTTGATAGTCCCCATAAAAAAAGTGCCCGTCCTGCCCTACAATATAAATTTGCCCCGTCCGCCCAATGCGCTGCTGCTGCATACGGGTAAGCAGGCCAAAAAAGCTGACGATGCCGTACAAATAATCCCCGTTGGGCATGGTGTAAACAAATTCGCTAATCGGGCGGCCTTCCACTACTTCAAACCCGCTGACGGACAAATTATTACTGCCCGGATCGGGCAACGTTTCATCGGCAGATAAATCCAGCGGGGGCACTTTATCCAACAGTGCCTTTTCCCCCACGCGGAAAGTTTCCTTTCCCTCTTTGTTTAATACGGCCAGCATTAAAACATCCGGGTTGGCGGCCATGGCATTATATAACTCGTCTTTGGGTTTTTGGCCTTTTTGTAACGTTTCCGATACATTCTGGGCAAACGCCAGCCGCCAGCCCAAATCTTCAATGTGTTGATTGATGGACGAGGCCGCCATCTGCGCCAAATTGGCGTGGGTTTCCAAAATACTGTCTTTTAAATGTTCCTGATAATACGCAAGCAGTAACGCCATCGGTATCAAAGGCATTAATACCACGGTTAGAAATAATTTAAAAAGTTTGGAAAAAATAGACATAAATTACCTTATATAATTATACCAATTCCCACCCTGCTTAGGGCAGTACCCCGCCTGCTTAAAAGGCCCTTTTGGGCCTAGGCCCAAAATACCCGGGCATACAGGTCCAAAGGCCCTGGCCCCGGCGCTTACAGAGCGGTATACTAAAAGTATGAAAGCATACAATAAAATTAAAAATTTACTTTTTGGGTCTCATTACCCGCAAACGCCCAGATCCAGCGGCGGGGTGTTGGTTTTCCAAACGGAAAACATTGTTTACCTCTCCCCGCGCGAAACCGCTTTCATATATCGGCAAAACAAATGCATTACCCGCACCTTAACGCCGGACAACCCCCTCCTGAAACAAGCCGGCAGCACAACCCACGGTGCGTGGTGTTGCAACATAAAACAAACGTTGTAATCCCCCTGAAAACAACAACCCCTTCCGTTAATAAACGGAAGGGGTTTTATTTGGTTAAATACGGCACTTGTTTATCCTATACAAAACATAACCTCCCTATATAGCCCCCCTTTTTAATAAAATCTGCTTTTACTACGGGGCCGAAAGGAACGCTGTTTTGGTAGACCGATGCGTTCATTCTGCCAGGCGTAAAAAAACCGGGCCTTGTACAAGCCCGGTTTAATCATTTAAATTCACTTAGCGGAAGCGTACCCAATCGTGAAAGAACACATGCATATCACACCCCGTAGCCAGCGCCCAGCGTTTATCCTTCATAACGCGCACCGCCAGCAAATTATGAAATGCCCGCTCATCCTTAGCGCGAAGCTGCATACGATACCGGTTTACGGACTGAGGGAAAGGGGCGTACTCTTCCAGAAGGCCGTTTAAAGAGGCTCCCAAAGCGTAGTTAAACTCCATCACAAACGGCCGGTACTCACGCAGTTTTAACGAAAGCGCCGCCGGCTGGTTATAATTAGTATGCCCCATGCCGGCATGCACAAACACCACGGCTTTGGGGTCCGTTTTTAAAATATTTTCAATAATGCCGGCCCAATGGTTATTGCGCGCTTCCACCCCGGCGGGGGAGGACCACATCCTATACGCCGCGGAATTGGAATTGGCGGTATAATTTTCCGCCACGGCCTGGGCGGATATGGCAGTGTCTTCCAGCCCGATAACCGGTATGCCGGAGCGCATTACCCAATATGTATACGGGCGGTAAAAAGGCCGTTTGCGAACGGCAGTTTTTATTTCCTGCGGTTTTAATGCGCGTACGGGTTGGGCGGAGGTGGATAAATCGTCCACAAATTCCGAAGCGTAGTAAATGTTTTTATTGGGAAAAGCTTTTTTATAGTCCAACAAAATTTTAAGCATTTCTTCCGCCACGCGCTGCTGTTCGTGCGTTTCCCCCACCAATATCACGCGGGAGGACGGATCAATCAACTTGGCATAAGGTATTACCCCGTCATACAACAAAAACTGTACCGGCTTTTTGGCCAAGCTTTTTTGCAGGGAAAGGAAAGCCTCTTTTTCCAAGAAATTGCTTAAAACTTCCTGCTGCAAACGCTGGTTGGCAGCCATAAAATTTTTGGGGGCGTCTTTGGGCAGCGGGTGGAAAGACGCCTCAAACATATCCCGCACGCGGCTGCCGCCTAAAGCTTTTTCACTCTTCATAACGGAGGCGGCCGCATTTTTTACGCTTTGCGGGCGGGCAGAGGCCTCCACCCCTTTTACCACCTTATTTAACGCGCGCGAAAAAGACGCCTTCTGCGCACCGGCATTCAGCGGCAAGGCCATTAACAAAACATAAATAAATACACGGGAAGAAAAAACTTTCATACTTTTATTATTCCAAAACAAAAAGCTAAAAAAAAGAGACTTTAGGCCCACTCCTCCTTAGGCCTAAATACCCACTTTTCTTTCCAGGTAAGGAACTTCCCTTTTAAAACAAAAAAAGCCCCGCTTTTCAGCGGGGCTTTTATCAAAAGGCAAAAACTTAGTTTTTGGCTTTCTTTACGCCGTCAATTACTTTCGGCAGGATTTGGCGGGCATCACCCACAAAACCATATTTGCACACGTTAAAGATAGGCGCGTTGGCGTCTTTATTTACGGCAATGATGGTATCGCTGTGTTCCATACCCACAATATGCTGTACCGCGCCGGAAATACCGCACGCTACATACAGTTTGGCCGCTACCGTTACGCCGGACTGACCAATCTGTTTTTCTTTGGGTTTGAGGCCCAGGTCAATCGCCGCGCGGGAAGCGCCTACCGCGCCGCCCAATTCGCAAGCCAAACTTTCCAGCATGTCAAAGCCCGCTTTGTCTTTCATACCGCGGCCACCGGCCAAAACCACTTCGGCTTCGTCCAGTTTTTCACCGCAGGCAATCGGGTCCATATGTTTGCTTACAATGCGCACTTTGCCCGCTTCCACCGGTACGGCAATGGGTTCGTTGACCACTTGGGCCATAGCGCCGGGGCGGGTAACCACTTTCTTAAACACATTGGGGCGAACGGTGGACATTTGGGGCCGGTAATCCGGGCATTTAATATCCGCCATAATGTTGCCGCCAAAGGCCGGGCGGGTTTGGATGAGCAATCCGTCCTGAATAGACAGGCCGGTGCAGTCAGCCGTTAAACCCACAAACAGTTCGGAAGAAATACGCGGGGACAAATCACGCCCGATATAGGTGGACGGATACAGCACCACGCTGGGGTTATACTTTTTAATCAAAGTTACCATCGCATTGGCATAAGCGGCGGTGTTATAGTCGTGATAAGCGGGGCTTTCCACGGCGTAAATTTTGTCGGCCCCGTAAGAGGAAAGCTCGGCAAAATACGGCTGGATATTATCCCCAATCACCACGGCGCAAAGTTCTTCGCCCAGTTGGTCGGCCAGTTCGCGCCCTTTGGACAACAGTTCAAACCCCACAGGGCGTACAAACTGTTTTTGGCCGTCATCGGAAATTTCAATAAAAGCCCACACGCCTTTATAGGCGGACAGGTCTTTCTTGGCAGCCCCGCTGGCCGGCAAGGACAAAGCCTTCACCGGGCACACGGATACGCACGCGCCGCACATCGTGCAGCTGGCATTGGCCACCGCTTTGCGGTTCACCAAGGAGAGCGCCCCAAACGGACAAGTGCTTACGCATTTTCCGCAACCTACACAATTAGAAGCTATTTGAATCATTTGATAAAACTCTCCTTTTTCAAGATTTCAATAAATTTAGCAGCCATTTCTTCGGCAGAGCCGCTGAACATTTCGCCCTTCTGGCGCGCGGCCGGCGGGAAAATGCGAGACACGCGGGTAGGGGAACCTTCCAACCCCAGTTTATGCAGGTCGGCACCGATGTCGGCCGCCGTCCAGGTATAAGTTTGCTTATCCTGCGCTTTGTGCGCCGCCATAAAAGAAGGATATTTGGGGGCATAGTCCACCGGCATGGTCATGGTAATCAAAACCGGCAGGTCGGCTTCCATAATTTGGTGGCCGCCTTCAATCAGTTTCTTTACCACGGCGCGGGTGCCGTCGCTGTCTACGCTTTCGCAAAAGGTAATTTGCGGAATGCCCAAGTGATAGGCAATACCGGGGCCGGTTTGGGCGGTATCACCGTCAATGGCCATCTGACCGCAGAGGATCATATCAAACTGGCCGATTTTCTTAACCGCCGTGGCCAACGCATAGGAAGTAGCCCAGGTATCGGAACCGGCAAAAGCGCGGTCGGAAAGGAGCACGCCTTCGTCCGCCCCTAAAGCCAAAGCCAGGCGAAGCACCGCCACAGCCTGGGCAGGCCCCATGGATAATACCGTCACTTTAGCACCCGTTTTGGCTTTAATGGCCAGGGCCTTTTCCAAGGCGTAGTGGTCATACGGGTTTAAAATGCTGGGTACGCCGGCGCGGATTAAGGTGCCGGTTTTCGGGTCCACCTTTACTTGGGTGGAATCAGGAACTTGTTTAATACATACAATAATGTTCATGGGGTTCAATCCTTATGCTTTGAAAGTATCTCTAAGTTTAGCGGAAACGGCATCTTCGTCCGTTATCAGGCCGGTCATCTTTTCTTCAATGCCAACCAGGTTCACGCCGGCAGAGAGGTCCTGCGCGCTGGCAGCGCCAACGCCCAAGATTAATTTCATGCCGTCCGTGGCAATCTTAAACGCGCTCAAGCGGGCGTTTACACGCGCCATGGTGCACAGGGTGTTTAAGTCAAAGCGGCTGCCTTCGGTTACTTTGCCTTCGGCGCACTGGCGGCTAAATACGGCGGCCACTTCCGCTTCGGAAATTAAATCGCCCAACATAAAGGTAATGTATTGATGGCGGGTAAGTTTCTGCGCGCGGCAGTCTTCCAGCACGCGGGCCAAAGCGCGGAAGCCTAAGGCCACGCTGTCGGCACCCACGTTGGGGTTCTTGGCGTGAATGGCTTCAAATTCTTCCGCTTGTTTAATATAGTATTGGCCGCGGCTCTTTAAATGTTCCTGCCAGCGCCCGCGGAAGATGGTCATTTCCAATACTTCGCTGGTGCCTTCGTAAATGCAGGTAATTTTAACGTCGCGTTTAATTTTTTCTACGGCAAATTCTTTGGTATAACCAAAGCCGCCCATCGCCTGGATGGCGTCTTCGGCCGCTTTGTTGCCGGATTCCGTAGCGTACAATTTGGCAATGGCGCCTTCGGTAGCCAAGCCGTGGTTGTTTACTTCCAGCTGTTTGGCAGTCCAGTCAATATAAGCGCGGGCCGCTTCAAAGCGTACATAGTGCGGGGTGATGAGTTTCAGCATAAAGCCCTGCTTTTCGGCCAACGGGCCGCCGGCCTGAATGCGCTGCTGGGCATAAACCAAAGCCGTTTCCACCGCTTCTTCACCGGCGCCCAAACCAAAGGCAGCCACCATCAAGCGGGTGTAACCAAATACGGCCTGGGCTTGCAGGAAGCCTTTGCCTTCTTCTAAACCAATTAAGTTTTCGGCCGGCACGTATACTTCGTCAAACGCCAAGCCCGCCGTGTTGGACAGGCGGATACCGTGTTTGTCTTCGTGCGCGTCCTGCGTAAAGCCGGGGGTGCCTTTTTCTACAATAAACCAGCTGGGGCCGCCGGGGGCCAAGGCCAGCACGGTGTAAATATCGGCCACGCCGCCGTTGGAAATCCACATTTTGCTGCCGGTAATTTTGTAACCCACAATTTTACCGTCTTTTTCCACACGTTCGGCACGGGTGCGCAAAGATACCAGGTCAGACCCGGCATCCGCTTCCGTAGCGCCGTAAGCCACCAGTTTGTTTTCGTCGGCAATTTTCTTAAACCATTTGGCTTTCTGTTCCGGGGTACCGCCCACGTTAATGGGGTCGCTGCCTAAAAAGGTAGCAAACACGCCCGTGGCAATACCTAAGTCAATGCGGGCCAGCTGTTCACACACGCGGTAAATTTCGGTGGTCTGGCCGCCCAAGCCGTTGTATTCTTCCGGAATGAGCAAAAGATGTACGCCCAGGGTGTCGCGGTCGTACATCTCTTTCAAAATTTCTAAAGGTATTTCATTTTTGGCGTCATGCTCGCGGATGAACTCGTGCGAGATGCGGTTCTTAGCATATTGCTTCAAACTATCCAACATCAGGTTTCTGGTTGTCAGGTCGTTCTTTGCCATGTTTATTTGGTCTCCAAAATACAATATAGGTATATGATACCAATTTTTGAGCCCCCGCGCACCCGCCAAACGCAAATCCCCGGCCAAAGCCCGGGGATTTTAAGACAGTAAAATAAGGTAATGATGGATTAAAATAAATAAGGTTCTTCTTCCTTTCCGGTAAATATACGGCACCACTGTTTGCCTTCTTCATTATCCGGGTAACAGCCCAGTTGCTGGTTCGTTCTGGCATAATAAATAGCATAGGGTTTGCCGTTGCGGCGGCAAACGGCCAGTGCCCAGGCGTTCTCTCCGGTTCCGCCCGCATTCACGGCCCGGCACGAAAAGTTTTTGGTTAATTTAGAAGGCGTGCCGGATGCGGTAGTGTCCTTACCGGGGATGTCAAAATCCAACTGTGCCAAATCCGAAGCGTACGTTCCGTTTGCCAAAAAATACGCTTGTTGGGCTTTCCAAATAGCGCTGGAGAGAGAAATAGCTTCCGTCACGCGGGATTTTTCCACCGCTCTTTCATACTGCGGCAAAGCCACACTGGCCAGTATACCTATTATCAATACTACTACCAACAACTCAATTAATGTAAAACCTTTTTTATTTTCTTGGCACATAATAAGGCCCCCTTTTATTATAGTTTAGCACAAATTAATACAAGCGTTTGTGTTCATTATAAAATATGTATAATACAAATATGAATTGCATATTTTGCGGCATTGCCGACGGCTCCATCAAAAGCCAATTAATTTATGAAGACGAAGACGTGGTAGCCTTTAAGGATTTAAATCCGCAGGCTCCCACCCACCTGCTCATCATCCCCCGAGAGCACATTGCCCGTTTGGACGAAGCAGACGACAAACACGCCCTTCTTTTGGGCAAACTGTTGCTGGTTGCCAAAAAGCTAGCCAAACAGTTTAATTTAAAGGATTTCCGCCTCGTAACCAATAACGGCAAAGGCGCCGGCCAAAGCGTGGACCATTTGCACTTTCACTTAATGGCTGGGCGGCGTTTTAACTGGCCTGCGGGCTGAGGGGTGGCAAAAGCCCTTAAATTTTATATAATATAGGAGAGGAAAAAATCCTCATCCATTTTTAGCTATGTAACCGTAGAAGGTGGTGAAAAAGTAAATGGTTTTTGTTAAAGTGAGAGACGCTGAACACTTGGAAGAAGCCCTCAAACGCTTTAAAAGAGAATGTGAGAAAAACGGCATCTTGAAAGAAATCAAAAGACGCGAAACTTACATGCCCCCGAGCGTGAAGAGAAAAATCAAATCCCAAGAAGCGCAGCGCAGAGCCAGACGCACCAAACGCAGACGCTTTTAATGATTGACACACAACAGGCAATAGCTCGATACGATACGTAAAGAGCTATTGCCTTATTTGGCTTTACCAATCAAACAAGCGTAGGCGTTTAATGAACAATAATATCGTGGAAACAATCAAGGAACGGCTGGACATTGCAGAGTTTATCCGCCAGTATGTGCCGGGTTTAAAACGCTCCGGCAAAACGTGGAAAGCCTGTTGCCCGTTCCATAAAGAGAAAACACCTTCTTTCACATGCAGCAGTGAGAAGGGGCTTTATTATTGTTTTGGCTGTCAGGAAGGGGGTGATATTTTTGCCTTCCTGATGAAGATGGAAAATTTAACTTTTAACGAGGCCCTGCGCAAACTGGCCGATTTGGCCGGTGTGGAATATCAGCCCGCGGGCCAGCTTACCGGCGAGGAACAACGCCGCATAGACGCCCGCAAAACGCTGGATTTTGCCAAGCAGTTTTATCACCGCAATTTAATGGGGCACGGCGGGGAAAAAGTGCGCGAATACATCAAAGCGCGCCATTTAACCAAAGAAACCGCCGAAAAGTTTGAACTGGGCTTTGCCAAAAACGAAGCCACCGCCCTTTGCCAATATGCCCGCGCCAACGGATACACGGACGCGGCCTTAAAAACAGCCGGCCTGTGTGTGCAAACGCCATACGGCGCGCGGGATTATTACCGCGGAAGGCTTATGTTTCCCATCATCAACCAGCGTGGGGAAACCGTGGGTTTTGGCGGGCGCATTTTAGGGGATGGGGAACCCAAGTATTTAAACTCCCCGGATACAATTTTATTTTCCAAAAGCCGCATTTTATACGGGCTTAATTTTGCCGGCCCGGCCATACGCAAAAACGGCCGCGCGGTACTTTTGGAAGGGTATATGGACGTGATTGCCTGCCATCAGGCGGGCGTGCAGAACACGGTGGCCCCGCTAGGCACCAGCCTAACGGCAGACCACGCCAAACTGCTTAAACGTTATACGGAAAACGTAATCGTACTTTTTGACCCGGACGCCGCCGGCATACGCGCGGCCTTGCGGGGTGCGCTGATACTGATTGAAAACGGCCTGTTTGTAAAAGTGGCCTCCTTGGGGGAAGGGCTAGACCCGGACGAATACATTGCCAAATACGGCAAAGAAGCCTTTGAAAAAGTGCTGGACAGCGCCCAGGACTTAATTGAATTTCACACCCGGCTGCAGTTGGATTTATATGAGCAGCCTTTAAAACCGCAGGACAAAACGGCCATTGTGTCTGAACTGGTGGAAACGGTGGCCAAACAGCCGGACGAAATTGTCCGGCGGGAATGGATTAAATACGTAGCGGAACAAACCGGCGTGGAAGAAAGCCTGGTAATAGCCCGGCTTCACGAAAAAACAGCCGCGCCCAAGTATGCTTTAAAAACAGCTAAAGCGCCGCAAAAACCGGTGCCGGAAACTTCTGCCAACCCAGCGGAAGAAGATTTACTGGCCTGGCTGTTGCATTACCCGTTATACGCCAAAACCTGCGAGTATTTGACAAAAACCGATTTTGAGGACGCGCGCATGTGGGAACTTTTTGCCGCACTGCAAAAAGCCTACCGGGAGAACCCGGCGTCCGGCTCTGTAACCGAGCAAACAATTCAAAACGCCCCCGGGCTGAAAAATGAGATAATAAAATTATCTTTGGCGGAACTTCCGAAGGACTTTTCACCCGAGCGCGATATTGCGGAGTGCGCCGCAAAAATAGCAAAAGCCGGCCTGCAAAAACAACTGGCCGCCCTGCAGCATAAAATGAAAACACTGGGGGCAGGCAATGTGCCGCCGGATATGGTGCAGTTGTATATGCAGTTGCAAAAGAAGCTAAAAACTAACTAGAGGTAAAGCGAAACTATGGCAAACGCAAATAAAGCCTTAAAAGATTTGATTGAAGAGGGGAAGGAGAGCGGTGTACTGTCTTTGGAAGATTTGAACCGCTCCATGGCCGAGGCTGACCTGAGCGCCGAAGACAGCGACGATATCCGTGACGCGCTGAGCGAAGAAGGCGTACAAATTTTAGACCAAAAGAAATTTAAAGAAGTATCCATGGCGGACAAAGAAGCTTACAGCGAAGAGTGGCCCTCCAGCCCGGATATTTCCAACTCTATACGCATGTACCTGTCCGAAATGGGCAAAGTGCCGCTTTTGTCGCGCGATGAAGAAATTACCCTGGCGCGCAATATCCGCGAACGTGAAAAAGAGCTGCGCAAACTGGTGTTGGAATCCCCCATCACCATGCGCGAAATTTGCAACTGGGAAGAACTGGTGGACCAGGAAGAAATGACCACCAAGGAACTCATGCCCCGCGGCAAACGCACCACGCGCGAATTAAACAACATGCGCAAAAAACTGAAAGACGCGGCGCAATTTATCGGCAAGCGCGAGCAGGAAATTACCAAATTAATGAAAGAACTGCGCGACGGGAA
Source organism: uncultured Elusimicrobiales bacterium (assembly GCA_944324735.1). Taxonomy (GTDB): domain Bacteria; phylum Elusimicrobiota; class Elusimicrobia; order Elusimicrobiales; family Elusimicrobiaceae; genus Avelusimicrobium. The sequence continues at coordinate 25,799 of CALUXL010000021.1, forward strand.
CCTAACCGAAAAGAAACGCAACAAAAACATTGAACAGTTGGAAGCCAAACAAAAAGAAGTGGTTGCCACCATTACCAAATTAAACTTAAACCAAAACAAAATTAAACGTTTAACCAACAAAATTAAAAACCTGGCGGACCGCTTAACCGAAACCCGCAACGACATGCAGCGCTTTGACGAATACTTTGGCCCGTATGCGGAAGTAAAAAAATTGGTAAATAAATTCACTTCCGGCAAAATGACGGAAAAAGAATTTAAAAAAGCCACCAAGTTTTCGCTGGAGGAGCTCCAGCGCGCGTTGGATAATATAGAAGGCGTACGCCGCCGCCACGCACAAATAGTGGACCTGCTGCCCATGACGGAAAAAGAATTTTTGGCCTTTAATGACCGCATTGTTTTCTTTGAAGACATGATTTTGCAGGACAAATTAAAACTCATCAAAGCCAACCTGCGCTTGGTGGTGTCTATTGCCAAAAAGCACGTCAATTCCAACTTGGAACTGTCTGACCTGATTCAGGAAGGCGGGCTGGGCTTAATGAAAGCCGTTGAAAAATTTGAATACAAACGCGGTTTTAAATTTTCCACCTATGCCACATGGTGGATCCGCCAAAGCATCAACCGCGCCATTGCGGACCAGGCCAACACCATCCGCATCCCGGTACACATGAAAGAGTTGGTTTCCAAATTAACCAAAGTAACCAACAAATTCCGCCAGGAACACGGGCGCGAACCAACGCTGGAAGATTATTCCAAGAATTTGCGCCTGTCCGTAGAGAAGGTAAAGAGCGTATTAAAAATTATGCAAGATCCGATCTCCCTCTCTACCCCGATTGGCGAGGACGAAGACTCCAACCTGGAAGACTTTATTGAAGATAAGACGGGGCCCAACCCCACCACTTCGGCGGTGGATTTCCTGCGCAAGCAGGAAGTGGCCGAAGTGCTGGCTACCCTGTCTGAACGCGAAGCCAAAATCATCAGCCTGCGCTTTGGGATAGACTCCGGTTACCCCCGCACGCTGGAAGAAGTAGGCAAAATGTTTAACGTAACGCGTGAACGCGTGCGCCAGATAGAAGCCAAAGCCATACGCAAGCTTCGCCATCCCAGCCGCACCAAGATGTTAAAAGATTATCAAGACGCATAACCTAAAAGGCCCGCTAAATAAAGCGGGCCTTTTTAACGGGCCAAAACAAACCTTTGGCGTTTTTTTAACAGATTACAAAGGGGTTCAAAATCCCCAATAAAAACCCCGGGGCCGTAACCCCGGGGGTTAAAATTTATTTTAAGTACATATCAAACACCGTTTGCACGTAGGCATCTATTGCTTTTTTCCTTTGCTGTTCGGCCCGCTGCTTTAAGTTATTACCCAAGGCAGACATGGCGCGCACATTCTTCCACCCCTGTCTCTCGCTCTCTACTGCCGAGAGATAGCCCTTGTCGGACACATTATACACGTTCCGCTCATTGCCGGCGCCAAAGATTACCTGCCCGGTTTTGCCCGTTTGTTTAAAGCTAATAAAGGCAGAGGGGATATCCCGCCCGTAGCTGTATTGTATTTCAGCCACGCGGAATTTACGCTTTAAAAGTTCTAAATAACTATACAGGATTTTATCCCCTTTTACCACAATGCAGGAGCTGCGCTCATAAGTATAAGAACAAAAGCGTTCCTCCCCGCGGGCATTTTTCTGGTAAATCACCCGGCCCTGTTTGTCTTTTTTCGTTTGAATTGGTTTGAAAGAGGTTAACAAATCATAGGGCTTATCCACCGGCTCAAAGCCATACTGCTGTTGCCTTACCCAGTTACCTTTTTTATCATACACAGTTAACCGAGGGCCCACTTTGGGGTTTGAAAGCAAATCCACCGCATATCTGGCATTTACCACCGGGCGCCCGGCCACATAAGAATAGTTGCGTTTTTTACAAAAACTGCGCCAGCCGTCCTGCCCGCCGCGGCGGTTGTTAAAAACAGCCACATCCAACAAATTGATAAAACCATCCACATCATCGCAGCCAAATTGAGTGGAAGGCTTGGCAGAGTCCATAATACTTTTTTGTGTATCCGGGGTATGGTAGACCTCATGGGCGTTAATGCGCCCATATTTGTATTGGTCCGCCATGCCCAAGGTGTGGCCTAGTTCATGCGAGATAAGATCCTGGTTGCTGCCCACCAGCCATTTTTGAATACCCTTAAACGGGTGAAAATACATAAACACAGGGTCCGTATCCAGGGTAACACAGGCCGCCGCCTGACTTGCACAATTCATAACCACCCCGGCCAGGCTCATTACATATACCCGCAAATCCGCCTGGCTGCAATCCACCCCCACCTGCTGTACTTGAACCCCTTGTTTTAAAACAGGTATTAAATCGGCAAATTCTTCCTGCCGGCCGGTTTTTTCGATAGCCTGCAAAGTGTGGGAAAACCACTTATTATACCCCTGTTCCACCATTTTAAAATAAAGGCGTGGGTCATCGCCGTTTAAACGATTGACGACTTCCACACACACTTTATGATCCTGCACAATTTGGCGAAGCAAATTCCCGTACGAACCTTCCCGCTGTTCTTCCACCCCCGGCAGCAGGCCAAAAGGCGCCACGGCATAAGCCGGCAAGGCGCAAAATAAAACAAACAAAAGGAAGGGTATTTTTTCATAATAAAGTTCCTTATTATAACTATACAATAAAAGGAGTAATTTTCAACTCTCTTATCCATAAAAAACCCCGGGGTTACCGGGGTTTTTAAATTATATGGGGTTATTTTTCGTTTTCCTTTTGGAATAAATCCCGCAGAAATTCTTCCACCAGCGGTTTGCTTCCAAGCCCCACGCCAATACCAAACGCCAGCCCCAAAGAAGCCAGCAAAATTACCACTACATTATTTACCAGCTGCGTGGCAAAGCCCAAATTTTCCACCGCCACCAACGCACAAAAGAACACGATAAACACATTTACCGCGCGGGAAATTAAAAACCCGCCTTTTAAATTATTGGCGCGGGAAGCATTATCAATAATACTGCCCATCAGTTTGCCAAACAACAGCCCCGCAAACAATATAAGAACCGACACAAACAACGTGGGTATAAACGCCAAAAAGCGGGTGAACAAATCCCGTACAATCGTTAAGTGCAGGAAATCCGCCGCCAGCACAATGGCGTAAAAAATAACCGCCCAAGCCAGCACAAACGAAATGATGTACGTGGGGGATTTACCTAACCCAAAGCGTACGCACAGCTCGTTAATACCAATTTTGGAAGTTTTGTCATCAAAAGAAATTTTATTAAGCAGTTTTTTGGCCCAAGAACTTACAAAGCGGGACAAATACAGCCCAATCACCAAAATAAAAAGGGCCACCACCACTTCAAACAAGAACTTAAGCCCGGTCTGCCCGATAACGGTTAAATGTGCAGTTATATTACTGGAAATAGCTTCTATATCCATACGGCCTCCTCTTTTGTTTCATTGTAGCAAAATTACTGCCGGTCGTATAAAATTTCCGTGCCAAAGCACCACGCAAAACCTTTTTGCTAAAATATACAGGTGAATAAAAACACTCTGCAATATTTAAAAGGCGTAGGCCCGGCAAAAGCCAAACTGTTTGAGCGGCTGGAAATTTCCACGCTTACGGATTTACTGCATTACTATCCCCGCACCTATCAGGACCGCCGCCTAAACCAACCCCCTAACGATTACAACACCAACCAATTAACCGTTTTTAAAGGGCGCGTGCTCGCCAGCCGGGAAGTACCCGCCCGCAGTGTGCTGATATTTAAAGCCGTGCTGGAAGATGAAAAAGGCCGCCAAATAGAATGTACCTGGTTTAAAAAAAGGATGTTTGGGCGCTTTCGGTTTGATCCGTTCTACCAGCTTAAAAAAGATTTTAAAATTAATGCCGAGGTATGGGTAATCGGCCGGCCGGAAAACCGCAATAATTTTTTTGGCGATAAAATAACCGTGGACGAGTATTACCCCGTGTCTGACCCGCAATGCTCCCTGCACGCCGGGCGGATTACCCCCATTTATTCTTTAACCGAGGGGCTCACCAACAAACAATTTCGCCAATTTATGCATGAGGCTCTACAAACGGACCTGCTGGATAAAGAGCCGGAAATTTTGCCCCCCTCCCTTTTGCAAAAACGCCAGCTTTTGGGCAGTGCGCAGGCTTTAAAAGGCATCCATTTCCCGGGTAGCGTAAGCGAGCTGGACGCCGCCAAAGCCCGCCTGGCGTACGAAGAGTTTTTGCTTTTGGCCACGGCCTGGGGCATTAAACGCACCCAAACCAAAATTTTGGAAAAGGGCTATTCCTACACCGTTAAACGCACCCTGCTTACGCCCTTTCGCCAAAACCTGGGGTTTGATTTTACCAACAGCCAAAAACATGTAATTAACGAAATTTTTAAAGATTTGCAGTCCCCCCGCCCCATGAACCGCCTTTTGCAGGGGGATGTGGGTTCGGGCAAAACGGTGGTAGCCTTATCGGCCATGCTATTGGCGGCGGAAAACGGCTACCAATCCGCCCTGATGGCCCCCACGGAAATTTTGGCCGAACAGCATTTTTTAACTTTTCAAAAACTGCTTAAAACCCTGGGCGTTAAAACAGCTATTTTAACTTCCAGCACCAAAACCGCCGCCAAAAAGAAAATTTTAAAAGAACTGGCGGAAGGCAAAATACAAATTATCGTGGGCACCCACTCGCTGATTCAGGACGACGTACAATTTGCCAATTTGCGCCTGGCCGTAATCGATGAGCAACACCGCTTTGGCGTGCGCCAGAGAAGCCTGCTTAAAGAAAAAACCGCTAAATTAGATTTACTTACCATGACGGCCACCCCCATCCCCCGCACCCTG
>CALUXL010000022.1 GCA_944324735.1 uncultured Elusimicrobiales bacterium
AACAGGCGTTTGGCTACGTCTGTGGTGTGTACGCCGTTCATTTGGCTGGGAACGGTTTGCAGGACGCACTCGTGCATGCAAACACGATCAAAAAACGCCGGGAATTTATCCTTTAGCGCAGCGCGCACATAGTTGGCGTTTAAGATGGCCTTTTCGGCAATGTCTTTTAAAGTATTACCGTCATGCTGGCGCAAGTAAGCGTATGCACGCAGGCACACGGCAATATTGCCGTAAAACGCTTTCATACGGCCCAAGCTTTTGGGCATTTTGCCCTGCAAAGTGTATTTGCCGTTTTTCTCCGTTACGATGGGGTTAGGCAAAAAGGGCGCCACATGCGCCGCCGCCCCCACCGGGCCCGAACCGGGGCCGCCGCCGCCATGCGGCGCGGCAAACGTTTTATGCAAGTTAAAATGCAGTAAATCTACGCCAAAATCCCCGGGTTTGGCCAGGCCCAAAAGGGCGTTAAAGTTGGCGCCGTCCATATACAGTAAAGCACCGGCCGCGTGCACCATGCGGGCAATTTCCACAATGTCTTTTTCAAACAAGCCCACGGTGTTGGGCACGGTAAGCATTACCACGGCCGTGCGTTCACTAAGCGCTTGGGACAAGGCTTCTTTATCCACGCAGCCGTCCGGGCCGGATTTAATGTTAATGACCGTAAACCCGCCCATATTGGCGGTGGCCGGGTTGGTGCCGTGGGCCGTATCGGGAACGATGACTTCCGTGCGTTTTTTGTCTTTGCGAGCGGCGTGATAGGCTTTGGCCGTCATAATACCGGTCAGCTCCCCATGGGCGCCGGCGGCCGGCTGCAAGGTAAATGCAGAAAGACCCGTAATGGCTTTTAACATTTCCTGCAATTCGTACATCATTTTAAGCGTGCCCTGCGCGGCGCTTTCCGGCGCAAACGGATGCACCCCGGCAAAACTTTCCAAACCGGTAAAAGCATCATACGCTTTGGGGTTGTATTTCATGGTGCAGGAGCCCAGCGGATAGAAACGGCTGTCTAAACAGTAGTTCTTTTCAGACAGGGCAGTAAAATGGCGCACGGTGTCAAATTCGCTCAGTTCCGGCAATTTGGGAGCCGCGGGGCGAAGCACATCCTGCGGCAAATAGGTTTGGGCCGAATGTTGGGCTTTTTCCACCCGCACGCCGCGGCGGCCGGGGCGGGATTTTTCGATAGATAAAGCATTGGTTTGCAGTATTTCTTGCATATTAAATCCCCCTCAAAGCGGCGGCTAAGTCCTGCAAGTCTTGCAGGGTTTTGGTTTCGGTAGCGCACAAAAGAAGGCAGTCTTGCAGGTCTTTCTGTGTAAGCGCGTATACGCCAAAACCTTTTTTGGCTAATTTCTGCACCGCTTTTTTAGCCGGGAACGGGCACTGGAGAACAAACTCGTTAAAAAACGGACCCGTAAACTTAAGTTTAAAACCGTCCGTTTGGCAAAGCAAATCCGCCAATTGATGGGCGCGTTCCACATTGAGCTCAGCCGTTTCTTTAAGGCCTTGCGGGCCCATTAAAGTTAAATAAATAAGTGCGTTTAAGGCGCAAAGCGCTTCGTTGGAACAAATGTTGGAAGCGGCTTTTTCACGCCGGATGTGCTGCTCGCGCGCTTGCAGGGTAAGCACAAAGGAGCGTTTGCCGTCTTTATCCTTGGCCATACCCACAATGCGCCCCGGCATTTGGCGTTTGTAGGCTTCTTTGCAGGCAAACAACCCAAGCCCGGGCCCGCCAAAGTGCATGGCGTTGCCAAAGGCTTGGCCTTCACCAACGGCAAAGTCCGCCCCGTAAGAACCGGGGGTGCGCAAAAGCCCCAAGCTCATAGCCTGGAACACATACACAAACAAAGCGCCTTTGGCGTGGGTCAGCTCACCCAAGCGCTGGGCATCCTCCAACTGGCCGTAAAAATTGGGGTTGGCCAGCACCAGGCAGGAGGTCTGCTCATCCAGCAAGCTCTGCGCGGCGTTTACGTCCACCCGGCCGTTTATGCAGGGCAGTTCCTGCACGGTTACCTGCGGGAAATGCTGCAAATAGGTGTGCAGCACCTCTTTATAATGCGGGTGCAGGGCAGAGCTGATTAATACTTTTTGGCGGTTATTAATGCGTACGCAGGCCAAAACAGCCTCGGCCATGGAGGTGGCTCCGTCATAATGGGAGGCGTTGCTTACGTCCATATCCGTTAACGCACAAATACAGCTTTGAAATTCGTAAATCGTTTGCAGGGTGCCTTGGCTGGCTTCGGCCTGGTAAGGGGTATAGGCGGTTAAAAATTCACCGCGGGAGCTTAACGCATTTACAGCGGCCGGGATAAAATGTTCATAACAGCCGGCGCCGATAAAATTTTTAAGCGGTTTATTGAGCGAGCCCAACTCTTTTATATGGGCGGTAAGCTGGGCCTCGGTAAGGGCCGGGGGCAGGTTTAAATGGGGGTAAGCCAAATCCTGCGGGATATTAAGTAATTCCCGCACGGACGAAGCACCTATGCGGGCAAGCATTTCTTTTTCTTCAGTTGGAGTATGTGGAATAAACATAAAACCTCTGTTAGTAAAAACCCCCGCTTGCGGCGGGGGATTTTTTAAAAGGCCGCAACCGTTATTTTTGAATTGTAGCTTTGTAAGCGGAAAGATCCATCAAAGCTTCATATTCGGCGGGAGCCGTCATTTTAATTTTAAACAGCCAGCCGCCGGCGTGCGGTTCACGGTTTACCAGGCCCGGGTCATTATTTAAGGCGGTGTTTACTTCAATTACTTCACCGCTGACGGGGGCATAAATTTCCGAGGCGGATTTAACCGACTCTATCACACAGCAATTCTGCCCCGCGGTTACCTGCTGACCCACTTTGGGTAAATCCACAAATACAATATCGCTGATTTCTTCTTGGGCGTGGTCGCTAATGCCCACGGTGGCCACGTCTCCTTCCATATGGGCCCATTCGTGGGTTTTGGCGTAACGGCTGTTTTCTGCATTATACATATAAAGGTTCCTCCCTCACACTACACTCTGTTTTTATAAAACGGCGTTTTGGTTACCGCCGCCGGTATGCGGCGGCCGTGGATTTCTATTTCCACCTGCGCACCGGGCGTTAAACCCGCCTGCGCGTAGCCAACGGCAATCCCTTTAAACAACGGGGAGAAGGTACCGCTGGTAACAAAACCAATTTCTTTTCCTTCATAAAAAATCTTGCACCCGTGGCGGGGCACGCCCGCGCCTTTTAATTCAAACGCGGTTAATTTTTGGGCCAGGCCTTGGGCTTTTTGTTTTTCCAGGGCCGGCTTGCCGATGAAATCTTCTTTACTCAGTTTCACCACCCAGCCGCAGGCCGCTTCG
>CALUXL010000023.1 GCA_944324735.1 uncultured Elusimicrobiales bacterium
GGTTAAATGGATAAATTCCGACAAAATAGCCCCCATGTTGCGCCAGGATTCCAAGGCAATTTCATACACTTCCTGGGGGGATTTTTGGGGAAAAGCACGCTGAATGTCGTACATCGTACGCTTAAAGCGCTTGGGCATTACAAAACGTACGGCCCCCGTGGCAAAGCGGCCCGCCGCCACCGCCCAAGAATAAGGCAACAGCCTAAGCCCCACGCAGGCGGCCTTCAGGCCCAAATACTGAATATAATGTAAAGGTGTTTTTTGAAAACGCATACCTTATTATAACAATTTTCTATAGGGGCTGTATTGGGCGGGAAAGAGGGCTTTATAAATGCTAAAATATAGTAACTGTCAGATTTTAAGAAAAGGATGGTTTTATGGACTTACAGGAAGTAAGAAATACATTGCAAAATTCCGTTCCCGGCCGCTGGCTTTTATTGGGGGCAAGTAAATTATATGGCGCTGCCGGCTGGCTGAACCGTTTTGCGTATCAAAACGGGTGGAAAACGGTAAAAAGTGTAAATTCCCGCGTGGTATGCATTGGTAATATTACGGCGGGGGGAACGGGCAAAACCACGGCTGTTTTGCTGGCGGCCACGGCACTGGCCAAAGAAGGCCTGCGGGTGGCGATTGTTTCCCGCGGGTACAAACGCCAGGAAAAAAGCAAAGAAGTGGTTGTTCTGTTTGATAACCCGGACGCCGACTGGAGAAGCGCCGGGGACGAACCTTTTATGATGAGCCGCGTGCTTAGCCAGTATAAGGTGCCGGTGGTCATCTCGCCGGACCGGGCCGAAGCCGCCACCGAAGCCTTGCGCCGCTTTAAAAGCCAAATTATTTTGCTTGACGACGGCTTCCAACACCACCGTTTGAAACGGGACGCCAACATTGTACTGGTGGACGCCAAAAACCCTTTTGGCAATGGCGAGCTCTTGCCCTATGGCAACCTGCGTGAGCCGCTTACCGCTTTAAAACGTGCCGCCCTGGTAGTTCTTACCCATTGCGACCAGGCCACCGCACGCGAATTGGAAGACATCAAAGACAAAATTCGCGAATATAACGACGAAGTGGATATTTTGGAAAGCGAACACAAGCCTGAATATTACTTTGACGTATGCAAAGGCCGCAAGGTGGATTTGAAAGACGTGCAGGGTAAAGCCGCCTGCTTCTGCGCGTTGGGCCACCCGGAAACGTTTGAAAAAACCCTGGAAAACCTGGGGCTTACCCTGGCCCAGCGCTGGCGATTCCCGGATCATCAGTTTTACACGCCTGCCCACTTGCGCACATTTGAGGAAACCCGCGGATCCCTGCCGCTTATCACTACGTTTAAGGACTTTGTAAAATTTCCCGATAACTGGCGTGAAATTTTAACCAAAGACGTGTATGTTTTATCCGTCAATTTAAAAATACGCGGAGGGGACGCGCAAATGGATAAATTTACACAGGTGCTCTACCCCAAGTTTTCCAAACGCCAGTAAGTCAGATTATTCAAATAAAAAACCCCGGTTTTACCCGGGGTTTTTTATTATTAAAGTAAGGGTTAGTTTAAGCCCAGTTTCGCCAGCAAGCCGCCAAAAAAGCCTTCTTCTTTTTGGCGCACGGGCATGGGGGCTTGTGCGTCCCTCTCCAGGGAGTGCAGGGTTAAAGCAATCGCGGCGGAGTAGACGGGGCTGTCGGCATCTTCTGCGTCGGAAATTAAATCGTCATAAGCGGCTAAGCGCGCTTTGCGCAGGCTGAAAACATTTTTAGCAGCTTCCCGCACGCTTAAGGAACTTCCGCCCCCGCTCAGCACGGCCCACACCGGCGGATATTTTACAAACAGCATGGATTGCAACAGCTCTTTTTTAATGGCGCGGAGCATTTTTTTGGAAGCTTCATCCAGCACGTCATCAATTACTTCATCATCGCCGTATTCATATTGGGCCAAAGTGGTGCGGGTGGCTTCCAAATCGTTTTGCAAAACGTCGGCCACTTCCTGCACAATCATTTCCGCCCCGATGGGCAGTTCCCACCCGTCTAAAATGGTTCCTTTGTGGTAAAGGAGGGCGGAGGAATTTTCCCCGCCAATATCCAAAAATAAAGTGGTGTTGTTTTTTTCTTCCGGCTTAAGCAGGGTTTCCGCCAGGCAGATGCCGGAGGGGAGAATGGTATAGTCCGGGCATTCGCACTCACACAGGGCGCGGTTTAAATTGTTTAATTGGGTAACCAAGGCGCAGGATATAAAAGTTTCCACTTCCAAGCCAAAGCCTTCCATCCCGCGCGGGTTTTTAATACCGGTTTGCCCGTCTATGGTATAGGTTTGGGGCAGCACGTCTATCACTTCCAGTGTGTCACTTAAATTGCGCGGAACGGAATTGTTTACCGCGTCGGCAATGTCACGCGTAGAAATAATGCGGTTGCGCCCGTCTGTATTTTTAAAACCGCTGGCGCGTTTGAAACTTAAAAAGCTGCCTCTAATGCCCACGATTACCGAGGGGTTAAAGGAAACATAGTCGGAAATATCTGCAAAAATTTTGTTTAACGCGTTTTGGGTTTCCTGCAAATCCAGCACTACGCACGCATTGACGGCCTTGCACGGCTGCGTTAGCGTGCGGCGCACGCGCAGGGTGCCGGTTTCGTCATCATAAGCGCTAAGGACGGCGGTTATTTTGCCGCTTCCAAAATCCAGTGCCAGTATATTGCGGTTCATACAAACTCCTAAAAACTATACCTCATTTTATCAAATTTACAAATTTGTCAATTTTACCGAGGAAACCCCTAAAAACGCTCCAACTCCCTTTGAAAATTTACCGTCTGAGAGTTGATTTTTTTATCTTTTTTTAATAAAGGGCAAGGGCATACGGCTGATTTCCAAATAGGGCTTGCTTTGTTTT
>CALUXL010000024.1 GCA_944324735.1 uncultured Elusimicrobiales bacterium
TTATAAAGTCTTCGGCCAGGTCCGTGTTATCGTCCAGATCGTTGTAGGCCACGTCGGGTTCCCCCAGCCAGAATTCGGTTAAATGGCGGCGGGTTTTGCTTTTTTCCGCGCGGAAAGTGGGGCCAAAACAATAGGTGCGCCCCAAAGCCATGGCGGAAGCTTCGCCATACAGCTGGCCGCTTTGGGAAAGGAAGGCCTTTTCGCCAAAGTAATCGGTTTCAAACAGGGTGCTGGTGCCTTCGCAGGCGGCGGGGGTAAGGATTGGCGAGTCGGACAATACAAACCCGTTTTTGTGGAAATATTCGCGTATAGCAAAAATGATTTCATCGCGGATGCGCAAAATGGCCGTTTGGCGCGCAGAGCGCAACCACAAGTGGCGGTAATGCATTAAAAATTCCGGGCCGTGTTCTTTGGGAGAAATGGGATAATCTTTCGCCATTTGTAATACTTCCAGGTTTTTTACACCCAGTTCGTAACCCAAGGGGGAGCGTTTATCTTCACGCACCGTACCGGTAACCAGGATGGAAGATTCCTGGGTTACTTTATCACCCAGTTCAAATTGTTCGGGGGAAACTTCCCCTTTAAACATAACGCATTGGATAATGCCGCTGCCGTCGCGCAATTGCAAAAAGTGCAGTTTGCCGCTGGAGCGTTTGTTATATAACCAGCCTTTTAAAGTGATTTCTTGGCCCAGGTATTGGCCCACGTCTTTCACGCGATATTTGCTAGACATAAATTTCCTCTATAAAAATAAACGGAGTATTTATATATTGTATCTTTTCTAAGAGGTTGTTTCAATGTGGAAACCGGTTAAAAAAATCTTTTTTTATGCCTTATTATATCTGTAGATGTAAACAGAAATTTTGCGCAAAAACGTATTTTGGTGTAAAATGAAATATAGTCCAACAGGAAATTTTATGGAAGAAAGAAATTTGGCATTTATCCGCAAAGCAACAGAAGGGGATGCTGCCTATATTCAAACCCATTTGCCAGATACTGACGATTTAACGCGCCAGCGTGCTTTTGTGTATGGAACTGTTCCTGTACAAAAAATATTGTTGGAAGCCGGTGTTAACGTAAATGCCACTCCTTGTTTTGAGGGAAATCTTCCAAATTTCCCCGCATGGGGTTACTTGGAACCCCACTACGGCGTTTCTGCACACGCTACCGCCACCGCTTTGCTGCGGGCGTGTGTTATGGAAAATAATGAGCAGGCGCGCTTTTTAATTCAGCAAGGGGCGGATGTGAACATAGCTGGGCAGCTGGATGACGAACCAGACAAGGATACTTGGTTGTCTGTACTGGACGGTTCTTTTGCTCTATGGGCGGCTATTAGTAAGAAAAACGCACCGCTGATGAGTATGTTACTTGAAGCGGGGGCGGACGTAAACTGGCCGCAAAACCTTAGTTTACCCTATAATGCATTGTATGCGGCCTTGCGTACGGGGGATCTTTTTTTGGCAGAGTTATTGCAGCCCTACGCCGCTAAATTTACAGATTCTAAATCCCGTGTGCTATTGAGTGCGCTAGCGTTTCTTAAACACGGGGATATCCCTGCGCTTAAGGAAATTTTGGGTGCGGAGGACCCCATGTTTATTTTTTTCGGAGAGAGTTTTTTACTCTTTTGCTTGCGGCGTGGGTATTTAAAGTATGCAAAATTATTATTGGCGGCAGGGGCAGACCCAGATGCAAAAGACACCTTAGGGCAAGCGCCTTTAACTGTAGCCTTAAACAACAAAAGTAAAGAGAGCTTAGAAATGCTGTTGGCGGCGGGGGCTGATACGGGAATAAAAGATGTTTTCGGGCGGGATCTAGTGCAGCAGTCCTTAGATAAACAAGCGGGAGAAGATATTGTAGATAGGTTGAAAAATATCATCGGTAAACATCATTAAACACCGTAAAAAATTTTTCTTTTTGTTTTTGGATATGCTATAATAAATATGTTCTTAGAAGTTCCCGCACTAAGAAATTAAAAAGATTTTTGGGCGTGTAGCTCAGCTGGGAGAGCGCCTCGTTCGCAACGAGGAGGTCGTCGGTTCGATCCCGATCACGTCCACCATTTATTATACCACGCTTAAGCGTGGTTTTTTTATGCCTAACTTGCGCCAATGCTCTTGACGAGAAAATGAAAAAGCCGCACAATCCTTTGAGGCGTGTACCTGTGGCCAGGGCCATGCTTAAGCGTGTTTATTGTCCGCCACAACGGGCAAACTTTTTTAGCAAGTGTGTTGGGGTTATGCGCTATTGCTTGGCATTTTTTATATGTAAAGTTCCTCCTCGTTTAACCCACCCAGTTTTTGAGGTTTAGCCACCAAAAATCAAGCGGTGCGCTTAGGGCGGGGGGAGATATCTTCTTGCCTCTTAAAATGCTAAAATAAAGCTATATGGCAAAACTAGTACGTGGGTTTAGAGATATTTTTGAACCCCAATCCAAAAATTTTACTGAATTGGAAAACTGCGCCCGCGGCGTATTTTCCTTATACGGCTTTGGCGAACTGCGCCTGCCTACCGTGGAACTGAAAGAACTGTTCGTTAAATCCACGGGCGAAACGACTGACATCGTTCAAAAAGAGATGTACGCGTTTGAAGACGCCGGCCACCGCCAGCTGGCCATCCGCCCGGAGGGAACCCCCGGCGTGGTGCGTGCTTATTTGGAAAATAATTTTGTGCAAGCCGCGCCCGTGCAAAAATTTTACTACATTGGCAATATGTTCCGGGCCGAACGCCCCCAGGCGGGCCGCTACCGCGAGTTTGAACAAATCGGTGCGGAATACATCGGCAACTCGGCCCCGGCGGCGGATGCGGAAGTAATTTTAATGTTAAAAGACATTGTTTCCCGCTTTGGCGCCAAAAACTATTGCGTTAAAATCAACAGCTTAGGGTGTGATAAATGCCGCCCGCTTTACCGCCAGGCATTGATTGACTTTTTATCCAAAGAAAAAGACACCCTGTGCGAAAACTGCCAAACCCGCTTGGAAAAGAACCCGCTTCGCGTGTTGGACTGCAAGATCGACGGCCCCCGTTTTACCGGCCGCGTACCCACCATGCAGCTCTGCCCCGACTGCCAAGCCCACTTTGACGAAGTACAAGCCCTTTTAAAAGGCAAAATAGATTTTATTGTAGACCCTATGCTCGTGCGCGGGTTGGATTATTATTCCCGCACCGTGTTTGAATTCCAAGCGGGGGACGTATCCCAAAACGCCATAGCGGCCGGCGGCCGTTATGACACCTTGGTCAAAAACATGGGCGGCCCCGCCACGCCGGCCATCGGCTGGGCCATGGGGGCCGAACGCGTCATTGCCGCCCGCGGGGAAGTGTCCCGCCCGCAGCAAAAAAGCGTTTGTGTAATATCCATGGATAAACAATGCAACAAAACCGCTTTTAATATTATGCAGTCTTTGCGTGCGGCCGGTATCCGCACGGAAGGCGGTTTGTTTGATAAAAACATCAAAGGCCAAATGAAACAGGCCGACCGCTGCCACGCCGCCTATGCCATTATTTTAGGCACGGACGAGCTTGCCCAGCGCCAAGCTACGTTTAAGAATTTGGCCACCGGGGAACAACAAAAAATTTCGTTTGACGTATTAACCCAAGAGGTACAAAAAGTATTATGAAAAGAACCAATTATTGCGGGGAGGTAACCTCCAAATTTTTAGGCACCCGCCAAACGCTGTGCGGCTGGGTAAACAGTTACCGCAACCACGGCGGAGTATTGTTTATCGACCTGCGCGACCGCAGCGGTATTTGCCAAGTGGTGGTGGAACCTTCCAAACCGTTTTTTGCAGAAGCATCTTCCGTTCGTAACGAATATGTAATCGAAGTTACCGGCACCGTGCAAAAACGTATTGAAGGCGCCGTAAACAAAAACATGAAAACCGGTGAAATTGAACTGGTGGCGGAAGAATTCAAAGTATTAAATACTTCCATTGCGCTTCCGTTTGATGTGGAAAAATCCCGCTCGGTAGCGGAAGAAATCCGCCTTAAATACCGCTATTTGGATTTAAGAAACCCCAAAATGTACGCCAATTTGCTGCTTCGCCATCGTTTGGCTCAGGCGGCGCGCCGCTATTTGGACGGGCAGGGCTTTTTGGAAGTGGAAACCCCTATTTTAACCCGTTCCACGCCGGAAGGCGCGCGCGATTATTTGGTTCCGTCCCGCGTGCACCACGGGGAATTTTACGCCTTGCCGCAGAGCCCTCAAATGTTTAAACAAACATTAATGGCCAGCGGTATTGACCGTTACTTCCAGCTGGCACGCTGCTTTCGCGATGAAGACTTGCGTGCAGACCGCCAGCCCGAACACACGCAGATTGATATGGAAATGTCCTTCGTCACCATTAACGATATTCACGAAGTGGTGGAAGGGCTGATGAAAGAACTTTTTGCCACCGCGGGTGAAAGCTTACAAACGCCTTTCCCCAAAATTCCGTACAAAGACGCGATGGACAAATACGGTTCCGATAAGCCGGATCTTCGCTATGATTTGCAAATGCAAAATGTTTCCGAAGTATTTAAAAACACGGGCTTTAAAGTATTTGCCGATGTGCTTGCCAACGGGGGGGAAGTTCGCTCCCTGGTGGCGCAAGGCGGGGCCGGTATGTCCCGCGGGCAGATTGACAAACTGACGGAACTGGCCAAAAAGAACGGCGCCAAGGGCCTGGTGTGGCTTAAGTATAAAGACGGCAAATTGGAAAGCCCGTCCGCCAAGTTCTTTACCCAGCCGGAGCTGGACTCTTTAATTGCCAAAAGCGGCGCCCAGGAAGGCGATTTGATTTTGCTGGGTAGCGATAAATTCTCCACCGTATGCACCTTTATGGGGGCGATGCGCAAAGAACTGGTTAAAAATTTAACCCCCAAATGCAAATGGGCCTTTGCCTGGATTACGGACTTCCCGCTTTTGGAATACATCCCGGAAGAAGACCGCTGGGACGCGGCCCACAACCCCTTTACGGCCGCGCATGAAGAAGACTTGGACAAACTGGAAACGGACCCGGGTTCCGTGCGTTCCTATCAGTTTGACCTGGTATTAAACGGTAACGAGCTGGCCTCCGGCTCCGTGCGCAATTGCCGCAGAGACGTGCAGGAACGCATCTTGGCTTTGATGAAACACCCCAAGGAAGAAGCCGCCCGCCGCTTTGGCATGTTGTTAAACGCGCTGGAAGCGGGGGCCCCGCCTCACGGCGGTATTGGCCTGGGGCTGGACCGCATCACCGCGTTACTGGCGGGTGAAGAATCCATCCGCGAGGTAATTGCCTTCCCCAAAACGGCGCAGGCAGTCTGCCCGCTGACGGACTCCCCCAACGTGGTGGATGACATCCAGTTAAAAGAGTTGGCCTTATCCATCGTAAAAGAATAACCCAAACCCCCGGGCACTGCCCGGGGGTTATTTTTTGCAAGGAGTTCCTTTTTTTGGCATAATAAGCGTATGAAGATAACCCGTTTTTGTGTTCCCGCATTACTTATGTTGGCGGCGTGTTCCCCGGCCCCGCAGGAAGAGGAACCCGTTTCCGCCCGTCCCACGCGTGAGGAAAATGTGGCTCGTTATTTGGCCAAGGCTAAGCAAAACGGCCAGCTGGCCCAAGAACGCCGCCAGCCTATAAACGCCCCGGCCCCGGTGAACGTGGCCGAGGTAACCACTCACCCTAACGAAATGTTCTTCCCGGCTTTACCGGCCGAAATGGCCGCCGTAAAAGCCAATTTGGAGCGCCGCGTGCGCCAGGAATACGGCGAACAAGCCGCCGCCCAAGCGGGTGCGCTTATTATGCAATAACACGAAGCGGCCCAAGCCGCGGCCAAAAAGGCCCAAAGCCCGGCCGAAATGGCCAACGCCTTAAGAGAGTTGGACCAGCAATACGAACAGAAATTAAACGTGTTTTTGGACGACCAAGCCGCCCTTAAATGGGTGGAGCCCACAGAAAAACAATTAAAAATGGCCCGTGCGGAAATGGAAGCCAAAAACAAAGAGATGTTAAAAAATATAGAAGATTTATACGGCCCCGTATGTGCGGAGAAAGCGGCCCCGGTTTTAAACGAAGCGGTGGAAAATTATATGCAGGTTTTCACTACAGCCAAAAGCGGGCCCGAAATGCAGCAGCGCAGCCGGGAGGCGGTGCAACAGTCCGACGCTAAACTGGCCGCCGTAGTGGCCCAATATGGGGACCCAAAAGGCCCCATGAGCGAAGAGGACCTGCAAACCATGCGTGCGGAAATGATTGCCGCTTACCAGGAAGTGGAAAAAAAGTTTGAACGCCTTTACGGTAAAGAAGCCGTGTTGGAAATACGCCCGTTCTTTAACCAAATTTTAAAAAACGCGGCGGCGGTGGGCGCGGCGGATACCCGCCAAAGCTATAAGCGCGAGGAGCTTGCCCGCCTAAACAAAATTTACCAGCAGCAGCTGGCCGATATGCAAAAGCGTTTTAATGCACGCATTAAACAAAAAGCCAAACGCTAAATGTTTACCCCGGGCTTGCAGGCCCGGGGTTTTTGTACAATAATTATAATATGAAAAATAAAATATTGGTTTATTTACTTGTTTTAATTATTTTAATGTTACTTTTTGCGGGGGTGATGGCGTTTAAACCGTCGGCCCCGGCGGTTGCTTCGTCAGGTGGGTATGAGGGGTATGCTCCGCAGGAATATCCTGGGGAACAGCCTTACGCCGAGGAATCCAACTCGCTGGCGGATTTAAAACAGCAGGAATTTTTAGGCGTGCCCGCCACAGCCCCGGTAAACACGGGCTATCGCCCGTCGGGGGTACAGGCCCCGTATACGCAACCGGTACGGCCGGGTGCGCCCGCTATGCGCCCGGTGGGTAATTTAAATAATGCTTACGCACGCCGCGGAGGGCAAGAGCCGGCTTTAAAAGGGCGTCTTCCGGGCGGGTCCGCTTCGGCCTCTAGCGCTGGCAGAGGGGGGGCTTCCTCCGCGCCGGAAGGCGGGGCGCGTTTTATGCCTGGGAGGGGGACATCGTACCCCCTTCAGGAGGGTAATGCCTATAAAGCGGCTAACGATACGCTTTTATCTTACCTGGCCCCTAAAGACCGCAAACAGCAAGAAGCTTTGTTTCGGCAAATGGACGGTTTAAACAGTGCGCTGGATAACGCCATTGCGCGTGCCATGGCACCCAAGTCCAAACGCCAGGCCATGTTGGAAAAATACACCCGCCGCTCCGGCCCGGAAGCCTTAAAAGGCACGGCCAACCCGTTTGCGGATGTGGTGTCTCAGATTGGTTCTCAAAAGGCTTCCGTGGTGCAAAGTATGAGTAATAACTTTGGCGCCTCGGCGGGCCGCCAGGCGGGTAAAATTATGGATAACTTCCAAAAAGAAGCCGCCTCCGTAGCCAACCGCAGCGATTTAACCCAACAGCAAAAAGGCGATGAAATACGCAAAATAAACAACAAGTATCAACGCCAGTTAAACAACTTGGCATGGGCCGGTTCCTTGCAAAAAATGGAAGAAGAACAACGCAAGGAAAACGAAGAATACCTGGCCTTGCTGAGCGATAAATTCAACCCGGAAACGGCCGCCGCCGCGCGTGAAGTGCTAAACCAGTTTACCACGCAAAAAATGCAGCTGGTGCAGAAAGGCCTGCCCGCGGCGCAGTTTCAGGAAGAGTATTTAAAAATGAAACAGGCCTCTGACGATAAAGTAAAAGAAGCCGTTTTTAAAGCCAACCCCGGCCGCATGGATACGGGCAAACTATTGGATGAAGTAAACCGCCAAAGTGCCCACGCCCAAATGCAGCGCGATAAAGAAGCCGTGGAAGCGGGTTTGAAGCAGGACCAGCGCGTCTTTATATCCGAAGACGTAAAACAAAAATACCGCGATAATTTTGCCGCCCAGCGCGCCAAAGACTTAAAGGCCGTGCAGGAAGCCTACGGCCCGGAAGTGGCCGCCCAGTTTGAGCAAATTGACCAAGCGTACGAAAAAGAAGTAATGGAAAATTTTGACTCGCAGGAAGGGCGCCTTTCCGTAAACGAAAAGAACCAAGCCGCCGTGGAAAAACGCAACAAAGCCGTGCAGGCCTTGTTGGATAAAGCCAAAAACGACCCGAAGGTAAAAGAAAAACAAGCGGCGCAAATGGAAACGGAAATTAAAAAACAAAACGAACAAACCCTTTCCCAAATTATGCAAAGCGAAGAAATGCGCCAGTGGCCTTCTTCCGCCAAGAAAGATTATGAAAACCAGGCCCGCGGCATTTTGGACGATATGGCCAAACAACTCTCCCAAGCGGCCGTAAACGCCAAGGATCCCAAATCTTACGAGCAGGAAGCCCAGCGCATTCAGCAGGCTGCCCAGCAGAAATTGCAGAATATCCAGGTGTCTGTTCCGCAGCCGCAACCCGGGCAGTAACGGTGCTAAAGATTCCCGGTACTTTTTTTACCCCGCTTAACGGCGGGGTTTTTTATGGCATTAGCACGGGGGCCTTGTACAAAAAGAGCATTTGGTAGAGTGTTAGGCAGTGGGCGTATTAAAAGAGCCGTTAAGCAGGCACAAAAAACGGGCCTGCCAAATAAGGCGGGCCCGGTGGATGGTAAAAAGGTTTATTTGTCTTTATTTAATTTGGCTTTTGGGAAGTAATGGTATAGGATGGTTTTATAATCCTGCCCGGCTTCCGCCCGGCCGGCCGCGCCCGTTTGGCAAAAGCCCACGCCGTGGCCCCAGCCGCCGCCGTAAAACACAAAGTTTTTCAGCTTTTTCTTTTCGTAATTGGGCTGCACAATAAAATAACTGCTTCTAAGCATACCGGGGCCTAAATTACCGCGGATGACGTTTTCTTTATTTAAAATAACACTGCCCTTGGTACCTTTTACCTGCACGCGGCTTACGTAGCCGGAACGCCCGCGCCGAAGCGGAATAATGGCGGTAATGCGGCCAATGTCTTTGCGGCGTTTGCGGCGGATGACTTGGCGCAGTTCTTCTTCTTCCACCACGCGGGTCCAGCGGTAGGCCGCCAGGCTGACGTGCTTGTCATAGCGGCTGTAAGCATCGTGCGCGTGCTGTAAGAGGTCTTTAAAATGATAGGGCTGTAAATGGTCAAAATCAAAGTCTTTATAGTCTGAAACCGGGTGCAGGTAGGCGTGTTCAAACCAGCCGGCGTCTTTGGCGCTTTGCGTAATACCGCCGCAATTGGCCGAAAATACCGCTTCTATGGGTTTTTGATTATAAACCATAATCTCACCCATGGTGGACTCTACCGACGCGTTCCCGCGCTCGCTCTCCGCGCTTACGCCTTTATACACCTGGCAGTTTTGCGTGTCGCACAAATCGTAACCGTAAGCACGGTGTTTGCCTTTGTGTTTTAAGGCATAGGTGCGGGCCAGCACCGCCTGCGCGCGCAGGGCGTTGATGGGGAAGGGGATGGGCATTTCAGACGAGATGACCCCTTCCAAATATTCTTCCAGCATAAGCACGTTGATGGGTACCAAAGTATTTAAAGCCGTGTTGTGCAAAATTTCCAAATCCCCGCGAAATTCCTTATCGTCCACGCTGGCCCAGGTCATACCGGCGCCGCTCATTAAAGCGCGCACGATAATGGTGGGGGCGTCCTCGCCGGAGGGTACGTCCACCGTTATGCGTATGCCTTTTTTAAAGGGATATTTTTTACCCTTGGGGGAGAGCAAAAAGGCTTTGCCGTCTTTTAACTCGGCGGTCCATTCTTCCTTGGCTTTGCCGCGCACCAGCTTTTTGCCGTTTTGCAGCTCTTTTACCGTAAAATTGTGGGAGGGGGAAAACTTAACCGTTTTGCGTGCACTGGGCCGCCCGCTGGAGCGGGTACCCAGGCCGATGCGTATTTCCTGCGCGTCCTGCGGGGGAATTAAAAACTTTTTTACAAAGGTGTGTTTGCTTATTTCTTTGGTGGCGGTGAGTTCTTTTTCCGTCTTGGTCAGGCGGGGGCGCAAATCCGCCATGGCTTTGTTGACGGAAGATAAATTCTTTTCCAACGAATAAATCATGCGGTACTGGCGGTAGGCTTCGTTATAGTCTCCCAGTTTGGCTAAAGCGGCGGCGTAATGTTCTTTGGCTTCCAGGGATTGGTGGTCATAGGTGGAAGCTTTTTTAAAATGTTGAGCCGCTTTTTGGTAATTTTTTTCTTTTTCATACAAAAGGCCCAGTAAATAGTTGGACAGCGCCCGGTGGTTCTTTCCTTTCGCCGCCGTTTGCAGGTTATAAAGGGCCAGTTTGTCTTCCCCCATGCCCATTTGGGCGCGGGCCAGGTTGATGTATAAAAATTCCGCCCGGCCGGGTTTGGCCACCAGCAAAGAAAGCAGCATTTCCGCGGCGGAGTATTGGCCGTCGGCCAAATAGGCTTCGGCCATAAATTCGGTTACGGTATCATCGTTGGGGTAATATTTGTGGGCGGCGCTCATAATGTCCACCGCCTGCTTGGGAGAGCCTTGCTCCATGGCAATAAAAGCGGCGTTTAAAAAAGCGTCTTTATGATGGGTATCCTTGGAAATTTGCAGGTATTTTTTTAAGCTTTCCTGGGGTTCGTAAGAAAAATACAAATCGGCCGCTTCTTTTAGCTGGCGGGCGGTGTCATCCTTTTGGGGAGCGGGCGCGGCTGAGAGGATAGCGGAAAAGAAGATCATTAAAATACTGCCTAACACCGTTAATTTAACACGCACACTCATACCCGCCCCATAAATGAAATTTTGTAATATATAATATCTTACTTTTTTATATTTTACTAAACTATGACGCAACAACTACCACAATGGTTAAAAGATTTAGTAGGTAAAAATAAAGCCGCTCTGCGCACGCAAACGGCTTTAAATGCCCAGCACACGCTGGATTGCGGCGCCCTGCATACCGTATGCGTGGAAGCCAAGTGCCCCAACCGGGGGGAATGTTTTAACTGCGGGGATGCTACCTTTATGATTCTGGGTGACACCTGCACCCGCAACTGCCGCTTTTGTGCCGTGCATAAAGGCCGCCCCGGCGCGGTGGACGCGGGGGAAGCCCAGCGCATTGCCCAAACGGTAAAAGACTGGAATTTGCGCTATGTGGTGCTCACCTCACCCACCCGCGATGACCTGGCAGACGGCGGCGCCGGGCATTTTGCCGCTGTGATACGTGCCATTACTTCTTTAAACCCCGGCGTATTGTGTGAGCCGCTCATCCCGGATTTTAAAGCCAACCCGGCCGATATCCAAACCGTGTTGGACGCAAAACCCGCTGTGCTTGCGCATAATATAGAAACGGTGGAAGAACTTTCCAAACAAATACGCGGGGGGGCGGAATACCGCCGCTCTTTAAAAGTATTGGAAACCTCTAAGAATCTGGCCCCGGACGTATTAACCAAAAGCGGCATTATGGTGGGGCTGGGTGAAACGGAAAGCCAAATAAAAACCGCCCTGCAAGATTTAAGAACGGCGGGGGTGGATTTGCTTACCATTGGGCAGTATTTAAGCCCGTCTGCCGCCCATCACCCGGTGGAAAGATACCCCGAGCCGGCCGAATACCAAGCCTGGGAAGCGTATGCCTTGTCCATCGGTTTTAAAGGTGCCGCCTGCGGCCCGCTGGTGCGCAGCAGTTACCGCGCGGGCGCTTTATACCGGCGCGCAACGGGGCGTTTAAACGCCAAATAGTATATAATATAAATATATGAAGAGATTTTTAATGATTCTTTTTTCTGTGGCAGTAACGGCCGCTTGCGCCGGAACCCCGCCGCAGTGGTGGAACCCGAGCGGTACTTATGGTAACGAAAGCGCCTCCACCGCCCCGGCTGCCGGCAAAACGCAGCCTACGGCCCGCCCTGTATATACCGAGGAAATACCGGTTGTAAAAGAAGAAAGCATTGCTACGGTAATGCCGGATGAATCCTACGAAGAAATGATTTTAACCCCCGTGCAAGACGAAGAAACCGAAGAACCCGCCCAGGGGGAAGATTCTTCTAAAAACACGATGGATATTACTCCCTCCGCGCCGGATACTTCCTCCACCCTGCCCGCACCCAGCGTGCTGGCGGAATAACCCCTAAGTTTTGACACCAAAAAGGAACCCCCCGGTTTTACCAAACCGAGGGGTTCATTTTGACGTCTCCATTATTACCTTCCTTCTTTCTAGTAGGCGCTTCTTAAACGCAAGGGCTTACTATTACCCATTTGCCGCCCGTGGCCGAACCAATACATCAACCACACGCCCGGCAAACAACCGTCAACCGCTTTACTACCGGTGCCGCCTACTTCACGGTGCAGCATGTGTAACCCACCGCTCCTTCGGCTGAGCACGGATACAACGAACTTCATCCGTTACGTATTTCAAGCTCCCGTTCACCCGGTACGGACGGCCGCCCGGCGGGCACAACGTCCAACAACTATTATTAATAACAGCCTGCGCTCCACTTCCATCCGCTGCCGACTTACCCGACACCGAACCCAACCACGCACACTGCCATAACAACTGCTCTACGCCGCTTGAAATGCGCTCCGTACAGCCAAGCACTTCACAGTCTTTCGCATTCCGCTGGTAACAGCCTTACGCCCAGAACGCCTTGGGCTTTACTTCATACTTACAGTATAAGCAAGAATGTGGAAAAATCAAGGGGTAATTTCTCCGTCGGGGAGGGAATAAAAGCAATAAAAAACCCCGGTGTTTGCCGGGGTTGTAGGAAGTTTTACCAAAGCCGGTAGGAACGGCCTTGCAGGGCTTGGCGGTCAAATTGTGGGTCTGCATAGATAAATTCAACCGTTTTGCTCTTGGGGTTTACAATTAGGTAAATGGGGGTTTGATCCTGCGAATCCGGATTCACCAGGTTAAAAAATACGGTTCCGTTTTCATAATGCAGGGCTTCCTGCGGCAAATAGCGGGAGTTGAGTTCCTTTACCGTATGGGAAGAGGCAAAAAACTGGCGTAAATAGTTAAAATCCGCTTCCGGCAGGTTGGGCCCCAAGTCCGCCGCGAACTGTACGGTAAATACATAATCTTTAAATACGGGGTTTTGGGTAAGGGCGGCGTTTAATTCCCGCGCGCGGCGCAAAAATAAATCCGCCTTGGGGGAGATGGACACCTGTTTTTGCAATTTGCGGTACACTTCCCCAAACGAGGGGCGCTTTTTTTGCGTGTTAAAGACGGATTTTATTTTATACATAAAATCCGCAGATTGGGTTTCCTCTATAATGGACTGAGCCCACGGAAACCATTTTATTTCCGGCTGTTCTGCTTGCAGCGTAAGCGGAAACACAAAAGCCAAAATGGGCAATGTAAATTTAAAAATATGTTTCATAGTTTTTGTAATCTTAATACATTATAAAAAGTTTGCGTTTCCGACGACAGGGTCCTAAGTCCCAAAATAAAAGTGGGACTTTTGGTCCCCGCTGTGTTTTGCCTTTTTCCAATTTATTAAAAAGACATAAAAAAACCGCCCACTATTCAAGCGGGCGGTTTGTAAGGTGCTAATTGGGTTTACAGCTTGGTAATATCGGCCACGGTTTGCGTTAAATAACGCCGCACACGCGCCAGCAAAGCCAGGCGGTTGTTGCGCACGGCCGGTTCCGGGGCGTTTACCATTACGTCCGTAAAGAAGCGTTCCAACGGTTCTTTAAACGAGGCGTAGGTTTTTAAAACCGCCAGGTAATCCTCGGTGCTGTGGGCGGTGTTTACCCGGCAGCCTAAAGAAGAATCCACCTGATGAATTTGGTTGTATAATTCTTTTTCGGCCGGTAAATCCAGCAGGTTTTCGCTTACGGTTTCGCTCACGTCTCCCGCTTTTTTAAGGATGTTGCATACGCGTTTGGCCGGTTCCAATACGGAGGCAAATTCTTCCCCGTTTTTTACCGCTTCTAACGCGCTTACCAAGGCTTCCACTTGCGGCAGGGGCATTTCGTACCAGTTGGTTACCGCGTTAATTACACCCGGGGTGTGCCCGCGCTGTTCCAATACCAAAGCCAAACGCTGGAACAAGAAACCCGGCAGCTGGGCAAGGCCTTTGTCCGGCGTGTTTTGCGGGTATTCTTTGGCGGAGGCTTCCACCAGTTCCTTAATGCTTACGTTAAGGCCTTTTTCCAGCAGGATGCGCACCACGGCAAACGCCTGGCGGCGCAGGGCAAAGGGGTCTTCGCTTCCGCTGGGGATTTGGCCTATTAAAAAGTTACCGCATAAGGTATCCATTTTTCCGGCCAGGGCCACCAGGTTGCCTTCCAGTGTGGAGGGGAGGGCAGAAGTGGAGGTTAAGGGCAAATAAAAGTCCCGCATGGCGGCCGCTTCTTGGGTTTTGCCTTCCAGGGCGGCGTATTCGCCACCCATATAGCCCTGCAATTCGGGGAATTCATACACCACGTGGCTGGTTAAATCCGCATAGGCGTGCAAGGCAGCATACTGCACCGTGGGGCGCAGAGCGGCGTTTTGGGTTTTGTCGCACAGCCAGAGGGCCAGTTTTTCGGTGCGGGAGGCTTTTTCCAGCATAGACCCCAATCCTTCCAAAAACAATACATTGGCCAGTTTTTGCTGGAAGTGTTCCAAGCCTTCTTTTTTGTCGTTTTCAAAGAAGAACACCGCGTCGGACAAGCGGGCGGACATTACTTTTTTAAACCCGTCGCGCACTTCGTTCTGGTTGACGGATACCCCGTCGCGCACGGCAATAAAGTAGGGTTGAATTTCTCCCTTGTCGTTTAATACGGGGAACATCTTAATCTGTTTCTTAAGTACAGTGGTGATGAGCTCTTTGGGCAGGGTTAAAAACTTGAGGTCAAAATCTCCGCCCACGGCTACGGGGTGTTCGGTAAAATAGACGGTTTCTTTAATTAAGTCTTCGTCCAAATCCGCCTTGTAACCGCGCACGGCCGCTTCCGCACTGACGGTTTTAATCAACGCTTCGCGCCGTTCCTGCGGCAGCACCAAAATGGGCTGCGGCTGGTTTTTAAGCAAATCTACATAATATTGCTTGTCGGCATGTTCCATCTTAATGGGTTTGCGCCCAAAGGAAGAAAGCGGATAGGTGTAGCGGTTGGAATCCACACCGGCTACGTTAAATTTAATTACTTTATCGCCGTATAAGCCAATTAAGCTGCGGATCGGGCGGCCGTAGCGCAGGCCGGTTTCTTCCCACACCATGTTTTTGGCAAATTCCAGCCCGGTTACAATGCGGGTGAAAATTTCCGGCAGAAGTTTCGGGGTCTTATCCCCTTTAATTTTTATTTTGGCGTAGATAAAAGGCCCTTTGTCGGTTTCCACCACGCACAGCTTTTCCGGGGCGATGCCGTTTTTCTGCGCAAAGCCCGCGCTTTGGGGGGTGAAATTGCCGTTAGCGTCTTTTAATAATTTAGCCGGCGGTCCTTTTACTTCTTTTTGCACATCGGCCGATTTTTCGGCCAGGTCTTCAATAAATAAAACCAGGCGGCGGTACGTACCAAAAGACTGTACGGACTTATATTCCAGGCGTTTTTCCGCCAAAATTTGGGCCGCTAAGGTTTCCAATTGTTTTAATGCCGGTTCCACAAAGCGGGAAGGCAAATGTTCTGTTCCTATCTCTAAAAGCGCGTTCATTAGGCGGCCTCCTTCTCTTCGCTGGGTTCTACGCTTTGCACATAGGCTTTGGCGCAGGCTTTGGCCAGGTTGCGTATTTTGGTGATGATGTTGGTGCGGTCCGACAGGCTGATGGCGCCGCGCGCTTCCAACATATTAAAATAGTTGGAAACTTTCATCGCGTCGTCATACGCGGGCAGATAAAGGCCTTTTTTGCACAGGGCAAAGCATTCGTTTTCGCACTCTTCAATATAGCGGCGCAGGTGGTCTACGTTGCTTTCCTCAAAATAATAGTGGGAGAACTGTCTTTCACCTTCCCAGTGCACGTCACGGTAGGTGATTTCGTCGTTCCAGCGGATGTCAAACACATTGTCCACCTTTTGGCAGTACATGGCAATGCGTTCCAGCCCGTAGGTAATTTCCACGGTGATGGGGTTTAAAGCGTAACCCGCCATATTTTGGAAGTAGGTAAACTGGGTAATTTCCATACCGTCCAGCCAAATTTCCCAGCCCACGCCCGAGGCGCCCAAAGTGGGGGATTGCCAATCGTCTTCAATCCAGCGCACGTCGTGCTCTTTGGGGTCTAAGCCGATGGCTTTTAAAGAATTTAAATACATTTCCTGCACATTGGCCGGGGCCGGTTTCATAATTACCTGATATTGATAATATTTGCCCAGGCGGTTGGGGTTTTCGCCGTAGCGGCCGTCAGCCGGGCGGCGGCAGGGTTCTATATAGGCGCGGCGGACTGGCTTTTTGGTTAAAGAGCCAAAAAAGGTTTCCGGGCTATAGGTGCCGGCGCCTTTTTCCACGTCGTAGGGCTGAACAAGAACGCAGCCTTGTTTAGTCCAATACTCGTTTAAAGCGGATATCATATCCTGAAAATTCATACCGTATTTCATAGGTAAATACATTATATAAAATACAAAGCGCCCGCGCTTGTTTGCCCGCAAGCGAAGAAAAGCTATTTTTTATAAAATATAATTATGATCACCAGCGTTATTTTTGATATGGACGGCCTGCTTTTTAATACCGAGCTTATTTATTTTGAATGCTATAAAAAAGCCGCAGCCGAAAAAGGCCTTACTTTTACCGAAGAACTGTTTGAAGCCTGCGTGGGCATCAGCCAGGCGGACGCGGCACGGCTGATACGCCATCATTTTGGGCAGGATTTTGACACCACCGCCCTGCACGCCCGCACCTATGCCCATTTTGAACAGTATTTAAACGAAGGCGGCCCCATCCATTTCCGCCCCGGTGCCAAGGAAGCGGTGGAGTTTTTCCACCGGCGGGGTTTAAAAATAGCGTTGGCGTCTTCCAACATTACCCGCTGGGCGGAACATTTTTTGGCCATGGGGGGGATACGCTCTTATTTTTCTGCCGTTACTACCTCTAACGACGTAACTAACCCCAAGCCGGACCCGGAGGTTTACCTGGTGTCCGCCAAAAAGCTGGGGGCGGACGTATCGCAATGTTTAGTGTTTGAAGATTCCGTAGCCGGGGCCACGGCGGCCCTGTCGGCCGGGATGCGCACCTGTGTGGTGCCCCAGCTAAGGCAGCCGGACAGTTTTGTCAGGCAAAACGCGTTTAAAATTTATAAATCGCTGGAAGATATTTACCCGGACATGGACGAACTTTTAGCCTAATACATACCCACAAAAAGCCCCGCCGTTAAGCGGGGTTTTTTATATTAATGGGCTTTGGCCGGTACCAATAAAGGGGACAAAGGAACTTCTTCGGTTGGCTCGGTTTGAAAATCCGGGTAAAAGTCACCGGGTGTTTCTTCCAGCGTAAAGTTGCGGGTGGTGTTTAGCGGGTAGGCCAAATATTGGGTTAAAAAGCGGCGGCAGACGCTGTTGCATTTGGATAAGGAAAGCAGGTCTTCCGGTTCGCTAAAAGTTAACGAGGACAGGCTGTCCTCATGAATACGGTGCCAAAACTGGGGGGAAATTTTTAAAACCGGTCTTTCCAGCCCAAACCCGGCCGCGCGCATTAAACGCAGGGTAAAAGCGGCGGCAAAAGCGGGGTTGGGCTCCCCGTATTCCAGTTCCGTCAGGCTTTTTAATAACAGTTCAAATTTTTCTTCGCTGGGTTGATGTTGGGGAGTAAGGCGCAAAACCAGTTCGCAAAAGTGCATGGCCAGGGTAAGCCTTTTTAAATCTCCGCGCACCCGGCTGAAAATGCAGTTTGTTTTGCCGCCTGTCACCGTGCCCATTACTCCGCCGCGGCGCACATAAATGCGGTAATCCGCATAGGCAAAAGGTTCGCTTAAGGCTTTTAATTTGCCAAGCGGCTTTGCCACACTGGGAAAACGCACATTCACCCGCCCGTGTTGGCGGGTATATAGGGCTACCACGCGGTCCGCCTCGCGAAAGGGCTGGCGGAAGAGCACAATGCCTTCATCCGTAAAAACCATATAATAAATATAGCAAATTTAAAGGAAGTAAAACGGACCTTATAAAATAAAAAACTTGCCGTAAACCTTTATATTTGGGATAATAAGTAAAGACGTGTTTTTTGCGTCTAAAAGTTTTGCAAAGAAACGGCAGAAAAGATATAATATCTGTAAGTTTCACGCAGAAACGATTTTAAATTAATTAATGGGAGATACGTTTTTTCCAGTTCCGTAGCGGTGCCAGAAATTACGTATAAGAGCGAGTATGTTACCTACCTATAGACCT
>CALUXL010000025.1 GCA_944324735.1 uncultured Elusimicrobiales bacterium
AGAACTGGGGGACGTCTTGCTGCAAGTGCTCATGCACAGCCAGATTGCCGCCGAAGAAGGCAAGTTTACGATTGACGACGTCATCCAGGGCTTGTACGACAAGCTCCACCGCCGCCACCCGCATGTATTCGGCGATCATGCCCGCGCCGCCACCCCCGAAGAGGCGCTGGCCTTATGGAAAGAAATGAAAAAGGAGGAACGGGAAGGAAAATAAAATTTAAAAGCGGCTTTCAAGGCCGCTTTTTAAATGGATAAAACGCAAATTCTGCCCAAAAATAAACCCCCGCGTATTATTTCGGGGGTTTAGCTCATTAATGTCATTATCATGACCTATGTTCCTCTTTCCAAGGGAGGCTCCGTATCCGGGTCTTCACGCAATAGGAAAACACGCCGTGCTTTCACAACTGCAACCAAGGACTATCGGGCTGTTCCCAAGTACTTAGTACTATTACTATAGTGGGATTGTGTCTTTTTTCAAGGCCCAATTTTTCTGGGCCCCCAACAGCGGAACTCCCCGTCGGAGCTCCGCTTGTTGAAAGGGAAAATCAGCGAGTCCAAGCGTCCGCATGATGCACGGAAGGGACGTTTGCCGGGTCAAACTGCGGGTCTTTGCCGGCTTGTTTTTGCCGGCGGTAGTCGGCCAGCACGTCTATTACCTGGCGGCGCAGACGCAAAATGGCATAAATGTTCATCAGCGCCATCACCGTCATAAACAAGTCCGCCATATTCCACACCAGTTTTAACTGTAGAATGGCCCCCAACAGCACCATCACGCTTACGCCCGTTCGGAAAAACGCCATCACCCAGCGGCGGCGGGTTAAAAATTCCACGTTGGCCTGCCCGTAATAGTAATTGCCGATAATGGACGTAAACGCGAAAAGCAGTACGCTGGCGGATATAAAGTAATTGCCCACCGGCCCCAGTTCCTGTGTGAGGGCCTTTTGCGTTAGCGCGATGCCTTCAAGCCCCGGGAACGATTGGTAATCGGCCAGCATAACGATAAACGCCGTGCAGCTGCAGATAACCAAGGTATCCACAAACACGCTGAACGCCTGTACGTAGCCTTGTTTGACGGGGTGCGAAATGTTTGCAGTGGCGGCCGCGTTGGGAGCGCTGCCCATGCCGGCTTCGTTGGAAAAAAGCCCGCGGCGGGCGCCCGTCATAATGGTGGCGCCCAGCGCCCCGCCGGCTACGTTGCGCAGGCTGAACGCGTCCGACACGATAAGCGCCAGTACGCCCGGCAGTTTTTCCAGGTTAAGCAGTACCACTAAGGCCGTAATGGCGATGTAGCCCAAGGCAAAAATGGGTACGATAACCGCCGAAAACTTGGCAATGCGTTTTAATCCGCCAAAGATGATGACGGCCGTCAGTCCGGCCAAGATAATCCCCGTTAAAAAAGGATCCAGAGAAAAAGTGGTCTGCAAAGACTGGGCAATGGTGTTGGACTGTACCGAGTTAAACACAAACGCAAACGTCAGCGTGATGATAATGGAAAACGCCAGCCCCATTTTGCGGCTGCCCAAGGCGTTTTGCATATAATAGGCCGGCCCGCCGCGAAAATGCGCGCCGCTTTTTACCTTATACACCTGCGCCAGCGTGCTTTCGGCAAAGGCGGACGCCGCCCCGATGACGGCAATAAGCCACATCCAAAACACGGCTCCCGGGCCGCCTACCGTAATGGCAATCGCCACGCCGGCAATGTTGCCCGTGCCTACGCGCGAAGCGGTGCTGATGGAAAAGGCTTGGAAAGACGAAATGTGCCCCTTTTCTTTAGGGTTGCCCGTCTGCCCCAGCATCAGCCGCAGCATTTCTTTGGGACGCACGAACTGGACGAACCGGGTGGCAATGGTAAAATAAAGGCCTGCAAATAACAGGGCGGCCATCAGCACGTAGCCCAAAAAACGGTCGTTGAGCAGGGTGATGGCTTGCGTTAAGATATCACTCATGAGGACTCCTTCGTATGGGTATGTCGGGTACAAACACAAAACGAGAAGTTTTAAAAAAACACATTTTATAGTATAGCTTTTTTATCGGCGGGAATTTAGCGGAATTTGCGTAATTTAAAATCAAGCCATTTGGCAAATACGGCATTGCTGAGTAAAAACGCCGGCGAGGCGGCCATCGTGCGGTAGATGACCCCGCGGGAAATTTTGACGCGCCGCTTCGGGTTTAACAGCTGCGGTTCCTGATATACTTTAAACAAGGTGTCCGCCGTCCACAAAATAGGCCACGCCACGGCTGCGCGCAGGCCCGGCTGCGTTTTGGGCAGCTGTTCAAAGTACGCTTTGGCGCTGTTTAAATTGGCAATACCCCATGCAATCCATTTGCGTTTGACGGGCTCAAAGCGGGGGGAGTTGGCGGGGTTTAGCAAGTCCGGCGCGCTCAGGCCGGCTTGCTGCAAGTCCGTGCGGGGGAAATAACACCGCCCGATCCGCAGATCTTTCGGCAAATCCCGCAGAATGTTGACGATTTGCAATGCGTCGCCAATATGTTGCCCCAGTTCAAAAAATTCTTCTTCCGGCAGGGAAACGGGCATTGTGCGGCAAATCAGGCGGCTCCAAAACAATCCCGGTTTTCCGCCCATCAGCCGGCAATAGCGTTCCAGGTCGGCAGGCGTGTCAAACGCTTTGGGCAGCGGGGCCTTTTCGTGCGGAAAGAAACTTAAGTCCGTTTGCATCCCGTCGCATACGGCGTACACCACATCCATAATCAGCTCTTGCAAATGGGGCGGAATACGGTTGAGGCAAGCCAAGCATTGCGGCAGGTGTTCTATCAGCGCTTCTTCGTATGGGTTTTCCGACCCGCCTGAAATTTCAGAAGTCAGCTGCGCAATTTCCTGCGGGTCTTGCGTTTGGATTAAATGAGGGAAACGCTCCACCCAATAGAGGCGGCGGGAGGAAGGGAGAATGGGGGTGTCGGCAATCGTGTCGGCGTAGCGGCATAATAAATACGCAATGCCAAAAGCCGGGCGCATCGCGGACGGCAGTGCCTGTACGCTTAAATAAAGACTGCGCGAGGTATTTTTTAAAAGCGTTTGCGTATCCATATATATAAGAATAGCAAATTTAAAAAAATAATTGACACTCCCCCGCGCAATAACGCATAATATAACTATGAAATTGTTAAACGTAATTATTAACGTCAATCACGAATCCTTTAAACCGATGGAAGGTCTAAAGGAGATTTCGGTTGGCGCGGGCGTTTGACAGTTAGTTCCATTTATTATTTATTTAAAACCCCGCTGAAAAAAAAGCGGGGTTATTTTTTTAGAACAGATTTCTTGCCGGTACAGCCGGCAACGAAAAAACAAAAAAACGGGTACAACAAAAAATGAAGAAGGGTTGCGCTTCGGCGCATCCTTCTTTGTTTTATGAGCGCGCGTGCGCGCGCGTACGATAAACCCAAAACTGAAAGAAAAAGTTGCCGGAAGGGAAATAATTTGCTAATATAAACACAGATCAAAATATAGCGTTTGCCCCCGGCCTCAAATAACCAAAACGCCGGGATAAGGATTGCAAAAACGCTTTTCTCGACGGAGAAAAAAGAGTTGACAATCCCCGCAAAATTAGCTATACTAGATTTATCAGGAAACAAAAAGGTTTGTTTCCACGGAAGTTTTCAAGAACCCTTTTTCAGTTTTTGAAAAATTAGAAAAATGGGTCTTGACATTTCTGTCTTTTTTTGTTAGACTATATGAGTAGTCGAAATTGATCTTTGTAAATGTAATAACAAAAACTTCTTACTCGTTTTTATAAACCGTTTTGCAAACAGAAAACTTTTCGGCAGCGAAACATCACCTTATATTAGAAAAGGCAGCCGATGGACTGAGCCGAGCTGATCAAGTTAGTTTTGCAGAACACCTTATAAAAACACTTAATAATAAGTCTTATCCCTTCGGCCCCAAGCGGCCATGACTTCCTTGAATAATCAAGAAGTGCATAAAAGACTTATCGCAGTACCTAAAAGAGCCTCTGAAGCAGGCTGCTTGTTTGGATGTTTTAAAAAAAAGCTTGACAAACTTTAAAAAATATGCTTTAATAAAAGAGTAGTAAGAAAAGTCAGGCGGTTGAAAATAAAATTTCAAAAAAAGCTTGACAAACAGAAATAAATTTTGTTATAATATCTTTACAGCGAGAAAAGCTGATAAAGAAGTTAAAAATAAATTTCCTATTGCTTTTTTCAAGCAGGAAAAAAGCAACGAGGAAGTTTCGTTCTCTGAAAATTTGACAGCAATGTGCGAATGGGCGATCTGAAACGGACAGATCTTCGGATTTGACAGTTCAGAGCTCATTACAGTAAGTCATATACTATAGTATGACACCAAGTTAATTCAAATAAGTAGAGTCAAAAGTCAACAGCTCGCTGTTAGCGATTGATCGCCTTTGAACCGCTTGCGGTTTAAAGGTAATTAATTCTAATGGAGAGTTTGATCCTGGCTCAGAGTTAACGCTGGCATCGTGCATAACACATGCAAGTCGAACGGGACTT
>CALUXL010000026.1 GCA_944324735.1 uncultured Elusimicrobiales bacterium
AAAACAGGGTTTTATTAAGAATGTATTAATGAAAACATTGCTCATTTGTTTAACATTTTAAATTTATTTTGCCCGAAATAATCAAACTATCTGTAAAATATAATCAAACCATGTGTTCTTTTATAGCTTTTTTGTTCCCTCTTTTGCAGACAAAAAGCGTTGCAAAAAGAGAACCCCACAAAGCGAGTGTAAAAACAGTAGTCCTAAAACGAAAACTTCCACTATCTTCCGCCTACAATAAAAAAGCCGGGTTTATAGTAAACCCGGCTTTAGACTGTTTCCAAAAGAGGTTAATCCTCTTCCGGAGGAACTTCCGACAAAATGACATCCTTGTTTTTGTCTTCCGGTATGGGCTTGCCAAACAGTTTCCAGTTCAGCCAGTCACCAAACTCGTCCAACAAGATGTACGTTACAGGCGTCATGAGCAGAGTTACCAGCAAGGACAACGCCTGCCCGCCCACGATTACAATAGCCAAGCTGCGGCGTTCTTCCGCACCGGCACCGTTGGAAATAATCATCGGAGCCACACCCATAATCAAGGTTAAGGTGGTCATCAAAATAGGGCGCAAGCGCACGCGGTTTGCCTGCAGGATAGCTTCCGTACGGCCATAACCGCGGGCACGCAGCTGGTTGGTATAGTCCGTCTGCAAAATAGCGTTTTTACTTACTACACCAATTAACATGAATATACCCAACAAGCTGTATAAGTTCATGGTCTGCCCCGTTAACAGCAAAGACAACACCGCAAAAGGAATCGTAAGCGGCAAGGATACAATAATTGCCACCGGGTGAGTGTAGCTTTCAAACTGGGCAGCCAAAATCATGTATTTAAACAGGAAGGCCAAGAAGAACGCCACAATGAAGGACATAAACATCTTGCCCATTTCCTGAGAGGCCCCCGTTACACCTCCGCTGTATTCCACACCGGCGTTGAGGTCTTCAAACGCTTGCTGCACAATGGCCAAAGCGCTGCGCTGGTCAATACCGTTTAAGTTGGCCTGCACCGTTACTTGGCGCTGGCGGTTAAAGCGGTCGATCTGGCTGGGGCCGGAGCCTTCTTCAATGGCGGCTACAGAGTCCAAACGTACAATACCCGAATCCCCGTTATCAGCCGGAATCATCAAAGCGGCAATGGCTTCTTTGGTGGCGCGGTATTCTTCGGCCACGCGTACGCGCACTTCGTACAAGTCATCGCCTTCTTTGTATTTGGTGATATCGTCTTCACCACCCACCATGGTACGCAGGGCGGAGGCGATGTCGGACACTTTTACGCCCATATTATAGGCTTTGTCACGGTTAATCACCACGCGGTATTCCGGTTTAGACAAGTCTAAAGACAAGTCCAAATCAATAAAGCGCGGATCTTTGGAAAGCTGAGCAATCATGGTGTTACCATAAGCAGCCAGCTGGTCCAAATCCGGGCCGGACAACACGTACTGCAATTCATAAGAACCGGCAGAAGGCCCGTCACTGACGATATAAGAAGTGGTTTGCAACCCTTTGTATTTCTTCATCATTTGGCGGGTTACTTCCAAATAATCGTTCGTGGTTAAGCCTTCGCGTTTTTCGCGGTCTTCCAGCTCATAGCGCACATAACCTTTGTTGGCGGGGTTGGAATCGGCAAAGCTGTTGCTGCCCACACCGGCCACCACCAGAGTGTCTTTAATGTGCGGCATGCGCAAAACGTCTTTTTCAATTTGGCGCAGAATGTCCAAAGTATCCGTATAGCTGGTTCCCACCGGGGCTTCCACGGTGATTTGCACTTTACCGCTGTCGTCCACCGGGATAAATTCCCCCCCTACTTTTGCCAACATCGGGAACAGCATTAAAATAAAGAACACAGATACGGCCACCATGGTTTTGCGGTGGTGGATGGACCAATCCAACAGCGGGATGTACCAATCCACCAGTTTTTTATTTACGCCGTCCACCACTTTATCCAGCTTGGTTTTGCCCTGGCCTTGTTTTAACATTTTGGCACAAAGCATCGGGGTCAGCGTTAACGCCACAATACCGGACAAAGCAATAGCAAACACTACCGTCATACCATAGCTGTTTACCACACGGCCGATAATACCGCTCATATACGCAAGCGGCAAGAAGATAACCAAAATGGACAGCGTGGTAGCAATAACGGTGGAGGTAATCTCGCGCGAGCCGTCCAACGCCGCGCGGATAGGGGTTTTGCCGTATTTTTCCATATGGCGGAAGATGTTTTCCAACATTACGATAGCGTCGTCAATAACGATACCTACCGCCACGGTAAGGCCCAACAATGTCATTGTATCAATGGTAAACCCGCACATTTTCATGAAAATGAACGAACCAATGATGGAAATGGGCATGGCCAAGAAGGAAATAAACGTGGAGCGCAAAGAGCCCATAAAGATAAGCACCATAACACCGGCCAAGAAACCGCCCAAAATTAAGTGTTCCAACACCGTATGTACGGACGCTTTAATGTTGCCGGACTGGTCCATCATCAAAAAAATGTTAATGTCTTTGGGCAAGGTGGGTTTAATGAGTTCCAGCTTATCCTTTACCCCCTGCACTACAGCCAGAGTGTTGGTACCGGACTGTTTGGTTACTTCCAGCGTAACGGAACGGCGTTTATTTAACCAAGAAGATTCGCGCTCATACTCGCCGGAGTCTTCCGCATACCCGATATCGGAAATTTTAATGGAAGCCCCTTTGCGTTTGGCAATAAACACGTCATTAAACGCCTGCACGGTGGGGATACGGCCCAAAATACGCAAGTTGTATTCCTGGTGTTCCTGTTCCACACGCCCGCCCGGGATTTCCACGTTCTGCTCAGACAAAGCATCCGCCACATCGCTAATCGGCAAGTTTAAAGCAAACAGTTTAAACGGGTTGACGATTACGTGAATTTCGCGTTCGCGTCCACCCACGATGTTTACAGAACCTACCCCGCGGATGTTTTCAATATTTTCTTTTACTTTTTCTTTGGCAAGCTCGGTTAATTCCACAATATCGCGCTCGCCGGATACTACGACGTTTAATACGGCAATTGAGTCCATATCCAGCTTCTGCACGATAGGCGCTTCCGTGCCGTCCGGCAGGTCGTTCTTAATCAGTTCCACTTTGTCGCGCACTTCCTGGGCGGCCACATCGCGGTCTTTATCCATATCAAACTTAATGCTGACTAAGGAAGACCCTTCCATACTCTGGGATTTGATTTCATCAATCCCTTCCACCTGGTTGACGGATTCTTCAATTACTTTGGTAATAGAAGTTTCCACCTCTTCCGGGTTGGCACCCGGCAAGGTGGTTTGCACCAATACAAACGGAATATCAATATTAGGGAACATGCCTACCCCCATGCCGGAGTAAGACATCAGCCCCAACACCACCATAGCGGCACACAACATAATGGTGGTTACCGGGCGGTGAATAAAAATGGAGGTCAGCCCGCCTTTCTTTTCCTGGCGGGGAGCCTGCTGCTCTGTTTTCTGTTTTTCTTCTTCCATAACCCCGCCTTATTTGCCTAAATCAATCTTGCTTCCATCCTGCAGGCCGTAGGCAAATTCCAAAATCACGTCCCCTTCTTTCAGGCCTTCGGTAATTTCTAAATAATTGGTGTTTTCAAAGCCCACGGTAACCGGTTTCTTTTGGGCAGTTTTGCCATCGGCAGAGGGCACAAACACATAGGCAGAGCCGTCTTCTTCGGTATACAAGCTCTTTTTAGCAATGGAAACGGCGCCCTTTTTCTCTGCCAAAGTAATATCCACCTTGGCAAACATACCGGATTTTAAA
The DNA here is from genome assembly GCA_944324735.1 of uncultured Elusimicrobiales bacterium. GTDB lineage: Bacteria > Elusimicrobiota > Elusimicrobia > Elusimicrobiales > Elusimicrobiaceae > Avelusimicrobium. The sequence goes on from CALUXL010000026.1 coordinate 3,775, forward strand.
AGATCTTTGGGGTTATCGGCCCAGAATTCCACCGCCACCGCACGGCTGTTGGCGTCCACCACCGGGCTGATGATTTTTAACTGGGCGTTAAATTCTTTGCCGGGCAAAGCGTCAATGCGCAAAGTGGCCGGCTGGCCTTTATAAATTTCGCCAATGTAGCGTTCCGGGATGTCCACCGCCACGCGCACGCGTTTTTGGTTTACCACCAAAGCCACCGGGGTGGAAATGGTTACGTTGGCGCCCGGGTCCAAATACACACGGCCCACTACACCCGTTAAGGTGGAGGGCACCACCACCGGTTCATACACGGCGCCTACTTCGTCGCGTTCAATTAAAGAAACGGTTTGGTTTTTCTTTACCGCGTCTCCTTCGCGCAGTAAGTTTTGCAGCAGTTTGCCTTCCACACGGGGGTAAAGGGTGGCTTCTTCCCAGGCTTTAATACTGCCGGACATTAACAACTGGTGCTTTAAATCTCTAATCTGTACCGTTTCCGGGCGCACGGCAAATACATCCAGCGCCACGCCATCTAATGCGGAACCGGCTTTCGGTTTAAAAAACACAAAAGCGGCCATAGCCACCATCACAATTACAATGGCTATTTTAATGTTTTTACTTATCGTTTTCTTCTTCATACAGTTCAACCTCTACCCCTACGGCAAATTTCAGGTCAGACAAGGCAATGGCCCCGTCGTACACGGCCTGCACGTATTGCAGGTCGGAGTCGTTCACGTTGGCAATGGCGTCGTTTAATTCCAGCTGGCTGGTTAAGCCCGCGCGGTAACGCTTCATTTGGGCTTCCAGGTTTTCGCGCGCTTGTTCCACTACGCCTTTGGTGGCTTCAATACGGTTGCGGGCTTCATCCAAATTAAGCCAGGCTTCCTTTACTTGAATGCGCACATTTTTTAACTTATTTTGATAGGCCGCCACGGCTTGTTCGTAAGCCAGCTCTTTCTGCGCTACCTGAGAGCTTACTTTAAAACCTTCAAACAACGGAATGCTAAGCGTAAGCCCCGCGTTGGAAGACCAGTAGCGGTCTTGCTTTTCATTGGGGAAACCTTGTTCCGTAAGGCCGTTGTAAGTATAGTCCGCACTTAAAGCCAGCACCGGCATATGCCCAGCTTTGGCAATTTTTACATTATAGTGTGCCGCGTCCACCGCCAATTTGGAAAGGATTAATTCCGGGCGGTATTCAATGGCTTTTTGGTACAGCACATCCAAAGAAGGCACCTGCGGGAGCGTTAAATCTTTGCGGGTCCAGGTAAGGTAAATTTTGTCTTCCGGGTCCCGGTTTAAGATTTGGCGCAAATACAGGTTACCCAGTTCAAAGTTTTTCTTGGCCTGAATAACGGTAGGCTCAATGTTTTCTACTTTTACTTTTTGGGTCAGCACGTCCAAGCTGCTGGCCAAACCCTGTTTGTATTTAGCGCGGGTTTCGTCCAAATGCTGTTTGGCAATTTTTAAATATTCTTCCTGCACGCGGATGTAGGCGGAAGCGTAAATAATGTCATAGCAGAACTTAACCACCTGCTGGGTGACCAAATCCCGCACGTGTTTTAAATTATAAACCCCTTCCTGGGCGCCTACTTTGGACAAGTTTACATTACCGCGTATTTGGCCGCCGCTCCACAGCACCTGGCTTAAATTTAAACCGGCTCCATAGGTGTTGTTTTTGCCCACTTCCATCATGCTGCCGCCGCCAATGGCAAAACGTGCCTTTTTAATGGCGCGGGAGTAGGAAGCGTCTAAAGAGAGTTTCGGATAATAACCGGAACGGGCCTCAGAGAGTTGCTCCTCATAAATCGCCTTTAATTTTTCGGCGTCAATTACCTGGTAGCTATCCGAAAGCGCCATTTTGATAGCGTCGGATATGGTAATTTTCTCCCCACCCACGTCCTGCTCGGCAAATAAATTAGATGCCGGGGTGGGGGCCATAGCGCCCAAACAGTTGGACGCACCGCATACGGTTATCACCGCCGCGGCAACCCATTTTTTCATATTATTTTTCATGTTCTTCGTAATATTTTTTTATTCCTAATAAAATGATTTTTACCAGCCGGTCTATCATATTCTCGTCATAAGACGTACCGCGCTTTCCGCCATAAATATAGGTGTCTACGTAAGAGTTCACCATCACCTTAAAAAACAAGGCGGAAATTAAACGGCTTATATCCGCGGCCGCACCGGCAGGCAGGCGTTTGTCCTGCTCTTTTTTAGCCAAATAATCCCCCAATAAAACCTCCGGCGCGGGCTGGCGGTTTTCGGGAGGGAATTGCTTGTTTAACGTATAAGCAATCATCTGCATGACGAATTTAGAGTTAATCGGTTCTTTTCTAAAAAACTCCAAATGCGCTTTTAACAGCAATTTTAAAACGTCTTCCGTCCCATGCCCTTTGGCATAGGCGTCTTCCATCAGTACAAAGAATTTCTGTTCATGCTCTTCTACAATACTGCGGCACAAATCTTCTTTATTTTTAAAATAATAATACAGCACCGGTTTGGTTACTTTTACTTTTTCGGCAATTTCGCGCATGGAAACCTGATCAATGCCTCTTTCCGCCATTAAATGAAAAGCCGCTTTTTTAATGGTGGCGCGCATACGCCGTTCCCGGTCTTGTTTATCTGTTTTGGTATTTTCGTTATGTTTCATAATATTAAATACAGTTTTTAACCTACCTACTGGTAAGTATATTGTATCATAAAACGATATACCAACATTTTCATAACCCCAAAACATCGCTTTTTATTACAAAAAAAATCCCGCCCCTGTTCAGGAGCGGGAAAATGAGTAAAAACAGGGTTAAAACAGCAGTACTAAACCCCAAATAATAAACAATCCCGCCAGTACGGCACCGCCAACGGCCGGCAATGCACAAAAGAATACCGCCCCGCAGGCCCGCCAGCCGCTTACTTCCCACATGCGGCTGATATTGCGCAGCAAATACCCCAACTGCAACCCCAATACCACCAACACGCAAAGCGGCACAATAAACGCTACCGGCGGCCAAGCCAACGCCACCACGCTGGCCGCTATCAGCAAGCCTTTAATAAAACCGGCCGTACCAATTAAAATAAATAACTCCGCCGGGGAGGCTTTCTTGCCGGAAAAATCCAAAAACAAAGCCGCGCAGGAGGCCATCACCAGCCCCAATACCAGCTCCGTACCAAACCAAACGGCCGTTTTAAACAAGAAAGCAAAAACTCCCAGGGAGTCCCCCGCGTTAAACACACATACGGCCGCCAGCGCCGCCAGCAGATACCCAGCGCACGCCGCCCCGTAAGCGCGGGAAGAGAACAAAACCCGTAACCCTTCCCGGGGGTTTCTCATATACAAATAATAGGCTTGTAACAACTGTTGCATAATGCCTCTAGTTCATCCACAAGTAAGACACGCTGGGAGTGGTGATGGTTTCCAGCTGTTTTACCAAAGCGGCGCGGCTGTCCATCCCGCTACCTAAGGAGAAGAAGAACTCTCTTAAGCCGTCCCCGCGCTGATTAATAATTTTGGGGTCTTTTAAACCGGCCAATTCACCGGCCAGCAGGCGGGCTTCTTCTTCGCCGCCCAGTTTATCAATAAAACCCAGCTTGTAGGCGCGTTCCCCGGTGAAGACACGCCCGTCGGTATATTCGGTTAAGTCTTCCGGCTTTACGCCCGGGCGCCCCGCTTTTACCGCGGCAAAGAACTGGCCGTACGTTTCGCTCACCATATCCTGCAGCAAGGCTTTTTCCGCATCGTCCATAGGGCGGTAATAGGCGCCCATGTCTTTATATTTGCCGGAGGTAATGGGGGTAATTTTAATACCCAGCTTATCAAACAGACCTTCCAAATTGCTGGTTTGCATAATCACCCCGACAGAGCCGGTAATCGTGCCCGGTTCCGCCACAATTTTATCGGCCGCCATGGCTACATAAAAACCGCCGCTGGCCGCCACGTCACGGAACAAGGCCACAATTTTTTTGCCCTGCTGTTTGGCTTTTTGCAATTCCCCGTAAATATTTTGTACGGAAGCTACCGTGCCGCCGGGAGAGTTAATATCCAATACGATGGCCTTTACGTTTTTATCCGCCGCGGCCGTGCGTATGCTTTTGGCAATGGCGGAAGCCCCCTGAGAGCGGGCAAACGGGCTGGAGTCGTTGCTTTCCGCAATTACCCCGCGGATTTTGATCCAAGCAATACCGGGCTGGCCTTTTTTATTTAAATTGGATACCAAGGCGGCGTTTTCGCTCTCT
>CALUXL010000027.1 GCA_944324735.1 uncultured Elusimicrobiales bacterium
GGCAGCTGGTTTATCTATGGCGACGAAAAACTGGGTCAAGGGGCCGAAAACGCCCGCCAGTACTTAAAAGACAACCCGGAACTGGCCGCCGAAATTGAAGACAAGCTTTACGTCAAATATCTCGGCCACCACTACAACGGCAAAAAGGCCGAACCCGCACCGGAAGAAATAAAACCGGCCGAAAAGAAACCTGTAAAGAAATAATATAACCCCCCAGCGTTTGCTGGGGGGTTATTAAAATGCTAGCATCTATTCAGCCGAATCCGGCCCGCTCTTACCATCCATTCTTTACATAAGTTGCTTGACATTCCAAAGACCACCAGTGGGCTACCCCGTCGCATACACATCTTCCGGATCCGGTTGAATACTTAGAGTTGCAATACCAAGTGGACATATTATTGCTTACCTTGGAAGCAGGAATCGTAGCCCAACATTTTTGATTTTCCTCTGAGGCCGAACAGGTACCGCCCGGGGTTGCCCGAGGATGACTGAACACGCACGCCCGCACACTGGGAAACTGAGTGGAAGGGCCAGCAATAGTCGTTCCAGGAGCCACAGGGCCGGAACATTGCCCGCTGGATACAGGCTGATATTCTGTTACTGTTGAAGAATAACTTTGTTGGGCCGTAATCGTTTCGAATACGTAACTCGTCCATTTATATCCACGACTCCAGCAAATGGTATCCGTAAGAGGAGCAACCGGACAACATTGGCTTTTATGGTTTTGCTTGTACGACGCGTTGGAACAGGTTTGAGAATCTTCCTCATTCCCTTCGGCGGAGCCGGCTCCTTCACAGTTTTGCAAGGCCAGCAAGTACACTTCTTTTACGGGAGTGTCGCTCGTTTTCCGTTTTTCCCATACCAGCTGGCATTTTTTTAAATCGCTGTCCGTATTGTTGTGCGCGGCAGTCGGTTCCGGGATATCATTCCCCGCCAGATGAAACCCACGGGTCAGTTCCGCCCCATACAATTCCACACCATCCCCGTCATTACCCGTAATTTCCAGCGTGTCCGCCTGCAGCACGCTTGCTTTTTGTTTCAGCCGGTTGACGGCATTCAACGTATGGATATAGGAATCGCGCTTGTATGTTTGCAAGCCTCCGTACAGCATTACATTCGGCAGTAAAGCGGAAGGCACCGAAGTACTGGAAGAAACGTAAGAAGAATGTGTGCCGGAAACATCTCCGTGGAAAATAGTATTGGGCATATCAATGGCAGAGGAAGAAACCCCGTTTACATTGGGAATATTATAAATACGTAAATTATTGTAGGTATTCAGTGCCACCGTTCCGCCGGACGAGATATTAACGGCAGGCGCGCTGAGCCCCCCCTTAAAGGTAGCCTCATCGGCTATTTTTAAATAGTTATATTCCCCTATACGGGACGGATTAAACGATACGGACGAAATTGTTTCTGCACCTGCCGGCCAACTGGCCGCCGCCCATGCCAAAACCAAAAGAAAAAACTTCTTCATACCTGTTCCTCTCTATCTGATAATACCGCCGTTTTCATCTATATGTATACCAGTCTTCAATTTACAAAAAAAGGAAAATAAGAGTCAACCAATCTCCCTCCGCGAACGTTCCGCTTTCTCCGCAATCTTGTAAGGACGTTGGGAAAGAAAGATTATTAATAGTGTAGCCGATTCATTCCGAAAATCAACTAAAATTTATAAAAATCCGCTTTTGGCCAGCAAAAACCATATAATAATAATATGGATACGTTTTTATTGGAAGACTTTAAAAACCACCTTACCTTTGAACGCCAACTCTCCAAAAACACGGTAGCGTCCTACGGTTCCGACGTGGAAAGTTTTCTGGAGTACTGCCAAGCCAACGAAAAAGATCCCCTGCAAATCACGCCGGATTTTTTAGACCAATACACCTACCAGCTGCGCGAAGTGGAAAAACTGGCCCCTTCCAGCGTGTTTCGCAAGCTGGAAGCGGTGAAATGTTTTTACAAATTTTTGCTGATTGAAGAAAAAATAAAAGACGACCCCACCCGTTTTTTAAAATCCCCCAAGCTGGCACAAAAAATCCCCACCCAGCTCACGCGCGAAGAAATGGATCGGCTGCTGTCTTATCCTGCCGAAACGCTGGCGGATATCCGAACGGTAACGATTATAGAACTGCTCTACGCCGCCGGTCTGCGCGTAAGCGAACTGATTAATTTGCGGCTGGAAAACGTCAACACGCAGGAAGGGTGGGTATTGGCGTTTGGCAAGGGCGGCAAACAGCGTTTTGTGCCCATTCATCCGCGTGCCTGCGAACGCATCAAACAATACTTGGCTGTGCGCGAGGCGCACTTCGCAGACAAAAACGTAGGCTCGGAAGTATTTTTAAACAAAAACGGCAAAAAAATCAGCCGCATATCCGTCTGGAAAGACTTGGCCGCCCTCGGCCGCAAAGCCAACATTTCCCAGCCGCTTCACCCGCACCTTTTCCGCCATACGTTTGCAAGCCATATGCTCCAAGGAGGCGCCGACCTAAGAAGCCTGCAGGAAATGCTGGGGCACGCCAATTTAACCACCACCCAAATCTACACGCACTTGGACGTAAGCGATTTAAAAGAAAAACACAAAAAATTCCACCCGCGCGGCTAAACCTCGCAGCCGACCGTTTGGCGGTTGGTTTGCCCAATACACC
>CALUXL010000028.1 GCA_944324735.1 uncultured Elusimicrobiales bacterium
GCTACCCGGCATAAAGATTCTTTTACCCCTCAAAACCCGCAGCAGGTAACGATGTATTGCTGCGGGCCGACTGTATATAACTACGCCCATATCGGCAACTTGCGCACGTATATTTTTGAAGATTTGCTGGCCCGCACCATCCGTTTGCACCACCCGCTGAAACACGTAATGAACGTGACGGACGTGGGGCATTTGGTGTCTGACCAGGATGACGGCGAAGATAAGATGGAAGTGGGCGCCGCGCGCGAAGGTAAAAGCGCGTGGGATATTGCCAAGTTTTATGAAGAAAAATTCTGGGCGGATTTTGACGCTTTAAACTGCACCCGCCCCACGGTAATCAGCCGCGCCACCCAGCATATTAAAGAAATGATTGCTTTGGTAAAAACGCTGGAAGACAAAGGCTACACTTACCGCACGAGCGACGGTATTTATTATGATACCTCCAAGTTTGACCGTTACGACGCCTTGGTAGGCCACGCGCGCATTAGCGGCCTGCAAGGCGGCGCCCGTGTGGAAATGAGCGATGAAAAACGCAACCCCACGGATTTTGCCTTGTGGAAATTTTCCCCCAAAGACAAAAAACGCCAAATGGAGTGGGACAGCCCTTGGGGGGTAGGTTTCCCGGGGTGGCATATAGAATGCTCCGCCATGGCCATGAAATACCTGGGCAATACGCTGGACATACACTGCGGCGGTATTGACCATGTAACCATCCACCATACCAACGAAATCGCCCAGAGCGAAGCCGCCACCGGCCAAAAGTATGTAAACTACTGGGTACATGGTGAATTTTTAATTTTACGTTCGGGCAAAATGTCCAAATCCGGCGGTACTTTTGTTACCTTGTCTACCTTAAAAGAAAAAGGGTATGACCCGCTGGCTTACCGCTATTTGTGCTTAACGGCGCATTACCGCACCCAGCTGGAATTTACGTTTGAAAGTTTGGACGCGGCCGCCAAAAGTTTGGATAACTTGCGCGCGTTAAGCCGCGGCGTGCTGGCCCAGGCCAACGGCAAAGAGGCGGACTGCCAAGCCTGGAAAGACAAATTTGCCGCCGCTATGGAAGATGATTTAAATGCCCCCAAAGCCCTGGCTGTGGTGTGGGAAGGCGTACGCAGTGCGGATCTGAGTGCCGAGCAGAAACTCTCTTTCCTGCGTTTTGCCGATGGCATTTTGGCATTGGATTTATTTAAAGAAAAGAAAGAAGAACCCCTCGCGCTGCCGCAGGAAGTGCAAGCCCTGCTGGATGAGCGCGCCCGCGCCCGCGCCGCCAAGGATTATAAAAAATCTGACGAGCTTCGCGACGCTATTGCCAAGCTGGGTTACAGCGTAAAAGACACCCCGCAAGGCCAAAAAGCGGAGAAAAAACTATGAAAATGAAAGATGTTCCCGCGGAGTTTTTACAACGCCTTCCCAAGGCGGATTTGCACGTACACCTGGACGGATCCCTTCGTCTTTCTACCCTCATTGAGCTAGCCCAAAAAGAAGGGGTGGAACTGCCCTCATATACGGAAAAGGGCATGCGCCGCTTGGTGTATAAAGACAAGTACTCCTCTTTGGTGGAATATTTAAAAGGTTTTAGTTATACGGGTGCGGTAATGCAAACGGCCGAAAACATAGAGCGCGTTGCCTATGAACTGGCCGAGGACGCCATTGCCGAAGGGGTCCGCTATCTGGAAGTGCGCTTTGCCCCGCAGCTGCATGCAAACGATAAATTAACGGCGCAGGAAGCTATCCGCGCGGTGGCGCGCGGGCTGGCCCGTGCCCAAAAAGCGCATAACTCCTCGGCCGAAGTAAAGAGTGGGAAAGATTTAGAGTTTCACTGCGGCATTATTGCCTGCGCAATGCGCAATTTTAATGCGTTTATGTCCCCTTATTACGGGGTATTGATGAAGGCGCTTTCCCAATCCAGCAAAACAGAAATTTTTAACATTGCCTCTTTGGAGCTGGCCAAAATGGTGGTACGCCTGGTAAGAGAGGAAAAACTGCCCATTGTGGGGTTTGACCTGGCCGGTGAAGAAGCCGGATACCCCGCTTCGGACCATGTGGAAGCCTACCGCTACGTGCATAAATACTTTATGCGCAAAACAGTGCACTCCGGCGAGGCGTACGGCCCGGAATCCATCTTCCAAGCCATTACCGATTGTTACGCCAACCGCATTGGCCACGGCACGCATTTATTTTCCAAAGAAATGATTAAAGACAAAAAGGTAAAAGACAAACAAGCCTATGTGGACAGCCTAGCCGACTATATCGCCAGCGAACGCATTGGCGTGGAAGTGTGCCTTACCAGCAATTTGCAAACCTTGCCGGAAATAAAATCCGTCAAAAATCACCCGGTAAAGGAAATGATTGCCCGCGGTTTGCCAATTAGCATTAATACGGATAACCGCTTGGTTTCCAACACTACGGTTACCAAAGAGCTGGAACTGTTGGTGCGCAATATTGACCTGTCCCCCAAAGAACTTAAAAACGTGGTAATAGCCGGTTTTAAGGGGGCGTTCTTCCCGGGCAGTTATGTACAAAAGCGGGATTTTATACGCAAAGTAATCGACCGCTACAACGCCTTGGCCAAAGAATACCAGGTGCCCACTTATTAATATAAAAAGTGTTACATAAAACGCGGGATTTTTTTAAACCCCGCGTTTTTTTGGTGGGTAAGCAAACTAAAAAGTTTAAAATATAAGATAATTTAGCCTGTTACAAGCCGCAGTGGGTAAGAAAAAGAATCCACCGATTGGGGATCTCTTGCTTTAACCCGGTAATAAAAACCCCCTGCTTTGGCAGGGGGTAAAGTTTATTTTTCGTTATCAAAATCTTTTGGGTTAGGGATTAGGTGCTTTACCATATCCTTTAATGTCTTCTTAAAAAGTCCTTTGCGGGTGGGGATTTTTTTCTCCGCTACGGAGAAACCTTTGTCGGCAGAAAGGTCCATCTGCCCGCTCTTGTCAAAAGCCAGGCGCTGGCTGGGGTAAATGCTTTGTTGCCCCGTTACCAAGAAACTAATTACACAGGCAATGGTGGCATAGGGGGCAATTTCAGCCCCAAACAGTTCTATGGCCATAATACTGGCCGATAAAGGGGTATTTGCCGTGCCGGCCAAAACCGCCACCAGCCCCAGGGCGGCCAAGGTAGCGGTATCCACGGCCAAAAAGTCGGCCAGCATGCCGCCCGCCTGCGCGCCAATAAAGAAAATAGGGGTTACCACGCCGCCAATACCGCCGGCGGCAAACGTAACGGAGGTGGTGATGATTTTATATAAAAACCCAAAAGGGCTTTCGGGGGTGGTGCCTGCCAGTACATTGTCTATCCCGCTCATGCCTAAGCCTAAATAAAGGGGGGAAATAAAATATCCTACCGCAATTAACACGCACCCGCCCACCGCACAGGCCATAAATACCGAAGAGCGCAGCGCTATATAGCGAAACAGCACCCGCATAAATTTCATCATTTCTATAAATAAAATAGAAATAATGACAAATACCACCCCCGCTATGATAACTTCTAAGAAGAACTGTTCGGAAAATACCGGCACAAAGTGTATCGGGTGGTAAATATAGTTTACCCCCAGGTACTGCGTTACCTGGAAGGCCGTCATCCCCGCTACCAACGCGGCAAACATTACCTCATAAAAAATATGGCCTACCCAAAGTACTTCTAGCCCAAACAACGCCCCGGATATAGGCACACCAAATACGCCCGCAAAGCCTGCGCTTACGCCGCAAATCATCATTTTGCGCTGGTCTTGCAGGTTCATGTGCAGCACGCGCCCCAGCAGAGAGCTAATGCCGGCGCCTACATCGGCACAGGGGGCTTCTTTACCGGCGGAACCGCCGGTGGCCATGGTTAATATGGAGAGGAAAAACCCTTTGGTAATGGAAATAAAAGAAATGGGCCGGTAGGAGTTGATTTTATTGATGACGG
>CALUXL010000029.1 GCA_944324735.1 uncultured Elusimicrobiales bacterium
AGCTGTGCAGTTTCTTCCAAAGTAATGCCTTGAATGGGGACCAGCGGGCACACGTCCACCGCGCCCAGGCGCGGGTGTGCGCCGCGGTGGGTGCGCATATCAATTTCTTGCAAAGCGGTTTTAATGCAGGACCGCGCCGCCTGCATAACGGCGGAGGGCTCCCCCGCAAAGGTAAGAACGGTACGGTTGGCGGAGGGGTTTTCGTCCGAGCCTAAAAAGGCAACGCCGGGCACCCGGCTAAGCGCTTGCACAATGCGTTGCAATTTTTGCGCATTAGCCGATAAAGAAATATTTGGTACGCATTCTATTATTTTCATAGAATAATTATATACTATAAAACGGGCTTGCGTGAGAAGAAAAAACAAAAAAATATTTTGCGCTAATTCTTGTGATTTATAGTATAATAATTGTAGGTACTTGTTAAGTTCAAGCACCTGATATAATTAAATAAGGAAGTAAAAAGTAAAATGGCTAAAGGAAAAGTAAAATGGTTTAACGACCAGAAAGGTTACGGCTTCGTAACCCCCGAAGATGGTTCTAAAGATCTCTTTGTTCACTATCAAGAAATCCAAGGCGATGGTTTCAAAACCTTAGCTGAAGGACAGGAAGTTGAATTTGATATCGTTGAGTCTGAAAAAGGCCCGAAAGCAGTTAAAGTTCGCAAACTGTAATTTAAGTTTAACTACTGAACAGACCTGCTCTTAAAGGGCAGGTCTTTTTTTGTGTACGGTTGCAAAAAGGAGTATTAAAGAAGTGAGCGTAAAAACATATCCGCAAGCCTCGTTATCGGAATTGTGGTTTTTGTCTTATCCGTTGATTGTTACCATGGCCTCACAGGTAGTGATGCAATTTGCAGACAGAATGTTTTTGGCCTGGTATTCGCACGACGCCCTAGCCGCGTGTGTGCCGGGCGGCGCTTTGGCCATGACGTTTGGTTCCCTGTTTATGGGGTTGGCCACCTATACCAGCGTGTTTATATCCCAGTATTATGCACGGCGTAAGTTTGCGTCGGTTACGGTTTCTTTATGGCAGGGAATTTTGCTGGCGGTGTTGTCTTCTTTGCTGCTGGCGTCTCTTACCCCGGTGGGTAATTGGGTAATTCGCCTGTTTAATCACGGCCCGCAGGTAACCGCGTTAGAAATACAATACTTTACTATTTTAAACTTATTGGGCGGGTTTGCGGTTATTAACAATGCGCTGGCCAGCTTTTTTAGCGGCCGCGGAAAAACCAAAGTACCCATGTACACCGCTTTGTTTGGTAACCTGGTAAACATTGTGCTGGATTATGTGATGATTTTTGGTAAGTTGGGCTTCCCGGAGATGGGGATTGTGGGCGCTGCCTGGGCCACCGTGTTGGGGACTGCCAGCATGACGGTAGTTTTTGGCACGCTTATTTTTGCTTCCAAAACGGGCAAGGCGTTTAAGGTGTCCCGTCTGGCCGGGTTCTACAAGCCGGTATTTGCCCGCTTGCTGCGCTTTGGGGTACCCAATGGTTTTGGGTTTTTGATGGACATTATGTCTTTTACCCTGTTTACGTTTATGATTGGTAATATTGATACCATATCCCTGCAGGCGAGCAATGTGGTAATGTCTATGCAGCCGGTAGTGTTTACGGTTATTTTGGGATTGGGTGTTGGTATTCAAATTTTAGTTAGCAAATATCAGGGGTTAAAGCGTTCGGACTTAGCTGTAAAAGTGGTTAAAAACGCCTGCAAAATTGGCTACGCTTATGCGGGGCTGGTGGGGGTAAGCTTTTTCTGCTTTTCCCCGTTTTTTGTGGGGCTGTTTATACCGGCCACCTCTCCCGATGCGGCCGAAATTGCCGCTAAAACTTATCCGCTTATGAAACTGGTAAGCATATTTGTTTTGTTTGACGCTACTTACCTGATTTTTGGCGAAGCCATCCGCGGGGCGGGCGATACCAAGTATTATATGTATGTAATGCTGTTTTGCGCTTGGGTATTGCTGATACCGGGCACCTGGTTTATTGTGTATAAAATGCACGGCAGTGTGGTGCAGGTGTGGAGCTGGCTTACCTTTTACGCCTCTTTAACGGCGGTGTTTATGCTGTGGCGTTTTTTGGGCGGAAAGTGGAAACGCATTAGCGTAACGGGTAATTAAAACACGTTTGGTGAAAATAAAAAACCGCGCCTGTTAAGGCGCGGTTTTTGTTTGGGGTAAAATTACGGCTTAGTATGCAAAAGCGTTTTTATGATGTTTTCATGTATGCGGTTGATTGCCTCGCTTTTGTCTTCCAGGTTATTGGCAATTAAGGCAAAGGAAATGAATTGGCCGTTAGGGTCTTTTACGTATCCTGCCATGGCTTTTACGCCGTCTATGGTGCCGCCTTTTACGTGTACGTCATCCAGGCGTTTTTGCGGGTAGAGCCAGCGGCGCAGAAGAAGCAAGTCTCCCCGGTCGTTAGGGGTGGCCAGGGTTTGATAATACACATTAAAATACGGGCTGTTTACCATGGCGTTTAAGGTGCCGGTTAGGGCTCGGACGGTGAGCATATTATCGCGCGAAAGGCCGCTCGCGTCGTAAATTTTTACGTCATTAAGCGGTATATTGTGTTTTTTAAGCCACAGTTTCAGCTGGTGTATACCGTTTTGCAATGTGCCTTTTTGCCCGGCGTTTAGCGCCAGGTGGCGCACCAGCATTTCCGCGTAAAAATTAAAACTGCGTTTATTAAGTACGTATAAAATGTCTTTTAACTTGGCCGATTTTTGTGTGTAGAGCAAATGCAGGGTGGCATAATCGGGCGCCGGGTTTATTTTTTGGGCATCCCCTGTTACGCTTACGCCTTCTTCCTGTAGGGTTTGCTGTAAATATTGGGCGGTAAAAAGGGCCGGGTCCGGCAGGGCGGCTTGGATGGTAAAGCCCAGCAAATTGGTGGGGATGGTGCCGTAAATATCCAAATCAAACTGGCCGGGGGCGGCGTAGACGTAGGCATTGTCGCGCCGGTCCTGCGCGTTGGCGGTTACATAAGAACGGATGGAAAGGCCGGGTATTTCGGGCTCGGTTTTGGAAACCTGGGCTTCTTTGCCGTGCCCCGGCTGGGGCGCAAAGCGGATTTTAAAAGAATTATCCGCTAGCGACAAGGCCGACACGGGCGCCGCATAATAATTGCCCATATTTTCCCAATTTACTTTGGGGGGAACGGATAAGCCCTCAAACAGCGTTTCATCGGCATAAATATTTCCGCGTATGGTTTTTATGCCGCTTTTTTGTATAGCCTTGGCCCAGGTGCGCATTAATTTTTTGGCGTTTATGCCACCCTGCGGGCGGGTGGAGCCGAGGGAAGGATCCCCACCGCCGCGGATATAGATGTTGCCGTTTAGTACGCCGTCTTCGTTAGGCAGTGCGTCTGCATATAAACGGGTTTCAAACTGATAGTCCGGCCCGAAGGTTTCCAGCACGGCGGCACTGGTAATTAATTTTAAGGTGGAGGCCGGCGCCATGCGCTGGCTTTCATTAACGGAAAATAATACTTCTCCGCCCGGGTAGCCGGCGGTTCCTGCCCACCAAGCCCCTTGTAAAACAGGGGCGTTGGCCGTCATATCGTGTATGGTTTCTTGCAAGGGCTGTGCTTGCACAAGACCACTAAAAAGAAAGGGAATAATAAAAAATTTTTTCATAATTATAGAATAGCAAACGCTTTGCCGCCCGTGCAAACACAAATAAAAAACCGCGCTTTTGGCGCGGTTTTTATATTAGTTAAACCAGGGGTACCATTTGTCTTTATCCCGTATGTTTATTACCAGGGCGGCGGCCAACATATCGCGCGCGGCGATGGCTTGGGGTTTATCTATATTGCAGGTAAAGCGGTTAAATGCCTGGCAGGCATTGGTGATGTTTCCTTTGCTGTCCATCGGACCTTCAATATGGTAGCTGGCGCGCAACAAGCCCCACAAATGCCCCGTAAATTTGCGAAGCACGGCTTTAAAGCGGTTGTTTTCCGTAATCACGGCCAGCACATTGCCGTCCCGCGTGGCCATATTCCAGCGGCGGTAATAGCTAAAGCGTTTGCGCTCCAGCACTACCACATCTTTGGATTTGGCAAAATAAATTTCATAGCGTTCTTTGGTAAGCCCAAAACCTTTTTGTAAAATAAACACGGCCTTTTGCCCGCGGCGGTCATACAAAGTAATTTCTCTTAACATTAATTGGGACCATATCACCCCGCAGAAAAACACCAATACCCCCAGCGGTAGCACCAGCGAAGCACCCGAATAAATGGTGCTGTACGCAAAAGAAGATATGGCAAATAAATCCAGCGTTTGCAACACGCCCGCCACCGCCATGGCACCCAGCGCTAGCACCACCGCGGCCGAGCCGGTAAATAAAAATACACAATCCCACCGGGAAGAAAGCGACGTAAGCGTATTGCCCTGGTTATCGCGCGCGCGGAATATTAAAGACGGCGTACCATATAACCGTTTAAATTTAATGGGATATAAAGAATTGGGGTTTACTTTTTGTTCATTCTTTCTGGCCGGGCGTATAATCTTAATTATTAAACCCAGTACCAAGGTAAGTATGTATAAAGCAAACAGCAAAGCAATCACGTCCAGCAAGTGGCCTGCGCGGCGGATAAAAGGCGGCATGTCTTTCGTAACCAGGGTACCCGTGTTTAACTTGGGCAGGCGGTTCTTAAGTGCCTGGCCATATTTGTGCAGCATTTCTTTAACGGAGGCCGCAGTTACGGCGGAAGAAACCGCTTCCTCTTGGGCGGACGGTGCTTCTTCCAGCAGGTTTTCTTCCTGCACTTGGGGGGCCGCCGCAATATCATAGGCGCGGGGGTCTTTTAAATCCATATTCAGCGTAAGGGGCTGTTCGACTGGTTTTGCGGAAGAAGTGTTGGCCGGGGCCGGTTTTTCTTCCTGCTCAATGGGGTAGATGAAGGAAAAAATTAAATCCGTTTCCGCGTAAGAAAGTTTTTGCGCTTTGATGGAGTAAGCCTTTTGCCCTACCAAAAAATAACCGGAGCTGAAATCTGCCTTGGGGGAAAAATAGCTGATGTAGAAAAAAGGTTCCCCGGTGGAAAAATCAATACGTTTAATTTCTTCGCCGGTATAAGTATTGCCGATTACTTTCATCTTTTGGGCTTTTACGGCGGCTAAATCTTCGTTTATTTTCTTTTCCAGGCAGGTTTCTGTTTTGCAGTCTTCAAAAGTGGCAATATCCAATTGGGCGGCCGCTTTTTTTAGGCTAAGTACATTGTTTTTATCTTTCGAGGCGGCACTGGCCCAGCCGGAGGGCATATCCATGGTAAATCTTCCGTCGGAAGAAGTAAAAACCCCGGCCGTTAATGTATGGGCGCAAAACAGCGCCGCCAAAAATAATAAAATTTTACGCTTCATGGTATATTAAGTCCACAATATAAATTATTATATTATATTTCAGCCGTAAATGAGGTAAAAAATCCCAAGAATATCGGCTTTTTAGCGTTGTGCGGCAAGGGTAAAATTGTTATGATATATATAGAGGAGATTGCGCACTATGAACAAAAAACAAATTCCGCAAAAAATTACATCCTTACGCAAATTAATGAAAAAGAACGGTTTGGATGGTTTTTTGGTTACTGATAATTTAGATCAATTTTACTTGGGTGGTTTTTATTTTTATCCGCACGAAGCCGTGTTTTTAATAACCGCCAAAGATGTTTTTTGTTGGACGCGTGAACTTTATTTAACCGATGTAGCCGTGCGCGCCCCGTTTATGACGACGGCCGCCGACGAAGACCGCCTGAACACCGCCATTAAACAAGCCCAAAAATGCGGCTTGCAAAAAGTGGGTTTTGACGCGGCTAAAGAAGGTTACGCCGCCGGGCGTTTGCTGGCCCAAAACGGCTTTGTAGAAAGCGACAGCTTAATTAATACGCTTAGAGAAGTAAAAGACGAAAACGAAATTAAAACCATGCGCTATGCTTGCCGCATGGCTTACAATGCTTACGAATACGTAAAACCTTTAATCAAAACCGGCATGACGGAGCTGGACGTGGCCGCCGAGCTGGAAAAATATATGCGCACCCATGGCGCCACCACCACTTCTTTCTATACCATCGTGGGCTTTGGTGAAAACTGCGCCAACCCGCACCATGTAACCGGGTCTCGCAAATTAAAGGCGGAAGATTGCATTTTGATGGATTTTGGCTGTATTTATAACGGCTATTGTTCCGACATTACCCGCAGCTGGTGGCACGGTAAAAAAGAACCGGCCGAATACAAAAAAATATGGCAGCTGGTGGATAAAGCCCGTAAGGCGGGGATTAAAGCGGTAAAGCCGGGCATGGCCACGCGCGGTGTGGATAATACCTCCCGCGATATTATTAAAGCCGGCGGTTACGGCCCGTACTTTACGCACGGCACCGGCCACGGCATGGGTATGGAAAACCACGAAGCACCGTACAACAACCAAGAGTCCGACGCTATATTGGTGGAAGGCAATGTGGTAACGGTGGAACCCGGCATCTATCTGCCCGGCAAATACGGGGTTCGTTTGGAAGATACCGTAGTGGTTACCAAAACCGGATCTAAAATTTTAACCAAAAAATAATGCCAGTAAAAGACTATTCAAAACAGCGCTTGCGGGATTTTAAACGCCTGCTTAAACAGGCCGGGCTGGACGGATATTTTACGGCCTCCCCGCTGGAGATGCGCTACCTTTCCGGGGTGGAACTTTCGGAGGGGGAAGCCGTTTTGCTGGTAACTTTGGGAAAAACTTTCTTCTTTACCCGTACCATGATTGTACCCAAAATGGCGGGTGTAAGCTCTTTTATTAAAGTGCAGGAAGTGGACCTGGGCTCTTTGGCGCAGGCCGCCTTGCAGCAGGCCGCGCAGCTTGGCCTAAAAAACACCGGCTTTGCCCAAGACAAAGTAAACTTTTTGTTGGGCCGCCAGCTGGAAGACGCAGGTTACGTTTCTGCTGGCGCTTTGATGGATGAAATGCGCCTAACCAAATACCCGGACGAAATTGCCAAACTGCAAACGGCCTGCCGCATTGCGTCGGAAGCGTTTAAAGAAGTAAAACCGCAAATCAAAACGGGTATGACGGAGCAAGCCGTGGCCGCCTTATTGGCGGGGGCCATGCTTCGCCGCGGGGCGGAGGCTATTCCTTTTAACATTGTTTGTTTTGGGGAAAACACGGCCGACGCACACCACACCGCTTCCCGCACGCGCAAATTAAAAAAGAGCGAAGCGGTTTTAATGGATTTTGGCTGCCAATATGAAGGTTATTGTTCCGACATGACGCGCAGCTGGTGGCATGGGGGAAATGCCCCTGCCCAATATGAAAAGATTTGGAATATTACGCACGCCGCGTACCGGGCTTGCGCCAAAAGTTTGCGCGCGGGCCTGCCCTGCCGGGAGGCTGACGCCGCCGCCCGCCGTATTATTGAAGAGGCCGGGTTTGGAAAACAATTTTTCCATTCCGTAGGCCATGGGGTGGGGCTGGAGGTGCATGACGGGCCTTTATTGGGGCCCCGTTCCGTGCAGGAGTTGGAAGAAAATTCCCCCGTTACCGTGGAGCCCGGCATTTATTTGGCGGGCCAATGGGGCGTGCGGCTGGAGGATACCTATTTGGTAACTGCCGGCGGTTCCAAAAAGTTGACTAAAAATTAAGGGCTTAGGCCCCGAAAAGAGGTAATATTATGTTGAGTACGACTGACTTTCACGAAGGTCTTATTTTTGAAGACGAAAACGGCCAACTGGTAGAAATTATTGAATACCAGCACCACCGCAAATCGCAAGCCCGCGCCGTAGTGCGCGTTAAATTGCGCAACATCAACACCGGCGGATTAATTGAAACGGCCTACCGCCCCGAAGACAAATTTAAAGAAGTAGAAGTGGAAAAACGCCCCTTTACGTATTTGTATACGTCCGGCGATATGGCCACTTTTATGAACAGCAACGATTATGAACAAGTGGAAGTTCCTTTGGAAAAACTGGGCGACCAGCGCAAATACTTAAAAGACAACATGGAAGTAACCGGCTTGTATATTAACGACCAGCTGTTCAGCATTGATTTGCCCATTAAAGTGCCGCTTAAAATTGCCTCTACCGTTCCCGGCGTAAAAGGGGACACCGTGGCCAATATGACTAAGGAAGCCACCCTGGAAACGGGCACCGTCATTAAAGTACCTTTGTTCATCAACGAAGGCGATACCGTACTGGTAGATACGCGCGACGGCTCTTACGTAGAACGGGTAAACGCTTAATGTGGTTACGGCGCCTGCTTTTGCCTAGCTGTTTGTTGTTTTGGGCGGCAGGCGCAGGCGCCGCAGACCTTATATACGGGGATTTACTTCTGGTGCGCGGCATTAGCCGCAGTAAGGCCCGCCTGCAAATGCCTTTAAGCCGTAAAAAATATGCTGATGTACGCCTGCTGGACCGCTCTTTATACCGTTTTTTACTGTCCTGCGGGGAAAAATGTTCTTTTCAACCATCCGGTAAGGAATACAGCATTTCTTCCGTTCGGGCCGCCAAAACCCGTCCGGATATGTGGATTGCCCAGGTGGAAGTAAACAACCAGCTGGCACTTACTTTTTTAATTTTTAAAGAGGGGGAAACTTTCCGTTTTGTATCCCCGTCAGACGTTATTTTTAAAGACAAAAGTTTTTTAACCGCCATTGAGGCGTCTTTAAAAGCCCAAGTGCAGGCCCCATTATGAACTGTATTTTAAAAGGGACAGATTTTGTTATCTCTTCTCAGGTAGATGAAGCCAAAACCTTTAAAACCCGTTTGCTCGGGCTTATGTTTCGCCCGTCGCTGGAGGCGGGGCATGGTTTGTGGCTGGAGCCCTGCTGCCAGATACATATGTTTTTTATGCGTTTTGCCATCGATGTAATATTTGTGGACGCTTCGGGTTTAATAATAGGGGTGTTGGAAAATTTCAAACCCTGGCGCATAAGCCCCATTTTTTGGGGGGCGAGCGCCGCGCTGGAACTGCCTGCAGGCACTTTGCGCGGGCGGGTGAAAAAAGGCGATAGGCTGGAGATTCTCCGTTAACCGTTTTTTGTTTATTATATAGCTGTGAGGAAAAATATGAATTGGAAGAAACATCTTTTTGTATTGGCGGCGGTTTTAGTGTTTGCTTTGCCTGCCGGCGCCAAAAATATTTGGGACGATTTTGGCGACCATGTTACCGCCCAAAACGTACGCGCTTTTACGCAAGACTTGGGCGGCCTGATTGGATCGGGCACGTATACCACAGGGCGTGTGTTGGGTTGGGGTGGATTTCAGATTGGTCCGCGCGCTAGCATGATTTTTAAAATGAGTGAAGCCAATGGCGATACTTACGAAGCCCGCCAAAAAACCGCTTTGGGTGACCGGGAAGAAGTGGGTACTGTTTGGTACCCTTGGTTGCAGGCGGATATTGGGATGCCGTTTCGCGTGGATGGGTTTATCCGCGCCAGCAGTTTCCAGGGGATGACCATTGCCGGCGGCGGTTTGCGTTGGGGTATTACCCGCCCCAGCGAAGTGCTGTACTCCTTCCAGCCCATGCTGGTGGTGTCTGCCCATAGCGCCAGCGCGCGGGATTTTTCCGCCACGCATTACAATGCCAGCTTGGTACTTTCCATGAAGTTTAAATATGTGGTGCCGTATATTGGCGGCGGGGTGGATTACACAACCCTGCATATTAACCGTGCCGAGTTGGACTCTTCCTTAGAAGGTTCCAGCGAATATGCCACCACCGCCCGCGCCACGGCCGGTTTAAACTTTAAACTGCCCGCTTATTTGGACTTAAGTGTGGCCGCCAATTACGCCAACTATGGCTTAGGGGCCGAAGGTTCCATCTCTTTCCGTTTCTAATATTAGCTGTATAGAATAAACCCGGGCCGCTAAAATTAAGCGGCCCAGGTTTTATTTTGGGCAAATGGCCTGGTAAAAAACCCGCTTCTTTACGGGGGAAGCGGGTGGAAATATTACAGGTCCTTCTCGTCGTATTTATACACCACCAAACCGCTTCTTAGTTTGGGTTCAAACCAGGTGGATTTGGGGGGCATAATCAGTTGTGCGTCGGCCACTTTTATCAGTTCTTCAATAGAAGTGGGGTACATGCTAAAGGCCACTTTAAACTCCCCGTTGTTTACGCGGCGTTCCAGTTCGGCCACACCCCGGATACCGCCTACGAAGTCAATGCGTTTATCAGTGCGGGGGTCCCCAATGTTTAAAAGGGGCTGAAGGACGTTGCGCTGTAAAATGCTAACGTCTAAACTGCTAACGGGGTCCTCTTCATTAAAAGAGCCTTTTTTAGCCGTCAGCGTATACCATTGCCCGCCAAAATACATGCCAAACATATGGCGTTTGGGCGGGGTGGAAAGGCCGGTAGCCTGGACAAAAAAGTCCTTCTTTAACACCTGTATAAACTCTTCGGGCGTGCGGCCGTTTAAGTCTTTTACCAGGCGGTTATAGTCCATAATAAACAATTGGCTGGAGGGGAATATAACGGCCAGGAAATAATTAAAAGAAGCGTCCTCCCCGGCTTTGGGGTGTTTCTTGCGGCGCATGGCGGCCACGTTGCCCGCGGCGGCGGAGCGGTGGTGTCCGTCGGCAATATACAACACGGGGATTTTTTTGAAAGCGGCCGTTATTTTTTTAATGTCGCCATCGTCGTCAATCACCCAAAAGGTATGGCGGATGCCGTCGTCGGACATAAAAGAGCATACCGGTATTTGGGTGGTTACGCCGGCTACCACTTCATCCAGCTCTTGCTGATCCGGATAAGTTAAAAATACGGGGCCGGTGGTGGCGTTTAAGATGTTAACGTGTTTGCTGCGGTCCAGTTCTTTTTCTTTGCGGGTCAGTTCGTGCTTGCGGATGATGCCGCGGTCGTACTCCAGGGTGGATACGGCGCCTACCAGGCCGTATTGGGTGCGGTCCGCCATGGTTTGGGCGTACAAGTAAAAGCAGGGCTTTGCATCTTGCTTTAAAATGCCTTGGGAGAGGAATTTGTCAAAATTTTCCTTGGCTTTTTCGTACACGGCGGGGGAGTACGGGTCCGTCCCTTCCGGCAGGTCAATTTCCGGCTTGTCTATATGCAGAAAGGAAAGCTCGTTCCCTTGGGCCATGGCGCGTGCCTCTTCGCTGTTAATAACGTCATACGGAGGGCAGGCGATTTTTTCAAAATCTTTTACGGGGCGTATCCCCTTAAACGGTTTTACGGTTGCCATAAGTTAGTTTACCTTGTATAAAAATTCGTTAGTTTGGGCGTAGTGGTTGATAATTTCCACCGCGCGTTGGGCTACGGCGTCTTGCGCTTGGTCCGTAGAGGCGCCAATATGGTGTGTGCCGTAAAAGTCCGTCCCTTCAAAGGGGGTGTAATCAAAGGCGGTGTCCGTGGCTTTGGGTTCTTTTTCGTATACGTCCAGCGCGGCGCGGATTTGTTTGTCTTTCATAGCGGCTACCAAATCCTGCGTGTTTACTAATCCGCCGCGGGCCGTATTTATAAAAATGGCACCGTCTTTCATACAGTCAAAAAACTTTTTGTTAAACAGGCCGTGGGTTTGCGGGGTATCGGGCAGGTGCACGGTTACCGCGTCGCACAGGGCGGCCATTTGGTACAAGTCCGTATAACGGGTAATACCCAGCTGGGTGAAGGCGTCTTCTTTGGCAAAAGGGTCATAGGCCAGTACTTTCATGCCAAAGGCTTGGGCGCGTTTGGCTACTTCTTTGCCAATGTTGCCCAGGCCAATAATGCCCAGCGTGCGGCCAAAGATGCCTTTGGCTTTGCTGTATTTGGCTTTGTTCCATACGCCGCGGCGCAAGTCAAAAACGTTGTCGCAAATGTGGCGGTCTAAGGACAGCAGAAGCGCCATGGCCAGTTCCGCCACGGCAATCGAGTTGGTGCCCGGGCAATTGCACACGGCCACGCCTTTTTGGGCGGCGTGGGCGGAGTCTATCGTGTCATAACCGGCGCCGGCGCGGATAATCAGTTTTAATTGGGGGGCCGCGTCTATCACCTCGGCGGGCACTTTGGTGCTGCGTACAATTAAAATTTGTGTATCTGCCACGGCTTGGGGAAGGGTGTTTTCGTCCAGCGCGGGGTTGGTGGTTACGGCGTGATGTTTGGCTAGTTCCTCCGTCCAGATACACAAATTTTAATTGTACGCAGCACCAAAGT
>CALUXL010000030.1 GCA_944324735.1 uncultured Elusimicrobiales bacterium
CCCAGGCTTGCACTTCTCCTCTGGCTGGGTCTAGAATCCAACCGTATTTTAAGATGTTTTTATCAATAAAAGGCTGTCGTTCTTTCGGCTGCAACATTTCAACCCGGCGGTCTAACTCTGCTTCAGAGATGATTTCTTCCTCTGTATAAAAGAGGACGGGGACAAGGGCTGTAATGTCTGTTTCACCGCTTAGAATGGTCCAATTTTTTTCATATTTTACAGGCTTGTTATTGACCCATAATTTAAATTCGTAATCGTGGGCAAGGTCGCCTTGCGGGAAAGTCTCTACGGCTGGCATTTGGGGCAGGGGGAAGAAAACTTGGGTGGTAATGTCTTTATCTGTGGTGTTTTCAAACAGATAATTTACTTCTATTTGCCCGGGGCGGATATAGAGAGCCTCGGTTTTCATTTTAATGCCGTCTTGTTTTTCAAACACTACTCCTCCCGTGGGCAACACCGTGCCGGACGTGTCGTTGGCACGGGCGGACATGCAGAAAAGGCAAATGAGCAGAATGAACAATAATTTCTTCATTTTTTAGTATTTTTTTGAATAAAAGTTTGGTATTCTTTGACGGCTTTTTCCGCTTGCGTCGGCGTTAGTTTGGGGCGCACCACAAGCTGGCTTTTGCGGGGGGATTCGTCGGAATCCTGCAAATAAAAAATCCAATTTGTGCCCGGTATTCCGATGGGGTTGTAAGGATAAAGGGCGGATTTCTCTTTTGTTTCGTATGGAGTGGCGGCATAAGCCCCGCGGGTGTGATTTTGCAAATCACAAAAGAAGATGCCGCGCCGGGCTTTATTTCTTCCCGGCCAGGGGAAATCGTCAAAGCCGTCATAATAGAGTATATTTTTGTCGCAATAAGCAAATTGGCCGGGCGGAAAATCTATCACTGGGACGGGGCATTCTTTGCGGGCAAACGTATGTTGTTTTCCGTCCTTATGCCAGATGATTTGGTAAAATACGTCATTTTCTTCCCCGGGGGCTCCTTTTTTGATTTGTTTTATAAATTCTACCGAGGAATTCTTTCCGCACGGAAGCGAAAAATTCTTCCCGTCTAAATGCGGGACGGCAAATTCTGCTAAAAATTGTTTCTCAAATTCTTCGTAATTATCTTGCCATATTTGAAAACTTTCCAAGATAGGCAATGGCTCTGCCGGGATAAGATGAAAATAAGGAGTACCGGACCAAGCAAAATATAAATTGTTTTCTCTTATAAAGTAATTCGTCCATTCATTGCTATAGGTAAATTCTCCTAATACATAGGCGCTGTTTTCATCGGAC
The DNA here is from genome assembly GCA_944324735.1 of uncultured Elusimicrobiales bacterium. GTDB lineage: Bacteria > Elusimicrobiota > Elusimicrobia > Elusimicrobiales > Elusimicrobiaceae > Avelusimicrobium. The sequence continues at coordinate 1,283 of CALUXL010000030.1, forward strand.
TTAGGCATATTAAACGCCCGAAATCGGGAATAAACGATGGTTTCTGTGCCTTTGGGTTTATCCTCCTGATTGGTGGGCAGGGGATCGGCCTGCCCACTTACCCAACATATACTAAGCAAAAATAACGCAAATAAATGTTTCATTTTTTTATTATACATTTATTCTTTTTCCTTTTCCTTTTCTTTTTTAGGGCCCGTGTATTCATAGTAATCCATATGGGGTTCCCGCGGCGTGCTAAACTGTTCACTTAAAGAGCCTCCTTCGGTTATTTGTTTAGTGTCTGGATTATATCCATCTACCGAAGGTACTTCTCCTCCCCATTTGCCGGAGCGTTTCATCCCTGCTTTGGGGTTTAGCAGTACGATATGCCCGTGTTCGGCATTATTAGGATTGTGATAGGTGGCTACCACCGTGCCGCCGGCTTCGGCGCGGCGTTGGGCTGCTTGGTGGTCTAATTTGTCGGTAGGATTGCCCTGTGCGTCTACTTTTTTAGGCAGTTTTTCCCAGCCGGAACCTTTTTTATCCATATCATCAATCATTTGGTTTGCATTTTTGTCGGGTTCCATATAGATACCCTGCTGAAGAAGCCTGTTGCGGGCATAGATGTTGCAGTAAGGTTGTTACTCTGGGTTCTTTTGAGGGTCTTGTTTGTCGTCTAATTCTTTTTGGCTTTTACTTAAAATGGTATCCCATTGAGCGGGAGAAATATCTTGTTTGGATAGCTTACTGTCTTGAATATCCTGATCTATTTCCTGCCAGGTTTTTTGGTCGTCTTGCCATTTTTTCAAATAGGAAGCATACTCATCGGGATTTTCACGTTTATACCGGCTGATTTCTTTACCAACGGCAATAGGCGTTTTGGGGTAGTTTTCCTTAGCGGTCTGTTCGTCGGCAATATCCCAGAACCGCTTTGCGGGGGACCGGGTGCCGGGCAGTTGGGAACGCCTGCCTGCTTGTAAATCTTGTTCAGAAGGCTTTTCTCCTACTTGGAGTTTTTGGGGGGAAGAACTGCCCCCCAGTTCTTGTTGAATCTTTTCCCGTTCTTTAGAATAATCTTTTTTGCCGTACATACGGGTGGAAAAGTCATCTTGGAGGGCCTGTTGACGCTCTAGGTATTCTATTTCTTGGAGACGTCTTTCCAGTATATTTTGACGCAGCAGATGAAGGTTTTTGTTTTGATTTGGCATATAATTGCTCCTTAGGTGAGATAATACGTCAAAATGGGATGAGCGGATACAGAGGTAACAGCACGCCCTTCAGGCGGAAGGCCAGCAACGCAAAACGGCCCGCCTGAAAGCGGGCTATGCTGTAAAGAAAAACTAAAAAGGATTGTACGGCAGGAAATATCTATAAATATATTATAGTATAAAATAGTTATAAAAGTCAAGTTTTTATAAAGGTAAGGGATGAAGTAGGCAATAGAAAAAATGAGTTGGTATGATATAGACAAATATAAAATAATAATAGGATTCTGAATAATTTTTTTGAATAGTTGAGAAGGCGATGAGGGCTATTCCCCCGTTAGAGAAAAAGCCCGGAAAAGGTCCTTTTTTCTATATCTCTAAAAGGTATCTAGGATGGCAATGTATAAAAACGGAGGGAATTCTGCGACAGAACTCAAGCCGAATAGGCAACAAAAAAGACACCTTGCAAAAGGTGTCTTTTTAAATGGTCGGGCATGGCGTGCAGACGGCCCAACCCTGTAAGAGGGGAAGGTAAAATCCCTGTTTATCAGGGAAAATACAGGGAATTTTGCCTCATTTTAAGCTGATTTTACGGATTTTAATGCTTTGCGGTTAGTAAACTTTCGTCTGAAAAATCCATTCCGACTAATTCAATTCCCTAAAATAAATAACAGGGAATTTTTCTAGAATAGCAGGGAATGAATCGTGTATTTAACTTAATGAGTAGAAAATGGCGAATAGTAAAAAAGATTAAATTAGGGGTTTTAGGGAACAATCAAGTTATTTATTAAGCTAAATTATGCTAATATAAAATAAATATTATTTTATGGCTATTTATAGGGGGAATTGGATTATGGCAATCAGCAAAAGTCCGGTGGGAAAATCCTACCGCTTAGGTATAGATTTGGGAACATCTTCTATTGGTACGGCCGTATATGAATTGGACGAAGATAAAAATATCACGCGTTTACTCCATTTAGATAGTTATATCTTTGGCGAACCCATCGCGCCCAAAGAAATGGTTACCCTTAATACGGCCCGCCGTGCTGCACGCCTCATGCGCAAGCAAATTGAACGTAAAGCGGCCCGCTTGCGCAAAATCAAATATATGGCCGAGTCGTTGGGTGTTACACGGGATGATCTATTGGCGGATAAAGAGGATGTAATTGCCTTGCGTGCAAAAGCGGTGGAAGACGAACTCGGCTTGCCGCAGCTGATTAAAGTGTTCTGCCATATCGTTAAAAACCGCGGCTACAAAGGCACGTTAAGCGCGGAGGAACGGGGCGTCATCGGCAAAAAATTAAGCCAAACGTCGGCCCAGCTGGCTAACTGCAAAACGCTGGGGCAGTTGCTCTATGAACGCAAACAAGCCAGCGCCGGGAACCCTTGGCGCAAAATAGAAGAAGACGGCACCTTTATTTATCGCCAAATGGTAGAAGAAGAATTTAACCGCATTTACGACAAACAAAGCTCTTACCACCCGCAGCTGCGCGGTACTTACGCCGTGTGGGGGGAAAATATGTTCCCCGATTTCCCCGGCCAAAAAGAAATTCCGCTTAAAGACGCCTTCCACTCCGCCCTGTTTTACCAACGCCCCATTAAATGGGAGCTGGAAAACGTAGGTGCCTGCCCGCTCTTCCCGCAAGAAAAGCACGCCGCCTGCGCCCAGGTGGCCTATCAGCATTACCGGTTAGCCAAAGATATTGCCAACTTGCGGCTTGCCAAAAAAGGCGAAAAAGAATCCTATCCGCTTACCTTGGCCCACCAAACGCAGCTTTTTAACTATGTGGACAGTTCCACTAGCGATTATACGGCGGACAGTGCGGTAATTCCGTTTGCCAAAATTTATCAAGCCTTGTCGCTGCCCTCTGATGTGTCGTTTACCATTGACCGCAAAAACGGCATCAAACAAGGGTTAAAAGGCAACACCACGCTGTTTGCTTTTGAACGGGCAGGCGTGCTGAACGAGTGGGCAAACTTGACGGATAAAGTGCAGGAGTTGGTGATAGAATTTTTGGCCAACATTACCACGTTTTCGGATATTGAGGACAATACAGACGAATATATCGGCCAAAGTTTTGTGGAGCTAACCCGCAATATCTCGGCCGACGCATCCGAGCGGCAGCGCGGGATAGATTTTATTTGCGCATTGAAAAAGAAGCAGGTTTTTTTGTCCTTCACGTTGGAGAAGGGCAGGGCTTCTTACAGCGTAAAAGCTTTGCGTTTGCTGACTGATGGCATATTGCAAGGGCAGGACGAAAGCAATTTGTTGGCCCTCATCCAGCCGCCGCAAGCGGCTTTGCGGGGCAAGTTGCGCTCGGTAGAGGCTATTAAAAAACAGGAGTCTATCAATGACCCGGTGATGAGCCGCGCCCTGGCCGAATTTTACCGCGTGCTGAATTACATCGTCCACAAGTACGGCCAACCGGACGAAATCGTGGTAGAACTTTCGCGGGAAATCAAAAACTCCCTGCGCCGCCGCCAGTGGCTGGAAGGCCAAAACAGGCTGCAGGCCGATGAACGCAAAAAAGCCATCGCTGCGCTGCAGCAAGGCCACGTGTTGGTCAGCTCGCGCAATATAGAAAAATACCTGCTCTGGGAGGAACAAAACCACCTGTGCCCATACAGCGGCCAACCCATTTCGTTCGCGCAGGCGTTTGACGAACGGCAGACGCAAGTGGACCACATCATTCCGCAGCGGGGGGAAATCCCGGGGCCAAACGTATTTGAAAATAAAGTCTTGGCGCTGACGCAGGAGAATAAAGATAAATCCAACCGCTTGCCGTACGAATGGAAATTCCGGCAGGATATAGAAGATTATTTGGCGTTCCAAAAAGACAAAAAAGCCAAGCGCAAAAAAGGCGAAGACGCCAGCGGCTCCTTTGGCAACCACAGCCCGCTGATTAATTTTGTTTCGCATTTATGGATGCTGTACAATAAAGAAAAAGGCGGCTACTATTCCGCGCGGGAACACAAACGCAAGCCCACGCAAAAGGGCGCGCGGATTTTGCGCAAAATTAATAACTTGCTGGCCACGCCCGCCCAAGTAAAGCAGGATTTTTCCAACCGCCAAAACCAGGAAACCGCCTGGATTGGCAAAATCGTGTTGGCTTGGTGCAAGGACATCT